>JAKOEO010000004.1:0-14412 GCA_022321325.1 Candidatus Magnetominusculus sp. LBB02 | reverse complement strand
GCCGGCTTCGGTATGCAGCCAGACCAGCGCGTACTCACTGAATCGTCCGCAGATGTGCAAGGTCTTCGTATTTTGGTGGTTGACGATAACTCAAGCGCCAGAGAGATTATGCTTTCCATGCTGATATCGCTGAGCTTTGACGCCTCTGCCGTAAGCAGCGGCACAGAGGCACTTGCAGAGCTTGAGCTGGCACAACTCAGCGGCAAACCCTACGGACTGGTGCTTATGGACTGGCAGATGCCGGAAATGGACGGCGTTGAGGCCGTCAGGCGCATTCGCACAGATGTAAATCTTACCAATACGCCATCATTTATAATGGTCACCGCATATAGTAAGGATGAGCTTATAGAGCAGCTTCAGGATACGGACGGCATTCTGGTCAAACCGATAAGCCCGTCTACCCTGCTTGACAGCATTCTCAACTCTCTTGGCAAAAAAGTTGTAGTACGCCCTCGCAGACAGACAAAGCGGGATGATTTCAAAGAGGCCTCAGCCCTCATACAAGGCGCATATATTTTGCTGGTTGAGGACAACCCGGTTAATCAGGAACTGGCGCTTGAAATCCTGCAGGGGGCGGGGCTGCGCGTAGACATTGCCGAAAACGGCGTTGAGGCAATCGAAAAAATTGGACAGACCGCCTATGACGGCGTTCTTATGGACTGCCAGATGCCCGTGATGGACGGTTTTGAGGCTACGCGGCAGATTCGACAAGATAAGCGTTTTGACGCACTGCCAATATTGGCCATGACAGCCAACGCTATGGCCGGCGACAAAGAGAAATGCCTTGAGTGCGGCATGAATGCCCATATCGGCAAACCCATTGATATCAGTCAACTCTTTGAGACTCTGGCGCGATGGATAAAGCCAAAGACGCGGCCTGCCGTGGCAGCGCCTGTGGCAGTTCCTTCGGAAGACACTGCCCTGCCAAACATAGAAGGACTTGAATTAATAAATGCCTTAAACCGCGTGGGCGGTAACGCCGCACTGCTCCGTAAGCTGATACTACGTTTCAAAGAGACGCAGGCCGAAGTTTTAGAGCGCATTAATGCGGCCATTGAAACGAACGACAATACTACGGCAACGCGCGAGGCTCATACGCTCAAAGGACTTGCCGGCAACATCGGGGCGGTCAGGATGTTTGAGGCGGCTGCCAACTTAGAAGGCATCTTAAACAGGGGGCAGACAGACAGCCTCTCCGACGCTCTGAAAGAGACAGAGATTGAGTTAAACGGCCTGATTGAAAGGATTTCTCAGGCAATGCCGACAACAGTTGAAGCGCCGCGGCAAACGGCTGCGGTGGACAATGAAACCCTCGCTGCCCAGATTAGAAAACTCGCCGCCTTCCTTGCGGACGATGATTCGCAGGCCGCAGAGATGATAGACGGCGTTGTGGATATGCTGAGATCAGCAGGACAGGCAAGTGCGGCTAAAATGGTTGCGGCAAGCATTGCTAATTTTGACTATGAAGACGCCCTTAGCAAGCTTAAAGAGATTGCCGTGTCACTGGGCATGGAGCCATAGACAGTGGCCTTAGCGCGTTTTATGGCGGCAGGGCTGCTCTTGCTATGCGTTTTCTATGCTAATGCAGCCACGCCGGAAACCGCTCTAATCAGCCCGAACATGCAACTAACTCAGGAGGAAAGGGAATTTCTCAAGGGCAAAAAGATACGCTTAGGCGTAGACTCAGCCCGCCCGCCTTATGAATTCATAGACGAAAAGGGTGTATACTCAGGCATTAGTGCGGGATTTATTGAGACATGCGCCAAACGCCTCGGCATTGAGATTGCCATTGTTCCGGGACTTAATGTGAGCGCTGCTATGAAGAAGCTGAATGAGGGCGAGATAGACGTTATCCCTAAGATCTCACCCGACCCCAGTCGTGCCAAAGATGTTCTGTTTACAAAGCCCTACTCCACGTTTGCCGCAGTTATCGTCACCCGCAAGGATGTCCGCTACATAAGCGGCATAGATAATCTTGAAGGTCTGAGGGTTGCCGTAGTAAAGGGCCTGATAATGGAGACCTGGATGAGGCGCGACTTCCCGAAATTGCAGATGATGCTGCTTCCTGACATTCGCACGGCGCTTCTGGAACTCTCCGCCGGCAACATAGATGTGGTCCTTGACAACATGGCAATCGTATCATATAACATAGACAGACTTGGGCTAAACAATATCAAAATAGTCGGCCAGACTAAATACACCTATGACATGTCCTTTGGAGTGAGGAAAGACTGGCCGCTTATGGCCTCCTCGCTCGATAAGGCATTATCAGGCATATCCAAAGATGAAAAGGCTTCGATCATAGACCGCTGGCTTGCCGTAGAATATCAGTCAGAGATTGACTGGAGGATAGTCGGGCCAATTGCCGCTGCCATGCTTATCATAATCATATTCGTAGCCGTTTGGAACCGCCGCCTCCGGGCCGTCATAAGGCAAAGAGAGGAAGTTCAGCATGAACTGAAGCAATACGCACGGGAACTTGAGACGCGCGCCAACATCAAGTCACATATTTCACAGATATCCTCGGCGCTTCAAAAGGCCGTTACCCTTGAGGAGCTTGCAGGACAGCTTCTTTCTCATATCGCCCCGTTAGTTAATGCCGCCTACGGGGTGTTATATGTCTTAGACGAGGACAATAAATTACTCCGCTTCGCCGGCGGCTATGGCTGTCCTGCAGAGAATAAGGAATTTAGCGTCGGCCAGGGACTTATCGGGCAGTGCGCGAAAGAACGAGCGCCGATTGCCGTAGGCGGCACGGACATGGTTATCAATTGGGGAGTTGGCACGGCAGCGCCTAAGGCCGTCATTGTCTATCCCATCGTACAAAACGAACAGACCATTGCGGTCATAGAACTGGCCGGCATGGCGGCTTTTACGCAAGAATCCATATCGCTTCTCGATGAGCTGGTAACCATAGTTGCAATGAATGTAGAGATCCTTAACCGCAATCTGCGCACTAAAGAGCTGCTTGACTCAACGCGGCAGCTTGCCGGCAAACTTGATTCTCAGCAGAGAATATTAAAAGAAACAGAGACCTGGTACCATGACATCATTGAATCCTCTCCGGACGGCATTCTGGTTGTTAACCAGACAGGGGAAATCGTTCTGACAAATCTTATGGCCGACAAGACATTTGGATACGGCCACGGCGAATTGCTTGGCAAAAACATTGATATGCTGGTCCCTGAAAGCATTCGCCCGCATCACCACGGCAGGCGTGACGCCTTCTTTAAGAAAAGTAAAACGTCCCTGCCGGAAAGCGTCATAAATGTAAGCGATGTTAAAGTCAGAGGAGTTCGCAAAGACGGCGCGGAGTTCCCGGCTCTATTAGCTCTGTCTATGCTGCGTGAGGATGATATCAGGGGCAGGTGCGTCTGCGTCTCAATTAAAGAAATCTCTGCGACATTAACGCATTAATGCGGCACACGTCATTGCACTAACACAGTAGGCACAACCGACATGCCCACTCGCAGTACGTTTGCATCTGCCTCTGCCTTTGACTCAAGGACGATTTTCACCGGTACGCGCTGGACGACCTTGACGTAATGGCCGCTAGCGTTTTCAGGTGGAAACAGGGAAAATACTGCCCCTGAACCTGACATAATGCTGTCAACTCTGCCATATAAAATCTTGCCGGGATAGGCGTCAACCATGATTTCAACGCGCTGACCGGGTTTAATTTTTAAGAGCTGAGTCTCCTTATAATTTGCAACTACCCATATGTCATCGAGGGCCACTATGGCCATAAGCGGCTGGCCTGCCTGAATGCGGTTTCCTGCCTCGACGCCCTTCTTGTTGATATTGCCGGAGGCTGCCGCGTATATCTTCGTGTAACCCATTGTGAGGTTGGCCTCCTCAAGGTACGCCTCTTTTTGTTCTATCGCCGATTTCTGTGAGGCGCGCTGAGCCTCGGCCTGCTTAATGACGGCCTGCTGCGTGGCAATGGACAGTTCTACCTGTCTTAGCAGCTCTGTGGCCGACTTTTTCGCCGCCGCAAGGACGTTATAGTTTGTCTGAGTTTTTTCATATTTTTCCTTCGATATGGCCTCCTGCTTATAAAGGTTTTCTGCGCGTTTGATATCTAAGACTGCCTGAGCAAGGTTTGCCTCGGAAAGCTCGACATTTGCGGCAGCGGCGGCAACCTTTGCGTGGTACTCGTTTAGCGCCGTTTTTGCGGCATCAAGCCTTGAGCCGGCCTCGCTTAGTCTTGACTTTTCGGCGGTTAACGCGGCCTCGGCCTCTTTTACCTTTACGGCATAGTCTTCAGTGTCAAGTTCGACAAGCAGGTCTCCCTGTTTAACAAACTGGTTTTCTTTTACATAAACGGCCTTCACAGTCGCCGGCACCTTTGACGATACCGCATAAATAGTCCCCTCGACAAAGGCGTCGTCCGTAGTAATATGCGAGGCGGTATATCTCATATAAGACACCGCGATAAACGCCCCAACGGCAACAATGACAGCGAAAAGCGTTATGGCAATCTTCTTTTTCGCGGCAGTCTTTGGGTTATTATTATCAGTCTTTTCTTCCATAGTTACCCGCGTTATTTAAACATCTCCTTTAGGTCAGAGCCGCATGCGTAAAGAAGCCCGGCATAGGCGCGCTGCTGTTCATAGATGGCGCTGTAGTAGTTGGTCTGTGCCGCTGTTGACAGCGTAATCGCGTCAACTACGTCTGTGGCAGTGCCCTGTCCATTTTGGTATCGAGCCTTGTTTATCCTCAGATTTTCCTCTGACTGAGAAACAGTGTCTTTCATAACGCTGAGTTTCTCTACGGCGCTTTTCATACTCAGGTAATATCGCTCTACATCAAGCGCTATATCGTCTGAGAGTTTTCTCATCTGTTCGCTAAGCCTTTCCTTTTTGATTTTCAGATTTGACAACTCTGCCCTTGTTGAGCCGCCGTTAAATATATTCATTCTGGCGCCAAGCATAACTGACCAACTTCCCTCATAGACCTGATAGTCGTTTTCTGTGTAGTTATAACCAGCTTGTGCGTAAAATGTCGGCAGGTATTCAGATGCCCTCATCCTCTGTTGAAGCGTTAATATCTCAAGCTCATGGCCGACAATCTTTATCTCCGGCCTCTGCTTTTGAGCCATCTCTATAAAATATTCGATTTCAGCGTTATCAGACGACGCCACAGCCCCGTCAGGTTCGGCAATGCGCAGGTCGGCCATCAACGGCCTCTGAAGCAGGTTATTCAGCCTTGAGGCCGAGACCTTACGAGAGTTACGCAAGGCAGCAAGGCGCTGCCGTGAGTCTGAGAGCCTGACCTCGGCCTGAAGCAGATCGTTTTTCGTAATCACGCCTTCTTTATAAAGTTCAAGCGCTACTTTATGATGAGCGTCGAAGCGCTCGATTTCTTTTAAAGATACCTCGATTAATTTGTCGTACTCAAGGACTTCATAGCAACCAATGAGAAACTCAAGGGCGGTAAGATTTTTAATGCGTTCATAGTCTACCTTTGCGGCCTCCTGCGATTCCAAAGAGGCTCGATAACGCGCAATATTGGCCCCAAAATCATAAAGTGATTGTTTAATGTTTACTCCATAAGAGAGTGAATTTCTGTTAGCCATAGGTACACGCATCGTCCCAAATATTGCCATTGGCTTGTTATTGAGAAAACCCTGCGCAATTTCGGCGTTAATCGAGGGCAGCAGTATTGACATAGCGACATCGCTTTCTTTCTCAGAAATATTGATATTGGCAGAGGCAATCTTCATAACGCGGCTTTCGGCGGTGGCAATGGCAATACCCTCTGAGATGGTTATTGCTGCCTCGGCAGACCCTGGCGGCCTCTCATCGGCTAAAACCGCAGCGGCTGCGACAAAGACCAGCACGGCTGCAAGGCTAAGGCGTTTCCTATGAAAGAACCTCATGGCGACATTATACACATTTATGGGGTAACAAGGAAATCAAAATTTTACAAGAGGGTTCAGTCAGGCCTATGGCTGTCAGGCGTTTTGGCAGAGAGGCTGCCCCCCCTTGGTGCATTTATTAAAACTCCGCCCTTAGACCTATCTCCATAAGACGTCCGTTATAAAGACGATTGGCATAGCCGTACAGGGAGTTGTTGAGCAGGTTTGCGCCCTTAAGAAACAATGCGGCCTTTATGCGCTCATCCTTATAAACCTGTTTTGTGGCGCTTATATCCCAGATAAATGAGTTGTCCCCGGTAAATGTATAGCTGTTATCGTATAAGTTGGTATACCAACTCAAGTAGTGTCCCTTTATAGAGGCATTGAAGGTGCGCTTGTCGTTATATTCAACTCCGAGGTCAATTGAATATCGAGGAGTGTCTGTAACGCGTTGTCCTGTGTCACTGTCTCTGGCGTCTACTAAGGTAAAGCCAGTGCTTAATGTCGTGTTGTAAATTGGTATAGCAGCAAGTTCAAATTCAAAGCCCTTCCTTATAACATGTGCCTTGTTAATTGCCTGCATAACATTTGTCTGGACGGCAGCCGTGGTTATTGAGTCCCATATGTCATGCAGGAAGAAGGTGTTTTTTACCCAAAGATACTTCAATAGCGCAGTTTCAATGCCTGCCTGATATGACATGACCTTCTCAACTTTAAGGCTGCGATTTGGTATGAATAATATATTGCCGCTTTGAATACTAACGGAACTATCCCTTGCCGAGGGTGCATTAAAACCCCTTGCCACGCGCAATCTCAGGACTGTATCTTTGCTGGCCTCGTATGTGACACCAAGGCTTGGGCTAAAGAAAAACCCGCTGACATTATAATAATCATAGCGCAGTCCCGGCGTTACCGCAAACTTATCCAGCACAATCGTATCATTGGCAAATGCGGCATAACGTGTAAAATTCTTCCTGCCGCCTTCCATATCTTCTGAGACTAATACCAGAGAATCATAATCAGCGCCCACTACAAGGTTGTTAATAGACTTGTCCGATCTAAAAATGACACTGCCGCCAACATCTTTATCAAGAGTTGCAGCGTCTACAACAAAACTGCCGGTGTCCATGTAAACATCGTTTTTGAACTCCATTACCCGAAAAGAACCGTTAAGCGAGGTCTCGCTGTTAATACGGTAATCGGCGTTCAATACGAAATACGCCCTATGGTTGTCGCTGTCCATTGACGGTTTTACCGGCTCGCCCCTATCCTTGGAATAACTGCCTGCTACGCCTATTTTAAAATCATTAGTTACGTCAAACTTCAACTTCCCATAGAACCACTCCATATCAACCGGCAGATTTCTTGAGTAACCATCAGAAATGTATTTTACGGCTGACATGTAATAGCCGAAATTATTTATTGTGCCGCGGGCTTCTATCCTGTTATCAAATGTACTATAAGCGCCAAAAGATGTACTTGCCGTTACATCCGCCGGTTTTGTGCCTCCGGCGTCCTTTGTTATAATGTTTACTAATCCACCTAAAGACGACCCCCATGCCGATGAGGCCGGGCCCTTGATTATCTCTATTCGCTCAATGTTTTGGACAGGTATAGTGTTCAACGTTATTATGTTTAATGAAAGGTCGTTTAATGTGATACCGTCTATCATAACTTTGGTGTGCATAGTTGAAGAGCCTTGAATATGCAGCGTACCGCCGTTTCCTCCAGGGTCTATCTCCACAAACGTACCGGTAACATATTTTAATACATCCTGAATGGTGTGGGCATTAAGATTTTTAATTTCTTCGGCGGTTATCACGACAATGTTTTCAGCCGACTGAGATACAGGTTTGAGGTATCTTGTTGGAGATAATGCCATCTCTTCCTTGTTAAAATACATTGAAAGCGCCGATTCCTCTGTCTCGCTAAGGGCGTACAGAAACGCCGGGAAGAAAAGCGTCCCGGCAATGAGAACATAAATTGCTGTCCTGTATCTTTTCATTAATATCATATGTTATAATGACTTAGGTGTTTTTGTCATATTACGGGTATGATACATGATAGTTGATGGAAAAGAAAAGGAGAAATACTGTTTAATTTAACTATGATAGAAGAGACAAGAGATTCTTTTTCCCTGCGCTATATAATCAGGTCGGCTATATGTCTTGCGTTGCTCTGCGCTCTGGCGCAAGTGCCCCCAGCCTCCGCGCTTGACGTAACAATTATAGAAAGCAGCGCTGTTAAACCGTATGAAGACGCTATACGCGGATTTGAAGCCACATGTAACTGCAATATCAAAAAGGTAATCCCTATAGACCACTCTGGATATAATATTCAGGATGAGATAAGAAGATCGAGGCCTGATATGATTGTCGCAGTTGGCGAAGAGGCGCTTCAGGCTGCCCTGACTTTTAAGAACATACCGACGACATATATGATGGCGCTTAATCCTTCCAGAATAATCAGCGGCCATGGGAATGCGGTTGGAGTTAGCATGGAGATACCGCCGCACAAACAGATATCATCCTTTTTGGATGTGTTTCCATGGATAAAGCGCCTTGGGGTTGTTTATAATCCAGCGAACTCCGGGCATTTTATGCGCGGGGCTGTCGAGGCGGCACTGAAGCAAAAGGTGGTTTTGGTTGAGGGTATAGCGCATCTTCCAAAAGACGTGCCCTCAGTTATTAATTCAATGAAGGGTAAGATTGACGCCCTGTGGATACTGCCTGATACGACTGTGGTAACGCCGGAGAATATTGAGTTTCTCATGCTGCATTCAATAGCATATAACGTTCCGGTTCTTTCATTTACTGACAAACATGTCGCACTGGGCGCTGTCATGTCATTGAGCATTGACCCTTATGAAATAGGCAGGCAGACTGGCGGCATTGTCGCCGCAGGGAGTACGAGGCTGCCTGGCGCAGCCAATTTCGATGTTTCAACCGCACGGTTATCAATTAACCATATATCGGCCATTAAAATGAACATTGCCATCAAAGACAACTTTACAACAAGAAATGGCGTTGCCATAATCAATCTGGACAAGAATGCTGAGCGGCTTCCGTAAGAGCTTTAGCTCACGGGTATTTATCACAGTTGCGGCCTTTGTGATTATTTTTTCTACTGTCTGTTCGGGATGGTTTATTTCTACGCAAAAAAAGGCGCTTGAAGATAAGCTAAACCTCGAAGGGAAGCTGGTATCGGAACTTCTTGCCTCAAATGTGAGGATAGGAATATTTGCCGAGAATGAGAGTTTAATAAAGCCTTACGCAGAGACGGTGTTAGCTCATCAAAATGTCATCTCTGTTTCTGTATTCAACGCCGACGGCAAGACTATTCTTCATATGACAAAAGACGACGGCATTAATGAATACGCTGCTGATTACTCTAAAACACAACAATATCTGGCTAAAATTAAAGCCGACAGGACGCCATTTCATGCCGAAAATGGAACAGCCGCAGAGTTTTGGGCGCCTGTGTCGGCAAATTCCGGGTATGTTTCCGATACATTTCCCACTCAAAACACAGGCAGGCTATTAGGCTTTGTATCTCTGACACTATCAAGGAAGGTTTTAATCCACGACATGGAATTACTATTCTATAAAAGCATATTGACGACCCTGTTTTTTCTGCTGCTTGGGCTGTCCATAACCCTTGCCTTTATCAGGCAAATCTTACTGCCTGTTGGAACGCTTATGAAAAGCGTAAGAAATTTGGGTGATGCCAGTCTGCCCGAAAAGATTCCGGTCTTGTCCAGTGATGAGTTTGGACAGTTGGCCGCGTCATTTAACGGCATGATAGACCGGCTTCAGATGAGACAGCAGGAGAAAGAACGTCTTGAGAGTCAGCTCCTTCACAATCATAAGATGGATGTAATTGGATGTCTTGCAGCCGATATATCAAATGACTTCAATTCTCTGGTAGATATCTTCGCATCAAAAATATCCTTGGCGAAGACATGCCTTTCTCCGGGACATATGGCATATGAAGAGCTTAATAAGCTCAGCGACTCAATAGGTTATGCCAGGGAGATTACAAGAAAGCTGTCAGAGTTCTCAAAAAACACGCCTGTTTTTATGACAGTTCAATCGGTCGGGGATTTTCTGAACGAGGCTCTGCCGTTGCTGACGTTGAGGTCTTCTTTACAGCTTAATCTGCTTATAGACGACGGCATCAGGCCCTGTAAGTTTGACAAATGGCAGATAAACCGCGTTATAGGAAGCATTTTGGACAATTCCAAGGAGAGTTCCCCAATTGGCGGGACGATAACAATCAGTGTAAAAAACACAAATATCACAGGCCATGTAGATATGTCAGACGGTCATTATGTAATGATTTCTATTGCTGACCAAGGCATTGGAATATCTCCTGAAAATATAAAGAAGATATTCATGCCATTTTTCACAACTAAATACAAGCACTATGGACTTGGCCTTGCTATGGCCTTTTCCATCATGAAACACCACGGCGGACATATTGAGGCGCACTCTGAAGAGGGCAAAGGCGCCGTGATTAATCTTTATTTTCCATCTGTAGGCTAACGGCCAATTATTTGGCTCTGCTTTAAATCTGATTATTAAGGAGGGGTAATATTATGATTAAACCCGGAGATAAAGCGCCGGAGTTCTGTCTTGACGCAATTGACGCACATGGACAGAAGCTGCAGTTGTGTCTGACTGAGCTTCTGACGCATCAAAAACAAGTAGTCCTGTTTTTCTATCCAAAGGACAATACCTCAGGCTGCACACAGGAGGCCTGCGACTTCAGAGACAATCTCAACAGGATTACGGCAAAGGCCGTGGTGGCAGGCGTAAGCCGTGATAGTGTGGCAAGTCATCAGAAGTTTCGGGAGAAACAGGCACTGAACTTCCCTCTGCTTTCCGACCCTGACCATAAGGTGTTGGAACTCTATGGGGCGTGGGGACAAAAGATGATGTACGGCAAACCAGTCATTAGTACAGTCAGGACAACAGTGCTGATAAACAAAGACGGCATAATTAATAGGGTCTGGACTAATGTCAAGGTCAAAGGTCATGTTGAGGAGATTCTGGGGGAACTGGAAAGAGGCGCCTAAGTGAAAGAAAATCTTTATGAAGCGGTTTCATAACACTTGGGATGTCCTTATAAACAGCGACTGTCGATGCTGTATTTTCAGGATTCGTCATTGCCTGAATTTCAAAAGAAAATGGAAACGCGGTATCGTCAGAATAATCTAAGGACATTGTTTAAGGTAGATTTTATACCTAAAAGATTACAGCATACACTTGCCCTTTTGCCGTTCATTGAGAATTACTGCCCCTGTGTTGACAACGCATCAGCCAATGTGCAATACTAAAGTATGGAAATAACTTATATCTCTGCTTTTACGGCGGGGGTTTTATCGTTTCTGGCACCGTGTGTACTTCCGATTGTGCCCGCGTATTTGTCATTTATCACTGGGGTTGAGACCAACTCAGCCAATGCTCAGGCCAAGGTTCAACCTTTTAAATCACTGATTCCCATTCTATTTTTCATAGGCGGGTTTTCGCTTGTGTTTATCGTCATGGGGGCGACTGCTACGGCACTTGGACGGCTGTTTTCTGACTATCAGCAGATTATCTCCAAATTTGGCGGCGCACTGGTCATATTTTTTGGCCTTCACTTTACAAATCTCTTACTGCGCGAAGACTTTCTGAAGATATTCTCAGGCGCCGGGTTTGTCTTTGTTACCGCTTTTTGCTTTGATATGATAGAGAAAGAGACATTTATGACAGTAGCCGGTGCGTGGGCCCTGATTACGGCGTTGTATCTGTTTCAGGCACATCTGCTTTTATACAGGCAGCTCAAGGCACAAAAGACCACCGGGGCAAGCATGTTCAGCGCCTTTGTAGTGGGTCTTACGTTTGGCGCTGGATGGAGCCCGTGCATTGGGCCAGTGCTTGGGGCAATCTTGCTCCTGGCATCGAGACAGGAGACCGTGTATCAGGGAATGGCCTTTCTTGCCCTGTTCTCTGCGGGACTGGGGATACCTTTTTTCATCGCCGGCCTGTTTTGGACTAGTTTTATCGGGTTTGTCAGAAAGTTCGGCAAATTCTTCATGGTTGTGGAGTTCGCAGGCGGTCTGCTCCTCATCACGATGGGGCTGTTGTTATTGACCGGCAAACTCTCTCTTATCTCTTCATGGTAACTATGGTAAAATAGGAAGCAGCAGTTATGGGAGGAACGCTTATGAGGCATGTATTTATCACAGCAGTGTTTGCAGCAATTTTGATTGTGCCTTCCCTTGCCATTGCAATCCCTATGGAGGGACAGCCGGCGATAGAATTCTCACAGCCGGATATTCATGACGCGGCAAAGGCCGTTTCCCTGAAAGATCTAAAAGGCAAGGTCGTCCTGCTTAACATCTGGGCAAGCTGGTGCGACGGCTGCAAGACCGAGATGCCTGAGTTCATTAACCTACAGGAGCAGTTCAAGGACAAACCCTTTATCATAGTTGCTATAAGCGTAGATAATTCAAAGGACAAGGCCGTTGATTTTCTCAACATGCTTGAAAGCTCATCAAAAAAGAAAGTCAATTTCACCGTCCTTTACGATAAGGACAAGGCCGTGGCAAAGGACTACAAGCCGCGCGGTATGCCGGCCTCTTATCTGATAGACAAAAACGGCAAGCTCTTTAGAGTTTTCATGGGGTCATTCAATGGCTCAAATATTGCATCGTTAAAGTCCGCCATAGAAGAGGCGCTTAAATGAGATCTGCTGTGCGAATTCTCTATCTTTTAGCAGCCGCGATGATTTTACTTGGCAGTGTCGGCTGCTCTGAACACCTTGCAGTTGTGAAGCCATATGAGCGCGAGCGGCTTGCCTCAGAGAAAATGCTCTTTAACCCAATGGGGGAGGCAACGGACTATGCAACTCATATATTTTTAATAAGAGAGGCCGCAGAAGGCGGGGAAAGCGCATTTCAAGGCGGGTGTGGTTGCAGGTAAAATATAAATATATTGTTATCGCCGTTATGGTCATACTCATACCGTGCGCCTTTCTGTACGCCGAGGGTCTGAAAGATGAGATTAACCTTTCATATGGTTACTATGCTGACAACGGTGCTGTGCGGGTCTCCACGCCCACAATATCAATATTAAAAAAGGTCACTGATAGATTTCTCATCGGAGTTAAAATGCAGGTTGACGCCATTACGGCGGCAACCATATCGGGAGGTCCAGCTAAAACCGACGCAGTCACATCCGCCTCTGGAAGTACATCGGGAAGTGGCAGCTCTACCGTCACATCAACGCCTAAGACTAAGCTCTTTGACGATGTCCGTTACTCCCCGGCGATTTTCACCACATATAGCGACGGCGACAACGCCATTACTTTGGGCGGCTACTACTCTACCGAGAATGATTACACAGGCCGGTCATTCTATGTCAACTACATAAGGCAGCTCAATGACCAGAACACCGCCCTTGGCGTGGGTCTATCCCAATCGTTCGATAAATGGAGACCGATAATCAGCAGAGAACTGTCCCGCTATAGCAGGGATGAGACCAAAATAGACCTATCAGTCTCGCAAATCCTTTCGCAGACCTTTACGGCACAGATGATTTATTCGTACATGTACACAAGCGGCTTTCTCTGTTCCCCTTATGAATATCTCACCCCACCCGGCTTTTTGGTATATGAGAGCTATCCCTCAAACCGCAGCGCTAATGCGCTTACTCTTAAACTAGTCAAACTCATAGACGACCCGACCGCCGTCCATTTCTCATACAGATTATTCAAAGACAACTGGGATATACTCTCTCATACGTTTGATTTGGAACTATACAGGGATTTATCCAAGAGTTTCACCATAGGGGCGAAGTACAGATTTTACACCCAATCAAAGGCCGATTTCACAAAGCCTCTCAGCGATTACGTTATGACCGACCAGTATGTCGCCGTAGATTACAGAGAAAGCGCCTTCAGCTCTAACACCATAGGCATAATGGCCATTGTCAAGCCGTCTACAACCGAGACCGGCCTGATAGACTTCAATAAGGTAAAAATCAAGGGGGCTGTCAATTACTACTGGACATCTCCGAACGACTACATCAATAATTGGTATGGTGTGCACAGGCTGCAGGGCATATTTACGTCCTTAAGCATAAATTACGAGTTTTAGAGACAAAATTAAAGGTATGATTTCCCGCTGAAACTCCATTTACGGTCTCCTGTGTCATCCCTTATGAGTTGTTCAGATGTGATAACGGACGATATGCAGATATTAGGAAGTCCGCTTCCGGGATGTGTCCCTCCGCCTGTTATGTAGCAGTTTTCAAGTTCTTCAGAGCGGTTGTGCGGCCTGAAGTAAAACATCTGGTTTAGGGCATGGCTCAAATTAAATACCGCCCCGTTATGTACATTAAAATCTCTCTGCCAGTCAAGCGGCGTTATTATTTTCTCCTGTTCGATATTGTCTTCAATGTCCTGGAGCTTTGTCTTTGCAGCGACAAAATCAATGACCTGTCTCCTGAAGCTCACCTTCGACAGTCGTAATTAAACAAGGCTAAAATCCGTTGTAAAAACAAGCA
>JAKOEO010000049.1 GCA_022321325.1 Candidatus Magnetominusculus sp. LBB02 | reverse complement strand
CGGGCCGCCGTTTACGTATGACACAGCCCTTCACAAGTGGATTGTTACAGGGGATGTCTTAAACGTCCCGGCACTTTTCATAGTAAGCGCAATGACTGTCGTGCTGCTGCTTGGGATAAGGTTTTCCTCATGGGTCAACTCTATGATAGTTATACTAAAGGTATCTATACTGGTTATATTTATCGCCGCGGGGGCATTTTTTATGAACCTGTCATATCTTACTCCGTTTATACCTGCCAATACGGGCGAGTTTGGCGTTTTTGGTTGGAGCGGTATAGTGCGCGGCGCCGGCGTCGGGTTTTTTGCGTATATTGGGTTTGACACAGTATCTACAGCGGCCTCGGAGGCGAAAAATCCTCAGAGAGACTTGCCAATAGGCATACTTGGCAGCCTTATCATCTGCACGATTCTCTATGTGTGCGTATCTCTGGTGCTGACCTCGGTAGTGCGCTATACGGATTTACAGGTTGCCGCACCGATTGCGCTTGCCATTGATGCGATGAAGCTTCATTTTCTCTCGCCGTTTGTAAAAATTGGCGCAATAGCGGGCTTATCGTCAGTAATTCTTGTGCTTTTGATGGCACAGTCGAGGATATTTTATTCAATGTCGAGGGACTGCCTGATTCCAAAGGTGTTTTCCAATGTAAACAGGAGATTTAAGGTCCCGCATGTGGCAACCATCATAACGGGGCTTTTTGGATGTATTGCGTCGTCGCTTTTGCCGATTGAGATAGCGGGAGAATTGGTAAGCATTGGGACCTTGCTGGCATTTTTGATAGTCTGTGCCGGGGTGCTTATTCTAAGATACACACAGCCAAACATTCGCAGGATATTCAGGGCACCGGGCGGCATAGCTGTCCCCATTGGCGGGATACTCTTCTGTCTTTATCTCATGTCAGGGCTGCCGCTTGATACGTGGATGAGGCTTGTCGTGTGGTTGATAGTTGGCCTTGTTATCTATTTCACCTATTCCGTTAAGAGGACTTGTAATGATAGACCTGTTTAAGCAATTTATCGAGATAGTCATGCACCTTGACAAGCACCTCGGCGACATCGCAAACAGCTACGGCATGTGGACGTATGCACTGCTCTCGGCGATAATATTTTGCGAAACGGGGCTTGTGGTAACGCCGTTTTTACCCGGGGACTCGCTCCTGTTTGCGGCGGGGACGATTTCAGCCATAAGCACGCTCAAACTCCACTGGCTGATATTGGCCCTTGCAATGGCCGCGATAATTGGCGACAACGTCAACTACTGGATAGGGCGGTATATCGGCCCGAAGGTATTTCAATATGAGAACTCGCGCCTGCTAAACAAAGAACATCTGGAGCGCACGAGAAAGTTTTACGATAAATACGGCGGCAAGGCCGTGGTCTTAGCCAGATTTGCCCCAATTATAAGGACATTTGCCCCGTTTGTGGCAGGAATTGGCAGGATGAACTACAGACGCTTTATCACATATAGCGTCTTAGGCAGTTTCTGCTGGGTAGGCATATTCCTCAGCGGTGGTTACTATTTTGGGAACATCCCTATAGTCAAACACAACTTCACGCTGGTCATCTTCGCTATAATAATAATCTCTCTCTTGCCGGCCGCTATTGAGTTTTTCAGGCATAAGTATGGCAAGGGATAATTTGCCGTGCCGCTTTGGCCGCCGCCCTTTATTTTTCTCATCGCCTTTTGCTAACATAACGTCATCCCTAAAGAGGAGGAGACGGCTTTGAATTATTTGATAGTTAAAGATAGACGGGGTTTTACGCTGATTGAGCTTCTGGTGGTTATGCTTATTCTTGGGCTTTTGGCAGCACTGGTTGCCCCGCGTATGTTTAGCAAGGTTGGAAAGAGTAAACAATCCGCCGCTAAGGCACAGATTGAGCTGTTAGGGCAGGCCCTTGAGCAGTTCAAGATAGATACGGGAAGGTTTCCCTCAACAGAGGAGGGCCTTGAAGTGCTTCAGAAAAACCCCGGCGCTGACGGCTGGGACGGCCCTTACCTAAAGAAGACTACACCGCTTGACCCGTGGAAACACCCCTATCACTACGTCTATCCCGGCAAACACGGCGACTATGACCTATACACCTATGGGGCAGATAACCAGGAAGGCGGCGACGGCGAAAATAAAGACATCACAAGCTGGGAATAGCCTCTCTGTAAAACCTTATTTTACCAACGCACCGGCTGGGATTTCCTTGTCCACCGTTATCAGGGCGAGCGCTCCCTCAGCCGTTGAGGCGGCCAGGACCATGCCCTGCGACTCAACACCCATAAGCTTTGCCGGCTTGAGATTTGCCACGATTACCACGGTCTTTCCTACCAACTCCTCAGGCGTGTAGTGCTTGCCTATGCCTGCCACCACCTGGCGCTCTTCACCTGCGTCAACAGTCAGCCTGATTAGTTTGTTTGAACCTTTTACGGCCTCGGCGCTAAGAATCTTTGCGGTCTTGAGCCTTACCTTAGCAAAGTCGGCGATGTCTATTATGTCTATTACGTTTTCCACTTTCACCTCTGCTTTTTTTGATTTGGGTGCGGGCTGCGCTGCCTCTGTTTCAATTCGTGGGAATAACTGCTCCATCCCCTGAATCTGGCCTTCTTGTTCAAGCCTGCCCCATATGGCTGCTTCACGAAGACTTACATCTCCTATATCTGAGTTCATTAAATGGCCGTATAGCTTTTCCATTGAATGCGGCATGAATGGATAGAGATAGAGGCTTACAAACCTTAATCCCTCAATTAACGAATACATCACCGTTTTGAGCCTGCCCTCGGTTTCGCTGGATTTGGCAAGTGCCCACGGCTTATTCGTATCAATATATTTGTTTAAATATGTTATGACCGCCCATATCTCATCGAGGGCTTTCTGAAAGGCAAGGTTATCGAGATGCCCTTCGAGCTTCGTCACAACCCCCTCTGCGAGGTCTTTCAGCTCTGTTTCTATCGCGTCAGAGGCCGGTACGCTGCCGTTGAAATACTTATTGAGCATAGCAATAGACCTGCTTACAAGATTGCCGAGGTCGTTTGCAAGGTCTTTGTTAACTCTGCCGATAAGCGCCGCCTCTGAGAAATCCCCATCGAGGCCAAACGTTACCTCGCGAAATATGAAATATCTAAGTGCGTCCGCCCCATATCTTTCAATCATCTCAAACGGGTCAACCACATTGCCAAGCGACTTGGACATCTTGCGGCCCTCCATAGTCCACCAGCCGTGGGCAAACAGGCGCTTTGGCAAGGGCATATCAAGCGCCATCAGCATAGCGCTCCAGAATACCGCGTGAGTGGTCAGGATATCTTTTCCAACGATGTGAACAGAGGCCGGCCAGAAGTCCTTCTTATCGCCGCTAAGGTATTGAGTTGCCGAGTAGTAATTTATCAGGGCGTCAAACCATACGTATGTCACATAGTTAGTGTCAAACGGCAGGGCAACGCCCCATGAGAGCCGCTCTTTCGGTCTCGATATGCACAAATCCCCAAGCGCGTTTGACCGCAGAAAGCCTAGTACCTCATTTTTCCTCGATTCGGGCATGATATAGCCGGGATTGTCTTTAATATGTCTGACAAGCGCGTCATGATACTTCGACATCAGAAAGAAATAGTTCTCCTCTTCTATTGTTTCAACAGCCCTGCCGCAGTCCGGGCAGTTGCCGTCTTTAACGTCTTTATCAGTCCAGAACCTCTCGTCGTGCGTACAGTACCAGCCCTCGTAGCGCCGCTTTACAATCTCACCCTTGTCAAAGAGGCGCTGAAGCAGGCCCTGAACTATCTCTTTATGGCCAGCGTCGGTAGTCCTTATAAAGGCATTGTTGGTGATGTCGAGTTTTGTCCAAAGTTTTTTAAAATTCTCGCAGAGTTTATCAGTGTGGTCTTTTGGGGTTATACCGGCGTCAGAGGCAGCCTTTAACACCTTCTGGCCGTGTTCGTCAGTGCCTGTAAGGAAAAACACGCTGCGGCCCATTAGTCTGTTGAACCTTGCCAGTATGTCAGCCGCAACCGTCGTATAGGCGTGTCCGATGTGCGGGACGTCGTTTACATAATAAATAGGGGTCGTTACGTAATAGAACTCTTCCATAGTTTAAATATGGCCTCCGTGGCGTTACTGTTTCTTTTTGGGTCTGAACTTCCTGAATCTCTTGTTTTTCTTTTCGCCCTGTTCTGTTTTTACCTCATCCTGCGGCTTTGGCGTCTCTGAATGGGGCGCATGCGGCTGAGAGGCCTTTGCCTCAGTTTTCTCAGCCGTTTCTTTCGATGGCGCGGCAGGGGAATGCCTCCGGGCAAAATGCTTTTTCCTGTGGTCACGGCTTTTCGGGGCTGCCGAGGCGTTGTCAGAAACGGCCTCAGAGACATCGCCGTTGTCAGTTTTAGCTGCCACTGCTCTCTTCTCATCATATCGCGGTCTTTTGGTTTGTTCCGCATTAACAAATAGCTCGATTTTCTCTTCCCCGATCAGATCATCCAACACAACATCTTCCTTTATCACAATGGCGTCATCCGATTGGAAGTCCTCCACCTCAAAGCCCAAACAGCACATCAGCCTGCCGCAAAGCCCTGATAATTTGCCGGGATTTAAGACAAGGTCCTGTTTTTTGGCCATTCTTATAGAAATCGGGGCAAAATTCGACAGAAACGTCCGGCAGCAGACCTCCCTGCCGCATATGCCGATTCCCCCTATAAACTTTGTCTCGTCCCTTACGCCTATCTGGCGCATCTCTATTCGCGTCTTAAACCTTGAGGCAAGATCTTTGACAAGTTCCCTGAAGTCTATCCTGCCGTCAGCCGTAAAGTAGAACACTATGCGCCGCCTGTCAAGGGTAACCTCCGTATGTATCAATTTCATGGGAAGGCCGCGCACTGCTACCCTCTCTATGCAGTAGTCCATCGCCTCCTGCTCCAGCCGGTCATTGTCCGCCTTAGCGTTTATGTCCTCGTCGGTAACGCTGCGCAGAACCTTCTTGAGTTCCTTGTCTGCCGTTTCCACAGTTTTTTCGCCTATGACTATGTTTCCTATGGCAAGGCCAAAACTTGATTCAACTACGACGAAATCCCCAACCTTTACAGTAAGGCCGTCTATCTCGAAATCGTAAATCTTCCCGCATTTTTTAAATCTGACACCGACAACTGTTGGCATATTCAATAAACCCCTTCTGCGCCGTTAAACGCGCGGCCTCTGCCTGAAATCTGTCCCCTTCCAAAGACATCTCTCAATTTCGAGGCTGTATAGTTAAACACAATGCCCTTGTTAATATTCAGGATAAAAGACCTGCTAAGACCGACAAATGTTTCATAACAATCTATGACCGCTTCAACATCGGCATTGTTGCACAGGGCGGCAACCTCTGCCTTCTTGTCCATATTCAATAATGTTGAGCACCCCAGTTTCAACACCGCCATATCTCGCAGGAATGTCATCGCCGTCTCAAACCAGAGGGACATCTCAGCTCTGTCTTTCCACTGCTGCGCCTCTGCGCCCATTATCATGGCTGTAAATATATCCAGCGCCCGGTTACGCCCGCTTATCAGAGCGTCGTTTAACATCGCCTTGGCGCTGCCGTTTGAAAGCGCAATTTGCTCATCTGTTACGGTCACACCCTTTTTGTCAGCTATCGCGCGTAAGACATTAAAAGGAAGCGGCACGAAGGGTATCTTTACGCACCTTGAGCGGATTGTATCCAAAATAATCTCCTCCTTGTGGGTCATCAGAACGATTATGCTGCCTGCGGGCGGCTCCTCAAGGGTCTTGAGAAAGGCATTGCCCGCGTGCTCGTTCATAGCATGGGCGTCTTTGATGATAACCGCCTTTGCCCTCCACTCTAACGCGCTTGTTGATAAAAACTCTCCGGCCTCTCTGATTTGATCTATTTGTATAACCCTGCTTAGCTCATCTGTTGTTGCGGCGGCCTTGCTTGTCTTTTTAATTGTGTCCTCTGGAGACATTATCTTAAGGTCAGGATGTACGCCTAAGGCTGTGTTTTTACAGGAGCGGCAGGCTCCACAGAAATTTCCGCCCCGCGGGGCGTCAGCGTCTTCACAGTTTGCCGCCTTTATAAAGGAAAGCGCGGCGGTTGTCTTGCCTGTGCCGCGGCCGCCGGCAAATAAATAAGCCGGGGCTGTCCTGTCTGACTTTAGCATCCCGCCAAGTATTCTAACCGCCCTCGGCTGTCCCATGAGCCAGTTTAACGACATCGCAGCCTCCGGTCTATCTCTGCCGTTATCTGGTTTGTTACTGAGGCGGTATCAGCCGTGGCGTCAATCAGCTTAAAGCGCGCAGGCTCCCTCTCTGCCAATTCCAGAAAGCCGCGGCGGACTTTTGCATGAAAGACAAGAGGCTCAAGCTCAAACCGGTCTGTCTTGCTTGCCTCCTCATTTCTTTTGAGGCCAATGCCGGGCGGCAGATCCAGCAAAAAGGTTATATCGGGGCGAAGGCCGCCGGTTGCCGTCTTGTCTATTTCCATTACCAAGCTCTCCTCAAGCCCCCTGCCATAGCACTGATAGGCAAGCGTGGAATCTGTAAACCTGTCTGTGATGACAACAGCCCCCCTGCCAATAGCAGGGGAAATCACCTCGGCCAGATGCTGCGCCCTTGCCGCGTTATAGAGCAGCAGCTCTGTCAGCGGCGACATCTGCTTACAATTATTATCAAGCAATATTTCCCTGAGCCTCTTTCCTATTTCAGTGCCGCCAGGCTCAAACGTGGCAACTACCTCATGCCCCCGCATACGCAGCCGCTCTGCCACCAGAGAAACCTGTGTGGTCTTGCCCGCCCCTTCTATGCCTTCTATCGAGATAAATATTGCTGGTTCCTCCTCAACTCTAAAGGGCCTCCGAAATTAGGTAATCCTTCAATCCCTTCAATAGGGCAAACACCTTTTCCGACTCCGCCACATTCAGCGAACCCGTACCGCACGATGGCGTAAGCATGAGATTAGAAACAAGCGCGCTGTCAAACTTATGAAGCCTTTCGTAACGTTCCATGAACTTTTGCTTTATCCCGTCTAAGCCCTCATCTTTTATTGCGTCAGTCGTCGGCACAATACCCCATGCCATCGTCCCGCCGTCTTTGACATACGCGGACATCGCCTCCTGATAAATCGCAATAGTGTCAAAGTACCCGTATGCGTCGAAATTTACAATATCAGGTTTGAGATCAAAGATAATTGGCCAGTCACACTTGCCGCAGGAGTGAAGGCCGACTATGGCGCCGGTGCGCTTAACCCCGTCAACGGCTTCCTTTAAAAGTCTTTTGATCTCGTCCTCTGAAATCCCAAGGTATGTGCTTGAGCCGACAGAGGACAGCACAGGCTCGTCTATAAAAATAACGACCGAATCGGCCAGTTCCCTTAGCCTTTGCACCTGCCATGCGGCCTTTGAGATAAGCAGCATGACGGCAATTTCACGCAGTTCTTCGTCGTAGAAAATGTCCCTGCCGCCCCCGTCTTTAAGGCCAAGCGTGAAGGTCAGCGGGCCGGTGATGTGGCCCTTGATAAACGGTAACTTTTTGCCGGAGTCAGGCTGGAGCATCCTAACCATCTCATAAAACCCGGCGGCATATGCCTCCGACACAGCGGATGCAGGGATATCGCCCGCATATGCCTCATAAAACTTTGTAAGCGCGGCAGAGTCCTCTTGTCTTTCAACCCAGACGCGCTCACGGGAGTCGTCAATTCTTATGAAAGGCATCCCCTCCGAGTACTGCACAATCATGGACTCAGTGAACGCCCTCTTGGGAAGCTGAGGCCAAAACGGTATGTCAAAATTATCAATTACCGCCCGGCACGCCTTCCGTGCGTCCTCATGCGGCAGACTTCCAATGCCGGTAGTAGTAAATTTTGGAAACATAACGTACTGATAATAACCTATCCTGTCTGCTTGTTACAAGTGCCGCCATTGCCACAGGTAAACCGCCTGAGATGATATGGCATAGCCAGCGCAAAGAATATTAGCAATATGCTAAGATACTGGGTATGAATGTTTTGGGAATTTCAGCTTATTATCATGACTCCGCGGCAGCGTTACTGGTTGACGGCGCTATTGCCGCCGCGGCGCATGAGGAGCGTTTTACCCGCAAAAAACATGATTCATCATTTCCCTCCAAAGCAGTTGAATTTTGTCTGAATTATAGCGGCCTGACGCTTTCACAGCTGGACGCTATAATATTCTATGACAAGCCCATATTGAAATTTGAGCGTCTGCTTGAGACGTACTATGCCTACGCCCCAAGGGGTTTTAAATCGTTTCTCTCGGCAATTCCCGTGTGGATTAAAGAGAAGCTCTTTCTGAGGAAATTAATCCGCGACGAGCTGGCAAAGATTGAAGACTGCGGCACTGACAGCCTGAATATCCTTTTTTCAGAACACCACCTGTCTCACGCGGCAAGCGCCTTTTTCCCGTCGCCGTTTGATGAGGCTGCCATACTGACAATTGACGGCGTGGGCGAGTGGGCAACCTCCACAGTAGGCCACGGCAAGGGAAGCGGTATCACAATGCTTAAAGAGATGAGATTTCCCCATTCGCTTGGCCTGCTTTACTCCGCCTTTACATACTTTCTCGGTTTTAAGGTAAACTCCGGCGAATACAAACTCATGGGGCTGGCCCCGTACGGCAGGCACGGCCTCCCTGAGGTAAAGAAATATAAAGAAATAATATACGACAATATTATTGAGCTTAAAGGGGATGGCTCGGTTTGGCTCAATCAGGACTATTTTCGCTATGCAACAGACCTCACGATGGTAGATGACGGGAAGTGGCAGAGGCTGTTTGGTTTCCCACGGCGGCTTCCGGAGGCAGAGTTGCAGCCTCATCACTGTGATCTGGCGCTGGCTATTCAGGAGATTACGGAGGAGGCGGTTGTCAGAATGGGCAAGACGGCACAGGCGCTTACCGGTTCAAAAAATCTTGTGATGGCCGGGGGGGTTGCCCTAAACTGCGTAGCAAACTCAAAATTAGCGCTTGCCGGGGTGTTCGATAATATTTGGGTACAGCCGGCGGCAGGAGACGCAGGCGGGGCATTAGGGGCGGCATACGCCGCTCATTATATGTATGGCGAAGGCAAAAGACATACGCGAGCTGCCGTAAATATGGCCGTAGATGAGATGCAGGGGACGTACCTCGGCCCGGAGTTCAGCAGCCTTGACATTGCAAAGACGGCAAGAAGATATAGAGCCCCGTATACGCATTACGACGACTTTGACGCAGTTGCCGAGATGACGGCAGAGCTGCTTTCCCAGGGCAAGGTAATAGGCTGGTTTCAGGGGAGGATGGAGTGGGGGCCGCGTTCGCTTGGCAACAGGAGCATAATCGGCGATGCCCGCGACACTGAAATGCAGAAGAGGCTCAATCTGAAGATTAAATACAGGGAGAGTTTCAGACCTTTTGCCCCGTCCGTATTGTTTGAGGACATGCCGGAGTATTTCACCACATCAACGCCGTCGCCATATATGCTGTTTGTTGCAGATGTGCAAAAATCGCGGACTAATCCGCGTCCAGACAACTATGACCGGCTTTCTCTAAAAGAGAAACTCTATCATGTGCGCTCAGACCTGCCCGCTATAACGCACCTTGACTACTCGGCGAGGATTCAATCTGTCCATAAGGAGACCAACCCCAGATATCATAAGCTGATAAGCAAGTTCAAGGAAAAGACCGGCTATTGCGTGATTGTAAATACGAGTTTTAACGTGCGGGGAGAGCCGATAGTATGCACGCCGGAGGACGCCTACCGCTGTTTTATGCGAACGGAGATGGATTATCTTGTGATGGGGAATTTTATATTCGATAAAACCAGTCAAAGGCCGTGGCAGGAAAAGAAGGATTGGAAAGAGGAGTTTGGGCTTGACTAAAGTTGACTACGGGAGGTTTGTTACTCAATGGGAATTTTAAAGGAGTTATGGGATTTTCTGAGGGTCAGGAAAAAGTGGTGGCTTCTGCCAATGATCCTGGTGCTTTTGCTGATGGGTCTGTTGATAGTGTTTGCCGGAGGATCAGCGATAGCGCCGTTTATTTATACGCTTTTTTAGACCTATGAAAACAGAAGATACCTTAAAGACGATTAATGTGCTGGCGCTTGCGGCCATTGCAGGCTTCATCCTGTTTGGCAGGGGATGGCTTCTGTGGGCGGCCTTTGTGCTGATGGCGCTCAACGTGTTTGTTGAGCCTGTGGCAAGGCAGTTAGCAGCGGCGTGGATGAGATTTGCGGAGGTGTTGGGCAAAATCAACTCAAAGGTTCTGCTTACTGTTGCCTTTTACTTTGTGCTTACGCCGCTGTCTATTCTTTATCGCATATTTAACAAGGAACTCGTCCAGCACTTCAGAGCCAAAGGCCGTAAAACGGTCTTTGATGACGTGAAGGAAGCCTACACAAAAAAGACATTTGAGAGGCAGTGGTAACCTCTATAACTACAGTGGCTGCTAAGGATGTTGTATAAACAATTGCATTTGTTCTAAAATCGAATGATGAGACAAGCATCGGCAAAGATACCGCAGTGGGCTGCCGGCTTTACGGTCGCGCTTCTTGTGATTGCCGCGTTTGCCGCCGGTTGGTATCCTTTACAAAAACTTGAGTACATGACCTATGACCTTAGATCCGCTATGAGGCAGGGGGCGGTCTCTTCGCCCGTTGTTATTGTCGGAATAGACGACCTAAGTATCCAAAAAGCTGGAGGGTGGCCCCTGCCGCGCGGCTATGCAGCCGATTTGATACGTAAACTCAAGGGATATGGGGCAAAGACCATCGGGGCGGAGATTCTATATTCAGAGTCTGACACAGACAATAACAGGGGACTTCTTGCCATCAGACAAATCAGGGATAAGATAGCGCAAGACCCTGCTTCGCAAAAAGACGCCCGGCTGCTTGAGATATCGAAGGCTCTCACAGAGGCAGAGCGGCTGCTTAGCAGCAGCTACGCGTTTGCCGCTGCGCTTGAGTCTTCTAAAAATGTGATACTCCCGCTTCAATTTCAACTTTCAGGCAATGCCGCCGCCCCAACTCAGCTTCCCGCTTTTATGGGAAAAAACTCTATATCAACTACCGCCAAGGGTGCCTTCCCCGCGGCCAGCGGCGTCGTCATGCCCGCAGAGGAGTTTGCCGGGAAGGCAGCCGGCCTTGGGGCTGCGAACATTATGCCTGATAGCGACGGCATTGTCAGACGTGCGCCAACTCTGATTGCGTACAATGGCAGGCTGTTTCCATCGTTTGCCCTGAGAACTGCCCTCGATTATCTGGGCAGTGGGATTAATGGACTAATAGTTGACGGCGGGATTAGGGCAGGGAAGCTGACAATCCCCATAGACAATAGTGGAAGGATGCTAATCAGCTATAGCAGCAAGTCCGCGAATGTTCCCAGCTATTCTTTGCCTGACGTGATGGGCGATAAAATTCCAGCCGCAACATTCAAAGATAAAATAGTGCTGATTGGGCTTACCGGTGCTGGGCGAGGTGCCGCCAGCGCAACCCCCTTGCAGGGCAGCGCGAATAACCTCGAGATAACGGCCTCTGCCATAGAAAACATCATTAATAAAAACCATGTAGTGCGGCCATGGTGGCTGATGTATGTTGAACTAGTCATCATTGCGCTTTTTGGCGGCATCGCCGTACTTCCCCTGCGTGGGGCGCTCTTTAGGGCTGTAGTTCCGACTGCTATATTAATCATATGGTGCGCCCTGTGTATATATTTGTTTTACGCACAGGGGATATGGGTAAAGATGACGTATCCAGTTATTGTCCTCATATTGGGACAGGCTGCCGTTCTGTTGACGGGCGGCGTTAGAAGCGGGAAGATGCCAAAGAATGAATTGAAGTTAGACGGCGGCATTGCCCTTGGTCTTACTTTACAGGCAAAGGGGCAGTTGGACGCGGCATTTGAGAAATTCAGGGAATGCCCTCTTAACGACGACTCAATAAAGGAACATCTGTATTGTCTTGGACAGGATTTCGAGGTGAAGGGCATGACTGACAAGGCGCTGGCCGTCTATGAACACATACTTAGCGCAGGAGATTACATGGGCCTTGCCGCGAAGGTAAAAAAATTTCAGACAGGCGGCCAGAAGGCACAACAGCCAGTGCCTGAACAGGAAACAGCCACAGTGCTTATGCAGAGTGCCGATATGGCAAAATTCACATTAGGACGCTACGAAGTGATCAAAGAGCTGGGCCGCGGCGCTATGGGCGTGGTATTTCTTGGCAGAGACCCTAAGATAAATCGCGATGTGGCAATAAAGACATTAAGCTATGAAGATGTTGACTCAGAACAGTGCTCGGAGATAAAGACCCGATTTTTCAGGGAGGCAGAGGCAGCCGGGCGGCTTTCTCACCCCAACATTGTGCGCGTGTATGACGTTGGCGAGGACAAGGACACGGCCTACATGGCGATGGAGATGCTGGACGGGGTGGACTTAATAAAACACTGCACAAAGGGCGCGCTGCTGCCTTTTGGCGAGGTGCTGAAACTGGTAACCCGCGTGGGCGAGGCGTTGGACTATGCCCATAGCAACGGCGTTGTCCACAGGGATATAAAACCGGCCAATATCATGCTCTTGCAAAACAAGGAAATTAGGGTTACAGACTTCGGCATAGCGCGCGTAATGGAGTCGTCAAAGACGCAGACGGGAATGGTGCTTGGGACGCCAAGCTATATGTCGCCGGAGCAGATAGCGGGGCGCAAGGTAGATGGGCGTTCTGATTTATTCTCCTTAGGGGTGGTGTTTTTTGAGCTTCTAACTGGTGAAAGACCGTTTAAGGGCGACACGATTGCAACCTTGATGTATAATATTACAAGTACGCCGCCAACACCCATAAAGAAGGTAGAGCCACGAATGCCGGCATGTATAGTGGAGATAATAGACAAATTACTTCAGAAAAATGCCGATGACCGCTACAGTCGCGGCCAGGATTTTGTTGAAGCGCTAAATAGATGCAAAAAGAGTCTGATAAAACGCCCCGCCGTCCCCCCGCAGGCAGCGACACATTAGTCATAGCAAGTCTCAGGGTAATGAAGTATCTGTTGGCGTTGCTGCCGGGTCTTATTTGGAGAACTTGCCGTAGTGGTCAGAAAATCTCTTTGTGCGCTTGTCAAAAAACTCCGAGACCTGTGCCTCGGTGAGCTTTGCACTAACGGCTGATATCCTGTCAGAGGCCGAGGGATGGGTCTTTAAAATACCGCCTCCGCTTTCACCGGACTTGGTCTGAAGATTTGCAAGGACATCTTTCAACGCCGCCGGATTGTATCCCGACGCCTTCAAATAGACAATTGCGCTCTCGTCTGCCGCATATTCCTGCGACTTTGAGTAGCCGCTTGTTACCAGAGATTTAAATACATCGTCTATGGAGCCTTCAAATATATTCAGAAGCTGCGCTACCTGACCGCTGGTGTATTGTTTTGCCGCCTCAGTGCCTATCACAGTTACGACATCTGTCATTCGGGAGGATTGTATCGCCCCAAGGCCGTCCTTATGATTAATATGCGCTACTTCGTGGGCAAGTATCGCGGCAAGCTGGTCTTCGTTTACAGCCAGGTCAATCATACCTTTTGTGATAAATATAATCCCGCCAGGACATGCAAAGGCATTAATCTCCTTTGAATCCAGTATCGCAAAGTGATAGCCGCCATATGTAAACGGCATCTCCGAGTGAAACGCAACCGCCTGCCCCGCAAGGTTTACATATCTGGTAAACTCATCGTTATTTAATAGTTTATACGACCCCAGAATCCTTGCCGCGACAGACCTGCCGATATAGTACTCCTCTTCAGGCGTTATAGGACGGGCGGCTTTAGCCACAGAAGTCCCAACATTGATAACCTTATCCGCTATATCGGGAAGCGACAGCAGACCGGCACACGCAACAGTCGCCGAAAATAAGCTGAAAAAAGCCAAAAACAAAGCCGCGCCTAAGAATCGTCTCATAGCCATATTATTCTGTCAGCCCCCCGTCCTTGATAAACACTCCAACTTTCTCAGCCGACACTGTATAGCCCTCAACTTTTGTGACTTGATTAAAATCCAGCTCCGGGTGCTTCTTCTTATAGGCGTCCTCAACCTGCGGGTTAAATCCCTTACCGGCAAGAGATACCTCGTCGCTTGACGCTGTGTGACCTCCCTTGTCAGACTTGGCCAAATTCACGGCGGTCTTATCGAGCGCGCTTTTGTGTATGCAGCCGGACTTGCCGTTAAACTTCACCTGATACCAATCTCCCTTTGTGGATACTATCTCTAAGGCGTCGGCATATTTGACTGCTGCGGTAACGGCAGAGAAAAAATTACACTCTGCCCTCACGGCATTCTCCTTTGTGATTACGTGCATTGTCTCCCCAAACACAGCCGCGGGAACAAGCAGTAAAAACGCTATAATGGCAAATCTTCTCTTCATTTCTCGGTCATTTTAACAATTACCCAGTCATTTGTCAAGTCTGCTGGAGGCGTTGATATACATTTTTTTACCCGTTTTAACAGTACATCAGACGGCCCGTCCCCCGGATAATCCCTCAGAAGCGCCTCTAACTTATCTGCCGCCTCCTGCCACATCCGCTCTTTAAACATGCCCATTGCCTCTGTAAAGCGGCCGGCAAGGAGTTTCTTATAGTCATCGGCACCTTGCAGAAAGCCCATGATCTCAAATATCTTCACCGGTATGGACTTGCCCTTGACCTCGATAAGGGCAAGCTCACGGCTCAAAAACAGGTCGTCAGTGCCGCTTAGTATGTCTTCGCTTATGATTATTTTTGTCTTAAAATATTTGTTTACAGACTCAAGCCTCGACGCCAGATTTACGGTGTCGCCTATGACGGTAAAATTATAGAGCCTGTTGCTTCCCATATTGCCGGCGATGGCGTCGCCTTTGTGCATGCCAATGCGCAAGGATATGTTGGGAAAACCCTTGGATTTAAACTCATTATTGACCTTATCAAGGGCCTTGAGGCAGTTTACGGCAGCGTTGCATGAGTTTACCTCATCGCTTTCTGATATTACCGGCGCACCCCAAAATGCCATGATACAGTCGCCTATGTATTTATCTACGACGCCGCCATAGGCGATGATTACCTCTGTTAGTTCGCTCATCACGCCGTGTAACATTATGGCAGTCTCATGGGCCGTCTGCATCTCAGAGATTGTCGTAAAGCCCGCTATGTCGGCAAAGAACACGACAACATTCATAGTGCTGCCGCCGGGTTTTAAAAGCTCAGGATTTTTCAGTATATGCTCGGCAATCTTCTTGTCCATGTACTGCGTAAATACAGTCTTCAGAAACAGACGCTGCTTTCCCTCTGACGCATAGCTGTAAGCAAGGGCGGCGATGAAACTCATTACATCGGCGTTTAAAAGCGGTATGATATCAATATAGAGCGAATTTCTAAACAGGATAGCCACAGCGGCAGCTACTGCGGCAACAGAGACGGCTAATGCCAAAAGGTTTTTTAAAAGCGAATGCCGCCTGAGGACGCTGTACACGGCAAAGAAACACAGAAGCAGCATAGGGACGATAACATATGCGGCAGCGGCGTGTCTGATAAACCCGCCGTTTAGCATATTGTCAAACGCGGCGGCATGGATGTGTATCCCCGTTGAAATAGAGGAGACCGGCGTGGGTTTCAAATCATAAAGCCCTGCGGCGGTAAGTCCTAAGAAGACGGTCTTGCCTTTGAAGAAATCTTTCGTTATCTCAGGCGTCCCCCCATTTTGCAAGTCGGCGTAAGAGTTCAATATGTCTATGGCGGAGATAGAACGATAGGGTTCTTTCAGAGTGGAATATCGCAAAAGCGGGCTTATTGACGGGGCCTCTTTTGCGCTAAAACTCAGGCGGCCTCTGTCAATAGCCGCAATCTTTTTATCTAACAGATGACCAAGCGAAAAATATGGTATAGTATGCCCCCTTAGGTTAAATAACATGGGGATTTTCCTGTATATACCGTCCTTGTCCGGGGAAATGGCCACGTTGCCGCCTCCTTTTGCCGCCGCCATTAGTTCCTCTATCGGGGTTGCCATTGAATTAAAGGTGCGAAACGCTGTGGCGTTGTCCATGAGTTGGACACGCCCTATAAATGCCTCCTCAGCCTCGGAGCGCCGCTTAGGGGGATCTACCGACAGAAACATAGCAATATAGACATTGTCAGCCTTCTTTACGGCGTCTGCAAATCTATTGTCATCTTCGACGCCGTAAAAGGACGGCTCCGTATATAGTATGTCAATAAACACCGCGTCAGCCAGTGACATGTAGTCTATCATCACGCCATAGAACTCGCGCGGCCACGGCCAATTGATAAATTGTTTGCTTTTGGCGTCAAGGCTAATCTGGTCTATCTTGACGATAACGATATTGTCTGAATGAGTTGCGGGATTTAGATAGCGGCAGAGTATATCATATGCCTTTAGCTCAAAATAATCGAAGCTGCCTGACAAAAACAATATCAAAGATAACAGAAACGTTACGGCGGTAAGCAGTATCAATTTCTTTTTCATAGCTTCTTGCCCTGATTATTTTGAGATAGCAGCTCTGTCCATTTGACAAGATTGCCGTCAAGCAGCCAGTAGTCCTTGATGAGCTGCCTGTAGTGCTCAATTGAGTGAAGCGTCTCGCCGCAGAGCAGAGTTTTCACCGCTTCCGCAAGTTCGTCTTTCGATGTAACCTTATGGAAGCAGCCGTCAAAATCACACAGCGGGTTTGTGTTCATACAGTTTGGGAAAAATGGAACGATGACCTCTGTCCCATATGCCAGAGCCTCAAGGGCAACTGTGCTCGATGGGACAACCGCTGCAAATGTCCCGGCAAAACAATCGGCAATATTGCCATGCTTTATCGTATAGCCGCGTTGGACGATGTTAATGCCGAGCTCTTTGAAAAGATCCTCTAACGGCATGGAAGGATGGCCCTTGAACCAAATTGGCAGAGGTGAAAGCCCAGCGCTGTCAATCAGGGTGAGCAGCGCAATAGTCTCCGCCTTGTCCACCGTGCCCACGACAAGCAGCGCCGGTCTCTGATTAGCCGGTTTGAACTGCGTCTGCAAGACTGCCTCCAGGTATAACTGCCTTACGGCCTCAAGGATAGTTACATTTGAGTAGCCCCGTTCCCTCAGGAGCTTATATGAGTGGCTGCCGTTGCCGGCAACTACATCCGGCATGGGGCATTTGAAGTCATGGGCAAAGTCTCCGGGGTCTTTCAGATAGTTCATTTCCCTTTTGGAAAGCGTTGTGTGAAGAAAGCCTATGGACGGCAGCCCTATGGGTTTGGCGGCATTGAGCGCCATTTCCCACGAATGCATCTCCGAAAAGTAGATACATTTTGTTATATTGGGGACTGCCTTAAATAATCTCTCATAAGTCAAATAGTTTAAGATACCTTCGATGGCCGGTAGGCCATAAAAAGATTCCCTCCACAGCGACAGGGCTATACTGTAGTTCTCAGCGTTGAAAGGCGGCCTTAGGAGCGCCCTCTTTATAAATCGAAATAAATATTTGCCAATCAGTATTTGTCTAAGCCACAGACACAGCGCTTCAAACAAGACTGAGGCAGTGGCGAACTCTTCCACGAAGAATATTTTCTCTCCATTTTTCACAAGTTCCGCCGCAAGGGCTGCCGCCTCTCTGAATGTATAATTATTAATGGCGACATACATAGCTCCCCACAAGACAGGGATCTCCATAGCCCTCATCTTTTGTTGCAGGGCGTAGGCGTATTTGTTTTCAAAGACGCCGCTTGAAGCCTTTTCCACCGAAGGAAAGTATGTAATAAAAAGCGCAGACGGTTTATCGGGCAGGCGCGGCTGCAACTTCCCCATATATCGCCTTGCAATAACGCCGCGCCAAGCAAAATCAAGCCATCTTAATATCCCTGCAATCATAGGATGGCTGATTAACTTACGAATAATGGACGTCCTCTTTGGCAGCGTTAACCGGCAGGCAATGCCAGCTTTGGCGGCGGTGGACCTGGCGGCCTCTGCTATGTCCTTGTCAGTGAGCGATATAATTACAATATCGCTGCCAGAGGCTCCGACCGCCTTTTGTACGGCGTTGACCTGCGCCGCTTTGAAAAATAAATTGGTTTTAAAGGTGTTTTTCTCGGCAATGCCGCCAAACCACCATGTGCTTATTGATCGTCCCGGAAGGGCAAACCACTGCCTCAAAGTCTTTCCTTTGACATTGTGAAGTCCGAGATTGCAAGACCATTTTGCAATTTGTTCAATTATGATTTCGACCTCGGCATGAACCATTTCGGCAGAGTTTAATGTTTTAACACTGCCGTCTCTGCCTGATATCTCAGCACACGCCGTCTCTACCGCAACATCAGAATCGCCGGAAAGAGGAAACAACTCAACAGTATCTGCCTCTTTGATTCCGATAGCGTCAATGCCGATAGAGTTGTCAAATATTATTAATAGTTTCATAGCCGCAGCAATTTAATCAATTATCAATCCAGTTTGGCGCAATAGAGAGAGAGGGCAATTTAGTCGTCCCAGTCCAGATACGCCTCCATGTATGATGTATCTTTTTCCAGCAATGCCCCCCAAAATCCCTCAAAATCGTCCTTCCTCCAAAACCATGACAGCGCAGTGCGGACAATAGGGACTGCCCTCGGGTATTGGCAATACGTGGCGCTGTCTAATATCTTCCAGCCGGAATGCAGAAAGACCAGCGTCCAGTCCTCAGGGCTTAGTTCAAATATGTGGACATCCTCGGCATGGATGCTCTGCTTTGACTGATTCCTGATATGATTGAGCGCCACGCGGCTCTTCCTCACATATGGTACGGTAATAAGCATCCTGTTGCAGGATGACTTCACAGCCAGACGCTTTAAAAAAAGCGCCGGATTATGAAGATGCTCAACCATCTCAAAAGAGGTAAACAGGTCGGCATGCAGGCCGGCAGTGTCAAGTTCCTCGGCGCGGCAAAGTATTGCCCTCTGCCCGCCTGCCTTAATTTTATCCACTGCCCTGGCGTCCAGATTTACGCTGACAGTATCTATCTCTCTTTCTGACAGGCGTTTCAGATAAAGCATATGAGTACCGCTGGAGTCTCCAATATCAACAACGGTGATTTTTTCACCGGCAATTCCCTCCACTGCATTCAGCATCATCCGCGTCTGGAAGGCGTGCATAGCGCGCAGCTTTAGCTCCTTGTATTTATTATATAACTCCTTGCCGCTTGAGTACTGTTCTGAAAGGTCCGGCTTGATTTCCATCAGCCTCACCATCAAAGGCTCATATCCTTGCTCAAAGGCGGCGTTGCCCACTGACCATTTCTGGATATTTTCGATAATCTTTGCCGTGTCAATGCCAATGAGTCTTAACATCCGCCCTATAAACATATCACCCTTCCTGCCTGAAAACGCCTATAAACTCATCATAAAACCGCCTCATCAGCTCTTTCCCCGCAATTGTGACTCTTATATAGTCTCTAAGCATTCTCTGCTTAAAGCCGCCGCCTGCGAGAATGCCTTTCTCTGACAGCGCCCTTAGTATCGCCTCTGCCCGGCCCGGACATTTAATAAGTATAAAGTTGGCAGCCCCAGTAACGTACTCAATCCTGTCTTGCGATAATTTATCTGTCAGAAATGACTTTCCCTCGTTGAACTCTCTAACCAATGTATCAATAAGCCCAGGCGTATCCAGAAGCCTTCCGGCAAATAACACGGCTATGCCGTTTACGTCGTATGTGGGTTTTACCTTTCTCAGAGCCTCGATAATTGCCGGCTGCGCCGCCGCATATCCAATTCTCAGGGTGGCCATAGCGCAAAGTTTTGAAAATGTCCTAAGAATTATCAGGTTTTCATATTCAGCGATTTTACTAATCGCAGTCTCGCCGCAGAAATGAAAATATGCCTCGTCAATAACGGCAATAACGCCGCAGTCCCTTGCCCTCGATATTATCCTGACAATGTCGTCCGCCTTGATTAATGTCCCCGTAGGGTTATTAGGATTTACGATTACCGCTAATTTAATATCCTCTGTGATGCACTCCAAAAACTTATCAACAGGGAAAGACAGGTCGTCTTCGTAGCTGACAAGTTCTATCGCGGCGTCAAACATTTTACAATACACCGGGTACATGGCGAAGGTCGGCTCGGTAAGCAGCACCCTGTCACCGGGCGATACAAAGGCGTCGAATATGTACTTAATCGCCGCGTCCGAACCGTTTGATATGCAGATATTTTCTGATTTCAGGCCGTCATAGCGGGCAATCTTTTCCTCGATGACGTCGTATTCGGGATACATTGAAAGATAATCGGCGTCTATCGCGCCCAGCGCTGCGGCTACGAAATCATCGGGCAGGGCGTCAATGGCCTCGTTCATATCGAGGCGCAGCATACCTTTTCTCGATATGCCTGAACTTTTCACTCTGTACAGGTCTTTAAGGTGATTCTTAATCTGCATTATGCTGCCTCAGCTTCATAGGGCGCTTGCTATACACCAGATACGGTCGCCGTAACCGTTATCCTTTAAAAATCCCTGATACTGCAAGTCAATATTCTCCCATAGCGCCTTCCATTTATCTAACGGCGCGCTGGCGGCAAGCGGGATATCGGGAAGCCCGTCTCTGGCGGCAAGCGTATCAGATGGGGTGCGCTTATACGCCCAGTTTATGTGATTGGCAACAGGATATTCCTGGACAACCTCTATGGAGTCAACCTTGAATCCTGCCTTGTTTAACAGTGCGGTCAGGGTCTTTGGGCTATAGTAGTAGAGGTGTTCGATACAGTAGTAAAACGCAGTGAACTCCGATATGTCATAAAAACTAACCAGTGCGTCCTGTATGTTTGGGATGACAATAACCAATTTCCCTCCTGGTTTCAGAAATGTTTTAAGCATTTTCAGAAACTCCAGCGGAGTTGCTATATGCTCAAGGACAAAAATCATCGTTATATAGTCAAACGACCTTGCCTCAAATCTCTCGTTTAACGGCATATCGGATACATCAAGGTTGAGTACGTTACGGCAAAACTCCACTTCCCTGACGCTGAGGTCATGCCCGTAGACCTTCTCTGCCTTGTCCTTTATCATATCGAGGAAATGGCCGGTTGAACAGCCCAAGTCCAGCACCGTCTCATCGCCCTTCAGCTCCATAGCAAACTTCCCGGCCCAGAGGCGCGTGGCCTTTTTCATTTTCTCATAGTACAGCTGGGGATTAAGCGCCTCCGGCTCGATGTGCGTTAAATAAGTCTGATGATATTCTTTTTCATAAAAATCTGCGGGAAATGTAAATGACCCCTGATCAAGAAAAACCAGAGCGCACTCTCCGCACCTGTACACATCCGCACTGCGGCCAAACCTGACCTTCTCTGCAATCAGCGACAGTTCCATGCTGCCGCATAGCGAACATTTTACACTCAATACCAAGCCCTCATAAAGCCATATCCCTTATCAGAGTATTTCAAGTTTAATACCTTCTTTCATAATGTTTTCCATAAACGGCGTTGGCGGCTGTGCGACAGCCCTCTGTTATCATGCCTCGCCGCGCTTTATTATCTCGTTCATTCTGGTTGGGCACTCCGCACATGCCGCTGCCTCGTGCGCCCGGCCCTCCCTATGAAGTATTCTAAGCGGCTCCATAAGCTCCTGCCATGCCTCTTTTATTGATACGCTGTTTACATTGCCCACTGCAAGTTTGCCGTAGTGGTCGTTGTAGCACGCAGTAATCGTCCCATCCCACATTATCATCAATCTTTGATAGGGAAACGGGCAAATCCACGGCGATTGACCCGGCTTTATCATGTTTGGCACGTTGTCAAGCATCTCATTATATGACACCTGGTCGGCCTTGTCTTTCCAAAAGGCGATAAACTCATCGAGGCGTCCCTGAAGCTCAGGAATAAGCACGGCCTGAATGCGCACCTTCGGGGTCTTGGAGCCAAGCTGTATTTTTAGATCTCTTAATGCCTCGATGTTTTTCACAACATTTTCAAATGTCGCCCCTACGCGGTTTTTCTCATACAGCTCCTTCTCAAATCCTTCAAAGGAGACTGTAAGCCTGTCAAGGCCGCTTTCAATCAACGCCCTTGCCTTATCCGGGGTAAGCAGCGTACCGTTTGTATTGAAAAACACATCTACGAGGCCCTTCTCTTTGGCGTATTTGATAAAACGGCAGAGATCTTTATGCAGGAGCGGCTCTCCCCTGAAGTTGAACTTACAGGCATAGAGGCCGTACTCTCCCGCCTCATCCATGATTTTTTTTAACGTATCCCACGCCATAAAGCCGTTTTTGATTTCAGACCTTGAGTATGTGGTCTTGCAAAATGGACATCTTAAATTACAGGTGCTTGTGGTTTCAATGTCGAGATGGATGGGGAAATTTCCCACGGTGAGCGTCTTAGGGTTTTCTTCCCATTGTTTGCGATATTGCACAAATCTCTCGCTGGGCTGAACAAGGATATTCTCGCCGGCAATATCATGGTGCATAGTGTCGGCAGAGCGCTTCACACTGCCCCTGGCCCATGCGACCATCTCTGAAATGCCGTCCTTGAGATTAACGGATGGTTTGAAGTTCAGTTCTTTTTTCAATAGACTGATATCGCCGACGACGCCGAACTGGTCTCCGGCTGTGTTTTGAGCAAACTCTATTGGATAGTCCGGCTGGTTAAACGCCGATTTTAACTCATTCAGTAGCTGCTCAACCGTCGTCTTGTCTCCAGAGGCGAGGTTATATGTCTTACCGTATGATACAGGGTTTTCGTAAGCGCTAAGCCATGCATTCACTACATCTTTGATATGCGTAAAGTCGCGGAAGCGCGCCGGGGAGCCTTTGACTATTATTGGGTCACCAGCTAGCATGTACGACAGATAGATGCTCAACATGCCCTGCATCATATTATCGAGGTTCTGCCTCGCGCCATAGACGCTGAACAGGCGAAACACTGTGGTATTAACGCCCAGCCTGCTGTAAAGATTAATATACGCCTCGGCGGCTGCCTTACCTGCGGCGTAAAACGTCTTGGGTTTCAGAGGGTGTCCCTCTGCTGCAGGCAGCGTATCCGGGTCGCCGTATACGCTCATCGAGCTTGAATAGAGAAAGCGAGAAACACCGTGCTCCTGAGCCCACCTGAGCATGTAAAATGTGCTTGCCACATGGCTTCTGAAATCATACTCAGGGTCATCGAATGATGCCTCGCCGCTGGACTGTCCTGCAAGATGAAAGACTGCGTCGCAGTCAATTCCCTTTATGCTGGAATAGAGGCTCTCCACCCCAAGGTCAATGTTGATAAAGTCTGCCCCACGGGGGATATTTACCTCTTTGCCAGTATGAAGATTGTCGAAAATGGTTACGTGGCTGCCCCTGTCAAGCAGCGCCTCTGCCAGATGAGAGCCTATAAAGCCAGCCCCGCCAGTAACAATTATGTGGTGGGACATTGCCTATATCCCATGTTTTTTAAGCCAATAGACGACCATCGGAATTTGCCATTCGTAGTCAACATCACAGCCGCCCCACTGCTTAAGAGGATAGATTCTCTGCCCCATCCATTTCTGAGGCAGAAGGCCGTCATCAAGGTTGTCCAGACAGCGCGGGCGAACGATTGAAACCCCCATGTCGGCAAACCACACGTCGCCCTGCGAGTCTCTGTCGCAGTTGAGCGTCTTTGGGTCGCCAAATGTCTCAAAAGGGACAAATGGTTTGAGAAGCCCCTCAGAGTCAATCTTCCTTGCGCGAAGGGGACTCCACATATTGTATCGTGATACGCTTACCGCAGAGTCATAGCCGGGATTAGCGCGCAGAGCCTTTATTCCCTCTGAGATAATGTCATGTGTGACAGTGGGCGCGTTACACATGAGCAGGACTATGAGTTCAATCTCTTTGCCGGGGTGAAGCTCACTGACAACGCCATAGGCGTGCCTGTAGACATGTTCGCCAAGGGCGGCGTCAGTACAGAGCGCAGCCGGTCTTTCAATTACCCCGACAGAGTTTTCCCTTGCGAGGGCCATAAGCAGCTCATCGTCTGTAGAAATATAGGTCTGGTCAATTTCAGGGGTGTCAATGGCAGCCTTCATAGGATAATAGGCAAGCGGCTTGCCAAACACCGGGTGCAGATTCTTTCCTGGGAAGCCTTTGCTTCCCTTCCTTCCCATTAACATTGCAATTATCACCAGTCATACCTCACTCTATTAGGATAGCATATCTACTTCCGATATTTCATCGGCGTCAACGCCTGATAAATCTTCTTAATATCATCCCCGCTTAGTCCTACGGCAAATGGCACACGCCATGCAAATACAGCCACTGAAAGCGTATATATGACGCCTGAGACGATAAATCCTGCAATCACATTGTCCCTTGCCAGCGGGTTAACTATAAGGGCGGCGGCAGTGGCGGCGGCAGCCATAAAAGCTATACAAATGACCTGATGGCAGAGATAGCGGCCAAACGATATCCCTATTGGTTTTGCGATATAAAACAGCAGCGCGTTTACGCTTAATATGTTGACGGCAGCCATTTTGACGGCTAATCCCACAGCCCCGGCGGCTAATCCAAAATACTTAGGAGAGGCCATTAAAATAAAAGATACGGGAAGCCCGGCAATGCCGAAAAAAACTCCAATATTTCTGTATAAGGCGGTCTTTCCCGTCGCAAAATACACAGAGCCGACAAGCTGACCATAGGTTTGATGAATTGGATAGAAGGCCATCACAGAGACCGCCCAAAATGCGGCGCCATATTGGCCTCCGCCAAATATATAGATGACCTTAGCGGCGTTTACCGAGACGAAACACGAAAAATATGCGGCAATTGAAACCATCAGAGGTATGTATTTTTCAAACAGCTCCTTCATTCGTGCGGTGTCGTTTTCAGCATGGACAACAGAAAATTCTCTCGTCAGAAGCGGCGTCATAGCCCCTGTAAACAGGAAACAGAGGGTGCCTATCTGCATCGAGAGCCCAAAAAAACCCTGTTCCATACTCCCGCTAAATACCTGCAAAAGCCACATATCGAAAATATTTACAACCAATCCAACCAGACCGCTTACAAATAGCGGATGGCTGTAGGCATAGGACTGCCTTGCGTAATGGCGTCTCTGGCGCGCGGTTAATTCTGTCTTTTTAAAAAGAGGAAACCCCCTTTTTTGCATAATCAGGACAAAGGCCGCAATGACAAACATAGACAGCGCGTAGTTATATAAGAAAAAGCCGGAAAGATTCAGCTTGCCCGATATGAATAGCAACGCCAGAAGCGGCAGACCAAAAACCTTCTGAGCCATTTTCACCTTCTCAGCGGCAACGGTCAAGCCGTAGGCGTCCATCATTTGGCTGAATATCTGAGTTACCCATGTGAAAAGCCCAAATGCCGCGGCCAGATAAATAAAGCCGATTCCTTCGCCCGGCCATATATACGCGTGTAAAGACGTTATATGGCAAATGCTGACAAAACCTGCTACGGCAAGGCATACCAATATGCCAAATGTCATATAAAAACGTACCAGTCCGCTGTCCTTAGGGTTTTTTGAGAGCATCGTGAAAAATCCTGTTGACGTATTCAACTCTATAAATGAGATTAGCTGGCTGAAAAAACCCGTTAAATAGTTGAAATCGCCATAAGACCTGGGGCCAAGCCCACGCGGTATAATGGTCTGCGATACAAGGCCGATGAGAAGTCCGGCAAAGTTGGCCGCCAGTTTGAAGAAATATCTCTTGTTGAAGGAATCCGCGGGCGTGCGCGGCTCATTATCTATCGTTTGCAAAATGGACACGCAATTTCAGTAATGGCCATTGCCATCCCCCCGATTATTCCTTTTCCAGCAGCCATTAACATAACAATTACTGCATTTTACCACATCAGACAAAGCAAATACTGCAATCATATCAGTCCTACAAAATCGCAGCAAACCTACAAAATTGTAGCAGACCTACAAAATTGTAGGATTTTCCC
>JAKOEO010000048.1:16781-25980 GCA_022321325.1 Candidatus Magnetominusculus sp. LBB02 | reverse complement strand
GGGCGACCACTCGCACCCCAAGCGAGTGCGCTATCCAGGCTGCGCTACGCCCCGACATTTCCTTTTATTTTCTTAGTATTAACTGGATTTCTCTCAGGCGTGACTTTATGTTTTCTATTCGCTGCTTTGCCGTTATCTCAGCAGTGGCCGCCGGTTTGTCCGGCATAGCGGCGGCTGTGTCGCCGTTTTCGTCAAACTTGCCCGACAGTCTTTTTCTCACCCCTTCTATTGTAAATCGCTCATCGTATAACAGCCTCTTTATCTCAACCAGCATCTCTATGTCTTTCTTCTGATACATGCGCTGCTTGGATTTGCCCTTGCGAGGCTTTAGAAAACCGAACTCTGTCTCCCAGTATCTTAACACATATGGCTCAAGATTGGTTATGCGGCTGACCTCTCCTATTTTATAAAAAAGTTTGTGCGGGGTGTCGTCTTTTTTAAAATTACTGCCTGAGTTATCAGCCTGCGGCTTTATCATCAAGGTTTACTCCACACCTGTTACTCCACTTTTGCTTTCAAGTGATTGCTTGGCTTGAAAGTTACAACTGTCCTTGGCGTAATCTCGATGTCCTCGCCGGTTTTTGGATTGCGCCCCCTGCGCGAACGCTTCTTCCTTACATTAAACGTCCCAAACCCGGAGATCTTTATTGACTCGCCTTCAGAAAAAGTCCTCTTCATCGTGTCAAGAATCGTCTCTATGATCTCCTCGGATTCCTTCTTTGGAAGCCCGACATTCTCAAACAACGAGTTTATTATATCAGCCTTTGTCATTGTTCAGTATTATATCAAACTGCCCTTATATTGTCAAGAATTATTTAAAGTATTTTATAGAATTATTTTAATAAAGTGCTTTTCTTTAAGTGATTTTAACCAATCCCTGTGCACCTGCTGCGCCTTTTCCTGAAGCAGCTCGGCCTTAATCTCGGCCATTACTTTCTCATCTGTGTCTATCATCTTCTTCTCAACCAGCTGCACTATATTAAAACCGGCAGGAGATACAAACAGGCTGCTTATTTGCCCCTCTTTCATCCCCTCTACTATGGTCAACAGATCTTTTGCCATCTCATCATATGCCACATAACCGAGGTCGCCGCCTGAGGCCGCGCTTGGGTCATCAGAATATTGCATCGCCGCCGTCCTGAAATCCGCCCCCTTCGCCAACTGGCTATATACATCCTCAGCCTTTTTCCTTGCCAGCAAATTCTCTTCATTATCAGCCTTTTTCGAGATTAATATCAACCTTAACTTGTATTTTAACGGCCCCTTCGATAACTTCGATGACTTGGCGCGCTCCGCTATCTCCGCGTCAGACAGCATTGCCCTCTCCGCTACAATCACCCCGCCTACCTTTTGAAGCAAAATCTGTTCGCCTAATCTTTTTCGATACTCTTCATATACAAAACCCTCTTTCTTCAGCGATTGTACCATCTGGTCTTTTGTCATCGAATATTTCTTCTGTATGTCTTCAATTGCCGAGTCAATTTCCTTGTCTGAGATGCTGATATGGTTGGTCTCGGCATACATCAGCTGCAACCTCATCTCTATCAATCTCTCAAGAAATTCCTTTTCATATTTCTTCAGAAAATCGAGCCGTTCTTTTGCCGACATATCCCTGACTTTCTCTTTTAGATTGAACTCCATGGTCTTATACAGCTCGCCCCATGTGATGACATCCTTGTCAATAATGGCCACTATCCTGTCGAGCGTTATGGCATGAGACATCGCGGGGCTTATTAATAGAAACAATGACAAGGCTGCTATGGACAATACCAACCTTAGTGCAACTACAGATTTATGTCCTCCAAAAACCACCCCACCTCCGAACTGGCACCGCCCTAATAGCACCGCCGCACTTGCACCGCCGTTTCAAATTTATCTTATCAGCATGATGGCACATTTGCCATCATAAAATCAATACTTTTCTGTTGCCCCTACGACTACTTAGGCAGCTTTTAATAGAAAAAGCCTGCCTGATGGAAAGCCTGACGCACCTGCCATAGCGAACAGAGATTTATTGAGCCTCTGACTCTTCCACTTTCCTTATTGGCTTTAATAGAACTGCGCCAAGCGGCGGCAGCTGCAGAGAAAGCGAGTAAGGACGACCCTGCCACCATATGTGGTCAGCATGGAAGCCGCCCCAGTTTCCAACATTGCTGCCCCAGTATATCTCGGCGTCGCTATTTAGCATTTCCTTATAGAACCCTTCAAACGGTACGCCTATACGATAGTTTGATCTTGTCACCGGCGTAAAGTTAAACACGCATATCATGATATCCTCAGGGTCTTTGCCCTTTCTTATAAACGATATCAGGCTGTTCTGGTAATCGCTGAAGTCAATCCACTCAAACCCATGATGGCTGAAATCCACCTCGTGCAGGGATTTATCATTCTTATAGAGCGCGTTAAGGTCTTTTACGTAACGAAGGAGCTTCTGGTGCGGCTCATAGTCAAGCAGATGCCAGTCAAGGCTGGCGTCAAAATTCCACTCGCGCCACTGACCGAATTCGCTTCCCATAAACATCAGTTTTTTACCTGGCTGGGCGTACATATAGGTAAAGAGAAGCCTTAGGTTCGCGAATTTCTGCCACATATCGCCGGGCATCTTATCCAGCATTGAGCGCTTCAAATACACGACCTCGTCGTGCGAGAACACGTTGACAAAATTCTCCGTAAAGGCATAGAGAAGGGCAAAGGTAAGATTGTTGTGATGAAATCTTCTGTGAACGGGGTCTTTCTGGAAATAGAGCAGTATGTCGTGCATCCAGCCCATATTCCACTTCAGGCTAAATCCAAGCCCGCCTATATACGTAGGACGCGACACCATCGGCCACGCTGTGGATTCCTCTGCTATGGTCATAACGCCCGGATGATAGCCGTGCACCACCTCGTTAAAGCGCTTGAGAAACGCTACAGCCTCGAGGTTTTCGTTGCCGCCGTACTGGTTTGGTATCCAGTCGTCGTGTTTTCTGGAATAATCGAGATAGAGCATCGAGGCAACCGCATCAACTCTGAGACCATCCAGGTGGTACTTATCAATCCAGAACAGGGCATTGGCAAGCAGGAAGTTTTGCACCTCATTCCTGCCGTAGTTGAAGATCAGCGTTCCCCAGTCTCGGTGCTCGCCTTTGCGCGGGTCAGCATGTTCATAGAGCGCCGTGCCGTCAAAATAGGCAAGGCCGTGCGAGTCGCGCGGGAAATGCGCCGGCACCCAGTCCATAATCACGCCTATTTCATTTTCATGGCATTTATCAATAAAATACATGAAATCATCAGGGGTTCCAAACCGGCTTGTAGGTGCGAAATAGCCCACGGGCTGATAGCCCCACGACGCATCAAGCGGGTGTTCGGTTATGGGAAGAAGCTGAACATGGGTAAAGTTATTTTCTTTAACATAAGGAATAAGCCTCTCTGCCAGTTCACGATATGTCAGCCAGCGGCTTTCCTCCTCCGGGATTCTCATCCATGAGCTAAGATGCACTTCATACGTGCTCATAGGCATCTCAAGCCAATTAGTCTCACGCCTTTTTGCAATCCATTCGTCGTCTGTCCACTTATATTTATCAATATTATAAACAATAGAGGCGCTCTGCGGCCTTACCTCGGCATAAAACCCGTATGGATCTGACTTCGTCCCGATGTAGTCACGATACCTGCCCTTTACCTCAAACTTATAGACATCGCCCACGCGCATTCCGGGGATAAACACCTCCCAAATGCCGTGTACGCCCCGTATGCGCATTGGATTAGACCTGCCGTCCCAGTTATTGAAATCCCCTACGACGCTTACCCTTAGGGCATTAGGCGCCCATACGGCAAAAAATACGCCCTCAACGTCGTCTATCGTCATTACGTGCGCGCCCAGTTTTTCGTACTTCTTATAATGCGTGCCCTCGTCCATCAGGTGAAGGTCAAAATCCGTCAACACCGGTGAGAATGTATATGGATCAACAAATTCACGCACCCTGTCGTCTTCATAGACGGCCTTCAGTTTATATGGAAATATCTCGGTCGCCTGCTCGGCAACGGCCTCAAAAAAACCTTCCTGCCGTATTTTCGTAGCCGCATATACCTTTTTCACCTTATCTGACCTTACGACAAATAACTCTTTTACGCCGGGAAGAAACGCCCTTACAACAACCGCGTCTTTGTTGTTAAATTTTATGTGATGGGCACCCAGCACTGCAAATGGATCAGAGTGAACCGCCTGCACTATCATGTCTATCTGTTCGTTAACATTCATTCATTGCCTCCTCATGTCAATACAAATTACCGGTTAACGGTTCAACACGAAACCATCTCATGGGAATACTACCCTATATGAATATATTAAGTCAATCACTTGCTTATCAGTATAATCACCGAACGTGGCGCAACGCAGTAAAACCATTGCTCATTCAGCTCTGCCTCATGCCCCATGTCCTCTATATCGTGAGGCGGCTCAAGATTGGTATCCACTACCCTGTACCACTTCTTATTATGAGAAAGCGGCGGCAGGTCAAAGCGCAGCTGCTCGTAGTAGCAGTTCATCACAAGATAAATGTCGCTGCCGGAGGCCCCGCCCATGAGCAGCATCGCCAGCGTCCTCGAGTGGTAATCAAGGTCAGGCTTATTCTGCTTGACGCCATGCCATGAGACGGGACTTGAGTTATGTTCCGCAAATGTATCGGGTTTTAGTAACGGCATACTTTTCCTGAACTTTATGAGCAATCTGAAAAATCTGAGAAGTCCGGCATTAGTTTCAGCCAGCTTCCAGTCTACCCAGCTTATCTCATTGTCATGGCAGTAGGCGTTGTTATTGCCCTGCTGCGTGCGCCCCATCTCATCGCCGCATAGTATCATCGGCACGCCGTGGGAGATGAGCATAATTGCTGAGAAGTTCTTCATTTGCCTCATTCGCAGCTTATTAATTTCAAATGAATCTGTAGGCCCTTCCCAGCCGCAGTTCCAGCTTTCATTGTCATTGCCGCCGTCTCGGTTGTCTTCGCCGTTGCTCTCGTTATGTTTGTAGTTGTAGGAGACGAGGTCATTGAGCGTGAAGCCATCGTGGCTTGTGATGAAATTGATACTGTGCCAGGGTTCGCGCCCGCCATGTTTATACAGGTCAGGCGAGCCGGTGAGCCTCCTCTGCATGGCCGGAACGAGACCCTTTTCCCCTCTGACAAAGCGTCTTACATCATCACGGAATTTACCGTTCCACTCCGCCCACCTGCCTGAGTGCGGAAATGTGCCCACCTGATACAGCCCCGCGGCATCCCATGCCTCCGCAATCAGTTTCGTATTGGCAAGCACAGGGTCAAGGGCAATTCTCTCCAGAAGCGGTGGATTACTAAGCACCGAACCGTCACGGCCACGGCCAAGTATCGAAGCCAAATCAAACCTGAAACCATCCACGTGCATCTCCATTACCCAGTACCTGAGGCAGTCCAGTATCATATTGCGAACCACAGGGTAGTTGCAATTAACAGTGTTGCCGCAGCCTGAGTAATTGTGATATTCACCCGTGACCGGGTCAATTATGTAATAAATCGAGTTGTCAATTCCCTTAAACGAAAATGTAGGACCTTTTTCACTACCCTCTGCCGTATGGTTAAATACAACGTCTAAAATTACCTCTATGCCGGCCTCGTGCAGTTTCTTTACCATTGTCTTAAATTCCCTGACCTGCCCGCCGTTAACGATGTCTGAGGAATATGAGGCCTTAGGGGCGAAGTAAGAGATGGGCTGATAGCCCCAGAAATTCATAAGACGCTGCCCATTTACAGGATTGAGCCTGTCTGAGTCCATCTCCTCAAACTCCGCTATCGGCAGCAGCTCCACAGCCGTTACGCCCAAGTCCTTCAGATATGGAATCTTCTCGATAATACCGGCATATGTGCCCCGCCTTTGCACGCCTGACGATGGGTGCCACGTAAAGCCGCGCACATGCATCTCATAAATTATTGAATCCTTCAGTGGAATATTCAGAGGCTGGTCATAACCCCAGTCAAAATCATCGTCTATAATTATTGAACGGCGCTCGTTGACGTTTGGATTTTCATGCTCTCCGCCGCGCCGATGATACAGCTTCCCCCAGTGCGCAGCCCCGACAACGGCCTTGGCATAGGGGTCTAACAGCACCAGCTTGTCGTTAAACCCATGGAGCTTGCCGTTTCCACTGCGCCTTCCCATGCGGTAGCCGTAGCGAGCCGCCATATCAATGCCGAGCAGAAATATGTGCCATATGTCGCCGGTCTTATTAAAGGAGGGGCTTAGGACTATCTCTGCCATTGGCTTACGCACGCCGGGCTCGAAAATCACGAGGGTTACGTGTTCGGCATGTTTTGAAAATACGGCTAAGTTTACGCCGTTGCGTATTAATGTCGCGCCAAGGTATGCGGGGCTGCCCCTGTAGACCTCTATGTCGCCTACCTTTGACAGCAGGTTATCGCTTCTTAACTCTTTCATCGCCCTTCCTTTATTCTAAGTTTAAGGACAATCTAATAACGGCGCGCCCTGCGCTCATTTATCAAACCACTGACGTAGTTGTTGTACTCGTCATAACCTATAATTTTATCCATACTGTCTTTCATCCTGTATGCCCAGTTCTTTGGCGTAACCGTACCAGGGACGTTTATTCTTTCCTGTTCGGGGTCGTTAGTGCGCAGATTATAGTAGAGCGATAAGAGATCTGGAAAGAGTAAAATCGTCAGTGCCGAGCTGGCGTTTAAGTTGCGCCTTATTATTCTCTCTGCCAATTCGGTGGTCAGGTATTTTGGGCACTCGCCCTGCATCCCGATGGTGTAGTAGTATTGATTTCTGTCCCAGTTGCCCTCCTCCCACCAGCCGCGCAGTGTGGATGTGTCGTGCACAGAGGGTGAGCACACGGAAAGACGTGGATAGTGGTATGTGTCTATGTAAGGAGAGTCGTGCTTGTGGTACTCGCGCGCCCATCTCTCAACCTTAAGGCTAAGAATCTTTAGCTCTTCCAGCACGCCTGGCACACAATTAGGTACCGCGCCAAGGTCCTCGGCGCAGACCAGCATGTCAGTGGTTTCGCGCATCATCGCCAGGAGTTTTAAGCCATTCTGCCTCCACAATGAATCTTGTGCCCCGTTATTGGCCTCAATCAATTCCCTTATCCTTCTGCGCTCGTCGTCATTCATATTGTTAAAAGTCATTGTCCTGTAGTAATACCATGTCGGCTGATAACCTTGTTCTGTCTTAAGCAGTATTCTGTTGTGATACAGGCCGGTGAGTTTGTCCTTGAGCGATTGGTCAACAGGCAGGGCGGCTATTGCCCTCTCGCCTTCAATTGTGCTTACGAAGGCCAGATGGCCGGAGGCCGTTGGCTCGAAATACTTGTTAATCACGCCCTCTGAGGCATTGCCAAAGAGGCTGGTAACATAGGAACGCGTAAATACCGGATGCACTAAAGTCTTTATCCTTTCTTCGTCAAATCCATACTTCTTTAAATCGGCCTTCTTTATTGGAACCGCAGGCGAGGAATAGCCAAGTATGCCGGTCTTTTCCTTTTCCGGGATGCCCCAAATTCTAAAAAATCCAAGCACATGGTCTATGCGGTAGGCGTGGTAGAATTTAGATGCCTGTTTAAGCCTCTGCCGCCACCACAGATAGTCTTCTTTTTCCAATACCTGCCAGTTATAGCAGGGAAAACCCCAGTTCTGACCGCTTTCTGAAAACATATCGGGCGGGGCTCCCGCCCTCAACGTAAGATCGAAATACTGCCTTTGCGCCCATACGTCAGCGCTGTCTTCGTTTATCATTATAGGTATGTCGCCCTTTAAGCGAATCCCCATAAATTCAAGCGCCTGTGCCGCCTTCTTTAGCTGCTTTTCAAGCTCGAACTGCACCCATGCGTAAAACATCGCCGACTCCTGCTCTTTCATCCAGTAGGCGTCAATCTCCCCCGCCTTAGGGTCTACCATCATGTCCCAGCCCTTCCACCAGTTTTGTTTATGAATATCTTTCAGGCAGCGATAGACGGCATAGTGTTTTACCCACGGGTTGGAATCTATCCATGTCTTAATGCCCTTATCCTTTATGATAGCGGTGATGTTGTCCTCATAAATCTTTTTAAGCATTGTCTCTTTGAATTGTCTCACGACTGGATAATCAACCAGCTCCAGGGCGTTCAGACGCTCTGCGGCATGCCTGATTTCCTCTTTGTATTCTTCATTAAAGATTTTGACAGAGGAGGCCAGCTCGCCAAGCCGAATATATATTGGATGCAGGGCAAAGGCGCTGATGGCGTTATACGGGGATGAGTCTGCGCCTGTGTCGTTAACCGGCAAAATCTGAATCACGTCAATTCCGGTCTTTTTACACCACGACCCCATCTTTATCAAATCAAGGAACTCGCCTATGCCGCAGCCTTCCTCTGTCCTTATGGAAAACACCGGCACTGCCACTCCTGTGTAAAAACGCGTAATATCGCCAAACTTCATACCAATACCCCCTTAAATAAAGATTTGCTACGACTATAACACACTGTACATTATAGTACAAAGCCCGTTATATAATAAAGGGGGGCCAGGCGTCTTTTTTAGCTAACCCTGCTGAAGCGGCAAAACACAAATTTCTGCACCACCTTTGACGGCGTCACATGTTCAATTGCCTGATGCTCAATCAGTTGAAACCCATCTCCAAACTCCGCATGAAGCGTCTGTGGGCTATATCTAACCACATCGAGGCCGCTGCATTTAGTCGGGCCATCCAGAGAAAATGTCGCAACGATGAGATGGCCGCCTATTTTCAACGAACTCCTGACGGCCTCGACATATCTTTTCCTATCGTCCGCCTCCGTCAGAAAATGAAATACGGCGCGGTCATGCCAGACGTCATACATCTCTGCAAATTCGGCCTCTGTAATATCGGCAACAATCCACTTGACGACGTCGGCCTTAGCCCCAAGCCTTGCCTTCGCCTTTTTTATGGCTGAGGGCGCTATATCCAAAACGGTTATCCTTTTATATCCATTCAACAAAAGCGTATCAACGAGGGTTGAGACGCCGCCGCCGACGTCTATGATATTGGCTTCATGCAAAGCGCCAGCGGCTTTAATCATATCAAACGACATCACTGGATGCCGTTCATACCAGCCTACCTGCTCTGCCTGTTTGCTATTATAGAGATTGTCCCAGTGGTCTTTACGGCCAGGGCGTGTCGGAATTACAGTGGATGCATTGGCCTTAGGCCTGGT
>JAKOEO010000048.1:15479-16771 GCA_022321325.1 Candidatus Magnetominusculus sp. LBB02 | reverse complement strand
CTTTACGGCCAGGGCGTGTCGGAATTACAGTGGATGCATTGGCCTTAGGCCTGGTTATTGGCTTATAGGCGTAGTAATTGATCCCAAGTGTACCAAAAGACGCGGCCTTGCAGTGTTGAGGAGCGCCGCTAAACACATCTGCGCGCCATGTTATCTTAAAATCAATAAATCCGGCATTGACAACCACGGCCTCCAGCTCTGTCTCCAACAGAGCGCCGGCAATTCACCCCGTCCACAGGGCAAGGTCACGCCGTGCAGCCTCAGGGACAGGCACAGTCACAGAGATATCGGCAATCTGTATCCTGCCGCCCGGTCGCAGCACCCTGAACATCTCCTTAAATACCGCCGACTTATCAGGGCAGAGATTCACTACCCCGTTGGAGATAACCACGTCGGCCCACTCATCGTCAACGGGCAGGGCCTCGGCATAACCACGGCGAAACTCAAGCTGCGGCGCGGCAGCCCCATGCGCCTGAGCCTTATTAAGCATCTCCTCTGTCATCTCCACACCTATGACCTTGCCGCCGGCACCGACAAGTTTTGCGGCTACAAGACTGTCAAAGCCGGAACCAGAACCGACATCAACGACGCGCTGCCCAGGTCTTATCTCTTCAACAGAAAATGGATTCCCAGTACCGGCAAACGACTCAAGCGCCCCGGCTGGTATTTCATTAAGAAAACTCTCCGGCCACATATCAGTGTAGCCAAGCAAGGCCGCCAGCTTACGCCCCGTATGAAAATGAAAACCTTTCTGCGGATTAGCGGCAACCTCCGCGTATTCCTTGCTTATTGCGGCTCTCAAGTCCTTGACATCAACATCGTTCATACCTGATACCTCCCCACTACCGACTCATGTTAATAGTAGCACATAAACCGGATAAAAAACACGTACAATAATAGCGCACTGACACTGGCGCAAGATTGAATATGTCATATACAATATTTTACAGTATCTTGCGGCACGGCAAAAGGTGCAACGGCGTTTTTTTACAATTTTGCCATAGATGTATTGCTATTAACATATAAAACTGTTATCATCACGCATGGTTGATAAAGAAAAACTAAGCAAGTACTTTACCGTAAAGAAAAAACCTGTTTCATTTCGCGATGTCGGCAGGGAGTTCTGCTCCTCAAAACAGGACTATCGCATCCTGAAGAAACTCCTGAAGCAGCTTATCTCAGCCGGTGAAATCATTGTCAATAAGAAGGGTTTATACGGCAAATCCGAGGAGATGAGCCTTGTAACAGGCTATTTTGAGGCACATCGCACAGGCTACGGTTTTGTCATTTTA
>JAKOEO010000048.1:2812-15469 GCA_022321325.1 Candidatus Magnetominusculus sp. LBB02 | reverse complement strand
CCTTGTAACAGGCTATTTTGAGGCACATCGCACAGGCTACGGTTTTGTCATTTTAGAGACGCCCGGGCAAAGAGACATCTTTATCCCGGGGCGAAAGACTATGGGCGCTATGGACAACGACAGAGTGGTTGCCAGAGTGGAAAACATGAAAAGCCGCGAAGGCCGGATTGTAAGAATAGTAGAGCGCGCCCACGCCAAAGTCTGCGGCGAACTGGATTTCTCTGATGACGCGTGGTTTTTGCGCCCCAAACACGGCTCGCTCCCGTTTGATATATTAATCCCTGTAAAACATCTCTCAGGCGCTGAAAAAGGCGATACAGTCGTCGTGGAAATAACGCAATTCAATAGCGAAAACAGGCCGCCTGTCGGCAAAGTAGTAAAAAAGATTGAAAAGCCCGAAGACCCTAAGTCAGAGATAGAGGCCGTAATAGACGAATTTCACTTGTCGAGGAAATTCCCGGGACACATTCTCCAGGCCACAAAGACGCTTCCTGCGGCCATCACAGAGGAAATGATAGCAGGGCGCAGAGACCTGCGCTCCCTCAACACCGTAACCATAGACGGCGAACGCGCGAAGGATTTCGACGACGCCGTTTCGATTGAAAAGACCGGCGACGGCTTTAAACTCTATGTACACATAGCCGATGTAGGATATTTTGTCCCCTGGGACAGCGTGATTGATTTAGAGGCAAGGGAGAGGGCAACCAGCGTCTATTTCCCGGACAGGGTGCTGCCAATGCTGCCAAGAAAACTCTCTGAAGACCTCTGCAGCCTCAAGCCAAAAGTGGATAGGCTTACCTTCACTGCCGAGATGGACTTCGACGACAAAGGGCACAGGGTTGAATCGGCCTTCTATCCATCCGTTATCAACAGCAATGAGCGGATGACATACACAAATGTCGAAAAAATCATCGTTGGGCAGGATAAGAAGCTGAGGGCTAAATATAATTCATTGCTTAAAGAATTCGAGCTTATGTCCTTGCTTTGCAAGGATTTAAGACAGATGAGAAAGAAGCGCGGCAGCCTTGATTTCGATCTTCCAGAGCCTGAGATTCTGCTTGATATTCAGGGCAATCTCTCGGCAATACTAAAGACCCAGAGGAACTTTGCCCACTCCATTATAGAGGAATTTATGATAGCGGCAAACGAGGCCACAGCGGAGCACTTGACCGCCATCGGCGTGCCTTCCCTTTACAGGATACACGAAGAGCCTGACATCAGAAAGATGGATGAGATAATGAAGGTAGTAAACTGCACGATTTCATATAAAAAAGGAAATGTAACTCCGGCAGATTTCTCTAAAATAATACACAAGGCCGCAGGCAGCCCATACGAAGAGGTGATTAACTATCTAATTCTGAGAAGCCTCAAGCAGGCGCGTTATTCCCCTGTAAATGTTGGGCATTTTGGGCTTGCCTCAACGTGCTATACCCATTTTACCTCTCCTATAAGACGCTATCCCGACCTTGTGGTTCATAGGATCCTAAGAGATACGTGCAATAACGTAAAGCCGCGAAAAGATGATACAGCAAAGGCTGCCGCCAGACTTTCAGACATCGCCTTCAACGCCTCTCGCCGCGAACGTGTGGCAGAGCAGGCTGAACGCGAGGTCATTGACGCCATGCGGACATGGTTTATGAAAGACAAGGAAGGACAGGTATTGGACGGTAAGGTTGCCGGCATGAACTCCCACGGTATGAAGATTAGATTGGACGATTATTTCGTAGATGGTTTCCTGCACTTGTCGTATATGGTTGACGATTACTATGCGTATGACGAAGGTTCGCTGACAATCAGAGGGAAAAATACAAACAAGACATTCTCGATAGGACAGGCCGTCAGGGTGAGGATAGACAAGGTTGATATTGCAGAGCGCGAGATTCTCTTTGGCCTTTAACCTGATATTTCCGGCCTTTTAAATAAATTTCCCACTTGTGTATCCTGTGATACAGACTTAAAAAATAATATCTGTTAAATTACAACTAAGCTAATCGGTGGTGATGGAAAGTGGGTTGGCTTTAAAAGAGGGTTAGCACAGAGCGGGTTGGGAGTGCCGCAAGGCAGCCAGAAAGTAATCCGATGGTAAACAGTGAGTTAATAAAGGGTTCGTGGAACCCTAATCGCCATAGACACAAAGGAGATGTAAAATGTCAGAAAATGAATCCCCTAAGAGCCGTTTAGTAGCATTGTTGTTATGTTTCTTCCTGGGATGGGCAGGCGGTCACCGCTTCTACGTAAACAAAATCGGAACCGGAATCATCATGTTAGTAACGATGGGCGGTTTCGGGATCTGGTACTTCGTTGACCTGATCATGATTTCCCTCGGCTCAATGAAGGACAAAGAGAATCTGCTAATAACTAAGTGGTAAATGGTTTAGCGCGTGGATGAGGCGAACCTGTCCACGCGCTGACTTATTCTAAATGAAAAGGCCGTGAAAGGGTGCCTAAGGGTGCGAGAGGGTGCCTAAGGGTGCGAGAGGGTGCGAAATGTATTACATAGCTTGGCTTATAATAATTATGATAGTGGCCGTGTGGAAGCGCGAGCTTAGAATGACCAAATCTGCATATATTGCCGTGTTAGGCGAGCTAAAGAGTGAGCGTATGGAATTTGACAAGCTCATGGAAAAATATGCGCATCTTCTGACAGACCAGGGGGTCGCAGCAGCCGCCGACGCCTCAGATAAACGCCCCAACAGACGAAAGTCCAAAGTAAACAGCAGTAATTGACGTAAAGAGCGCCAAAGGTGTATCAGCCTTTTTTTATCGCAATATACCCCGCCGTTATTATCAGCGCTCCTCCGGCAAGCGATAGCATGTCAGGATATTCGGACAATATGACTGCCCCAAATGTGATTGCCCCAATCGGCTCAATATACCCTAAGATTGCCGCTTTGTTTGCCGCGGCATGTGTCATGCCGCTGAAATAAAGGTATGTCGCCACGGTTGAGTATATTAACCCCATACCGGCAATTATACACAGAGATACGGCCTCCTGTGGCATTGGCCCGGCAAAAGGCAGCAAAAGAACCGCCACAAACAAGTTTTGGAAGAACACTGCGACATATTTATTGTTTGTTATGGATATCATCTTAAGGACAATAATCATCCCGCCATAGGCCGCCCCTGAGGCAAGCCCACAAAGAATGCCTATTGTGTCATGGCTAAACCGTGTGCCTGCCGGGTTGGACAATGAGAAAAAACCGGCTGCTATCTCCATGACAGAGACATCTCTCACAATAATCCATAGTCCGCAGGAGGCAGTTAAAACTGCAAACACTGCTGCCTTAGTGATGCGTTCTTTAAGGAAAATTGGCGACAACAGCATAACGACAATGGGCGCAATATAGTGTGTAAAGACCGCGTTAGATATGGACGTGTAGGTGTAGGCATAAAGATATGTCAGCGTGTTTATCAGAGTCAGAAGGCTAAGAAAAAAAATGCCGAATAATCCTCTGGAAGATGGAATGCCCTTTCTGATTGATGGGCTTATGAAGATAAATGATTGGATGGCAAGCGACACTATAAGGGAATAAAACACGATTGATACAACTGGGGTCTTAGCAGCCCTGACGGCAATCCCCTGAGAACTCCATATAAGAAGCGCCAGGATGATTTGGATGTAACTTTTCCCCATTACTGGTGTTTCTTAAATTTTTCAGCGAGTGCGGCCTTAACGGCGGACGGAACAAGGCCGTCAACTGAGCCGCCAAGCAGCGCTATTTCCTTAACCGCCGACGATGTCAGAAACGAGTACTCCTCGGATGACATTTTGAATATTGTCTCAACAGCGGGTTTTAACCTCCTGTTTAACAGGGCCATCTGCATTTCGTATTCAAAGTCCGACACTGCGCGAAGCCCGCGGATTACGATAATGCTGCCTCTTTTCTCAGCATAATCAACTAACAGGCCGTCAAAACTCTCAACAGTTATATTGCCGCCTTCTGGCAGTGATTTCCGTATAAGCTCTTTTCTTTCCGGCACGCTGAAAAGGGGAGTTTTCTTAGCGTTGGTTGTAACGGCTATGATAAGGTGGTCAAAGAGCCGTACGCTTCTGAGGACAATATCGAGGTGTCCATTGGTAAATGGGTCGAAAGTGCCGGGATAAATCGCCATTTTATTCATTATAGTCCTCTTTCAGAGTAATTGCTATAGACGCTCAGTGAGGCGTCGCCGTATCTGTAAGTCTTTAAGAGATTCAGGCTGCCGACTAATTCTGGCATCGCTCTCTTAGAGGAATGCTCGATTACGACAATGGAGTCCTTCCCGCTAATCAGCCATGAATGCTCAAAGGCAGGCAGCAGCCTGTCTATCTCGCCGGAATTGTACGGCGCGTCTGCAAATACAACGTCAAACGGGTCTGAAAAATGTCCGCGTAAAGGCTCTGCAGTAACAAAGCGCACGACATCGGAACACACAGCCCTATTGAGCTGGTTTTCGCAAAACACAGGATTGCCTTCAATGGCGTTGACGGCATATCTGCTGCTATCAACAAACACAGCGTACGCCGCCCCCCGGCTTAGGGCTTCAAGACCGACAGCGCCGCTTCCTGCGTAAAGGTCGGCAAATGAACAGCCCGCCAGCCGCTGTCTGATAATGTTAAACAGAGCCTCCCTGACCTTTGCGGATGTCGGCCTTAGCTCTTTACTATGTTTTACAGGGACTTCTCTGCCCTTAAAGGCACCGGCGATAATCTTCATTTCCTGTTCAGCAACACCTCACTAACCATATCATAGCCTGTGAAGAAAATTCAAGGCGTGATTTGCTAAAACTGTTACAGGATGATTTACTATAACCCCATATGGTATACTCGTTTTGGTGATTAACCAGTGAACAGTCTGTTTACGCATACGTCCAGAGGGGATGAGGTTGGCTATCTGAAGCATGGCTCAGGCAGCAGGAAGGTTGTCCTGATACACGGCAATCTTGCCTCATCGCTTTGGTGGAAAAAGACGCTCCAGCTTATCAGACCTGGGTTTGAGGCATACGCTGTTGACCTGCCAGGCGCCGGCAGCACGCCGGAGACTAACATCCGCCATACGCTTGATTATTTGGCGTCGTTTGTCAACGATTTTACAGATGCGCTGCGCCTTCACCGTTTTTATCTGGTTGGGCATTCGATGGGCGGGGGCGTTGCCCAGTTATTTGCAATAAACTATCCTGAAAAGGTGGAAAAACTCGTCCTCGTAAATTCAATAGCGATGGATGGGCTGCGTCTCGGTTTCGACTATGACGACAATATGTTGCGCGCAGTTATGAGTAACGATACATTAATTAGGCATTGGCTGAAGGCCGTAATGCCCGGCATGGAAGACAATGAGATGTTTGAGAAGATCATGGAACATGCGATGAGGTCGTCAGAGCACGTATTTTTAGGACACCCAAGGGCAATGGCCGAGGCCGACTGGACAGACAGGATTCATAAGATTCAATGTCCCACGCTCTTTGTCCACGGCATATGGGATGACCTCATACCTAAGGCCGGAAGCGAAAGGACAGCACAGGCCATAAAAAACTGCCGCCTGACGTACTTAGAAAAATGCGGTCACAGCCCAATGCTCGAAGTGCCGCAGGCGTTTAATGACTTGATTTTTGATTTCTTTGAAAAATAATCACGACTATTCATATCCGCGTATATTGCTTCCAATATTGACATACAAGCGCATAGCATTTTACAATATGAACTGTTAGGGTATATATCATAATACAGGATAATGCTCTCACATCAGGTCATACTATCGGGTCGTGCAGGAGGACATATGTTTAAGAACATGAGGATAAGTGTCAGGATGTTTTTGCTGGTAGGATTCATGGCGGCGATAATTATTGCACTGGGGGTTTTTGGCCTCAATTCGTTGATAACCCTTAACAAGAACTTTGATTCGTTGTATGCTGAGAGGATGGTTCCTATTGGCGACCTTGCGACGATTAACGGTAAAATGCGTGAAAATGTACAGCAGCTGCTACTGGGCGCATTCCATGACCCGACGCTGGAGGTCAGCAAGGTACATAATGCTGACCATCCTATCACGAAGCATACAGACAAGATAGAGGCTAATATAATGAAATATCTAAACTATGGGAAAGCTATATGGTCTTACACCTGAGCACAGAGGAGAAGGCCCTTGCCGATAAGTTTGCCGCTGACAGGGGGAAATTTGTTACTGAAGGACTGAAACAGGGCATTGTTTATCTAAAGGAAGGGAACTTCAATGAGGCGAATTTATTTACTGTAAAAAAGATTTTGCCATTATACAACCAAGCGAAGACCAGCTATGACGATCTGATAAAATATCAATTCAAGATGGGGGTGGACTTGGATGAGGCCAATGAAAAGGCGGTAAGCCAGAGTAAAAGGCTGTCAATATTCACCATAATATTAAGCTTGGTGCTGTTGATTCTCTTAGCGTGGTGGATAATAAACACCATAACAAGGTCTCTAAGTGAGGGACTGCATGTTGCAGACAGCCTTGCCGGGGGTGACCTTAACGTGGACATCAATGTTACCAGCACAAGATGAGACGGGGCAGCTTCTGAGAGCGATGAAAACTATGGTAGACAAATTAAAAGAAGTAATCGGAAACGTTAGGGAGACAGCCGACAGTGTGGCAACAAGCAGCAACGAGCTGAGCAACAGCGCGCAGACGATATCAAGCGTGGCCACAGAACAGGCGGCGTCTGTTGAGGAGACATCGGCTTCGATGCAGGAAATGGGAAGAAGCATACAGCAAAATACAGACAACGCTATGCAGACGGAGAGGCTGGCGTCATCACAGGCGGTATCACACAGAGATTGTGACCTTGGAAAGTGGCTGTATTCTAAGGGAATTGACAAGTATGGCAAACTTCATGAAATGCAGAAACTTGAGACGATCCACGAGGAACTGCACTTAACAGTTAAAGAAATTGTTGCGCTGAAGAACTCTGGAAATACGGCAGGGGCGGAGCAGAGCTACCTAAAAATAGGGCCGACAAGCAAGGAAATAATCAACCTTCTGACGGCAATAGAGAAAAAAGTATCTTAGAGTATGGGTCGAGGGAGATTATCTCCCTCGCGGGAGTTTGAGGGCGGCGCCCTCATTGTTCACACAAATAAAACAATCGGAGGTAAGTACCATGATGAGAGACAGATTTATCATGCGAACTATTGGCGTACAGGGGTTAATGTTGTTATTGATGTTGTTTATAGTTGTGGGCAGTGGTTTTGCAGAAGACGGCCATAAGGCTCATTGGGGCTATGAAGGAGAGGGAGGTCCTATACACTGGGGGGATTTGTCATCTGAGTACGCGGTATGTAAAACCGGTAACCATCAGTCTCCGGTTGACATTAGTGAAACGAAAAATACTCCTAAGAAGATTTCGTACAAGGTTAACTACAAGGCAGCGCCGTTAAAGATAGTCAACAATGGCCATACAATCCAGGTTAATTATGCCCCGGGCAGCACCATTTCCATAAACGGACAGAGTTATCAACTGTTGCAGTTTCACTTTCATCATCCAAGCGAACACACCGTCTCTGGCGAGGAATATCCAATGGAGGTGCACTTTGTGCATAAAAACGATAAGGGAGAGCTTGCCGTCCTGGGCGTATTTATGACGGAGGGAAAAGAAAACCCAACAATAGAGACGCTATGGGAAAATCTGCCTGATAAGGTCAATGAGGAAAAGTCCGTACAATCAGTAGAGATAGACGCCTCTGCACTGCTTCCTGAATTGCGTCCTATTTTCGTTTATAGCGGGTCATTGACCACACCTCCATGCAGCGAAGGGGTGAGTTGGAATGTTGTGGACACCCCGATAGAAGTGTCGCAATCTCAGATAGATAGATTCTATGTTGCAATCGGCAAAAATGCAAGACCAGTCCAGCCGCTAAACGAGAGGCAGTTACAGGAATCTAAGTAAACCTCATACAAATTCAGCGCAGCGGCACACAACGCATTTGATTCTTGACAATGAATTAGCCGGTTATTTATTATACCCACTGGAGAGTTATATAGATGGTGATTGCGGTGGGATGTGACCATGCCGGCGTTGAACTGAAAGGACAAATCAGCGGGCTGTTGAGAGGTGAAGGCATTGAGGTACGGGATGTCGGGACTAACAGCAGCGCCTCGGTGGATTATCCTGACTATGGCGCCAAGGCAGCGGAGGCCGTCTCGAAGGGACAGGTTGACAGGGCTGTGCTTATCTGCGGAAGCGGCATAGGCATGTCAATAGTGGCAAACAAGTATAAGAACGTAAGGGCGGCGCTATGCCATGACGTTGTTACGGCAAGGCTATGCAGACAGCACAATGACGCCAACATATTAGTAATAGGCAGCAGGGTAATCGCTGAGGAGCTGGCCGCTGAAATCTTAAAGACATGGCTTTATACAAAATATGAAGGCGGGCGGCATGACGCTCGATTAAAAAAGATTTCAAAGATAGAGGAATCCATTGAATAATCAACTTGATACGCTAAAACAGGCAGACCCCGGCGTCTATGAGGCCATAATGGGGGAATTACAAAGAGAACAGAGCAAGCTGGTGCTGATAGCCTCTGAAAACTACGCATCCCCGGCGGTGATGGAAGCCCAAGGCTCTGTACTAACAAATAAATACGCAGAGGGCTACCCAAACAAGAGATACTATGGCGGCTGTGAATATGCCGATGTGGTGGAGACATTGGCGATAGAACGTGCGAAGGAGATATTCGGGGCTGAGCATGTCAACGTACAGGCACACTCCGGCTCTCAGGCAAATATGGCGGTATTTTTCTCTGTCTTAAACCCAGGCGATAAAATACTGGGTATGGATCTCCGCCACGGCGGGCATTTAACGCACGGGGCGATGGTGAATTTCTCCGGCATGATATATGAAAACGTATTTTATGGCGTAGATAGAGAAACGGGCTATATAGATTACGATGCGCTGAGGGAACAGGCGCTGATAAACAAACCTAAGATGATAGTGGCGGGGGCAAGCGCCTACTCAAGGACGATAGATTTCGAGCGCTTCTCTGCAATAGCGTCGGAAGTCGGCGCGATATTAGTTGCCGACATAGCGCACATAGCGGGGCTGGTCGCGGCGGGGCTGCATCCGTCGCCTGTGCCATATGCGGATTTTGTAACGTCATCCACGCATAAGACGCTGCGAGGGCCGCGCGGCGGGATGATAATGTGCAAGGAAAAATACGCCAAGGCGATTGACAAGGCGGTGTTTCCCGGGGTGCAGGGGGGGCCATTGATGCATGTGGTAGCGGCAAAGGCGGTGGCGTTTAAAGAGGTGTTGACGGCGGGGTTTAAGGAGTATCAGGGGCAGATAATAAAAAATGCGCAGCGCCTTAGTGAAGAGCTAAAGGGCATGGGCTATAAGATAATCTCAGGCGGCACTGATACGCACTTAATGCTGGTTGATCTTAGAAATAAGAACATCACGGGAAAGGAGGCCGAGGCGGCGCTCTACGCGGCTGACATAACGGTAAATAAGAATTCAATCCCGTATGACGATAAACCGGCCACAGTAACAAGCGGGATAAGGCTTGGGACGCCGGCGCTGACCACGCGCGGCTTTACGGAGGCGGACATGGCGGTGGTTGCCGACATAATAGATAAAGTCATTACGGGGGCGCCGCAGAATATGGAGGAGCAGCGCAGACGGGTCAGACAGTTGTGCGAACAAAAACCAGTTTATGGCAATTCCATGATGAGAAAGGTTTGACAGCAGCAGGGCGGATAGTTTACAATAGCTGATGTGATGGGGAGTCGTCTAATGGCAGGACAGCAGACTCTGGATTTGCCTGTAGGGGTTCGAGTCCTCTCTCCCCAGTATTTATATTAAGATGGTCCCATCGTCTAGTGGCCCAGGACGTGGCCCTCTCAAGGCTGAAACACGGGTTCGACTCCCGTTGGGACCACCAAAACACAACCGCAATAATCAAGCCTGACTTGTTTAGCAACTGATACAGTGTTGACTGCATAGGCATTAGGGTGATACAACGGAGCAACATCGTATGACTGGAGGCCGATCATGATAAAAAGACTAACAAAGCATGGGAATAGCTTGGCCCTTGTGATAGAAAAAGGCGTACTTGATATTTTAAACATAAGACGAAAAGACGCCATTGAATATATCAACTGATGGGAAAGCGCTGAGGAATCTGGCCGAGTAACATGGAGATAGATTTTCTTAGGCTGGATGAGGTTATTGAAATTCACCAAGACCGGCTGAACTGGAGGGCGTGGTCAAATCAAAAGTCATAGAGGGGCTGCAAATCAACATCAGGACAGTATTGGCGTAACATCCCGGTAATTCAAGTAACCGTCAGTTCTCAATTAATGGCCAGGCACTTTCTCTCTGGAATTTTTTGCTGCAAAAAACCGCTTGACTTTTGTGCGATGTTAACATTAAAATCGCTCATGAGTAGGATGTTAAAAATTGCTTTGCCTCTTGCGATAACGCTTGTGGTGTGTTTATATCTTACTGTGCCGCCGTTAACGCTCACCAATAGTGTTGCTTCCCATGGCGGGAAGGTTTCAATTGCCGCGCTTGATGTTTGTCATACGGCAAAGGCATTTATGGCAGACGCCGGAGTGGGGTTAACGTGTCCTTCGGCATTTGAGCATAGAGCCTTTATTGTCGTTGATAATTTTCAGACGTCTTCTGAACATATTTCCACACCCCAATTTCCTTTCACAAAAGATCAGCCTCCTAAGTTCGTGTAGCACTGTTTCATATTAGCCGCATAACCGTTAAGGTCGTGGTGCGTGAGAGCGCTTTTATGATGTAATCGCTGGTTTACACAGAGAGGGATGGAGAAAGTTATGACTTTTGGCTTACTTATATCATATAATATCGGTTGTAACGTCCTCCTCCCACAACACCACCATAACAACTTAAATGGCTATTTAGCCGGCATAACGGGACTTGGAGTTCTTGCGATCTCCTCGCCGCTCCTTATCCCGTTATGTAACTTTTTTCGTTAGAACAACTATTAAGGAGGTACTAATCAATGAAAGTATGTAAAGCGATAGTCGTATTGGCCATTATGAGCGCCCTGATGATTCCTGTGTCGGCAATGGCGAAAGAGTACGGGACGCTGAAAGAGGTAATCTCCGCTTATGATTCGTCAAGATGTAAGCAGTGCCACGAGCAAATCTACAAGGACTGGGAGAAGGCAGCCCATTCAATGCCTTTGATGGGGCCGTTTAATAAGGTGCTTGGTACGCTTCAGGATTATTTGAAGCAACGTGACCCGGTAAAGGGGGAATTTAAAAAGTCAAACGAGGTAACAAAGAGCATAAAAGAGTATATGATGCCGTGCTTTGTCTGCCATGTGCCTCAGCTTAGAGAGATGTCGGAACAAGCTGCACAGGAACTGGCCGATGCGGTGTTAAAGGAGAACTATGAGGTTTTAGATAAACTCCAGATTAACTGTATCGTATGCCACAATCAGGTCTCTATAATAAGGAAATACAGAGACGGCAACCCTGAACCTGACACTGTTTATGGCACTAAGGACCTCGGCGGCGTGCACGCAGACACGGTATTTACAAAATCCAAGCGACATGAGATGCTGGAAGACTCATCGTTTTGCGGGCAGTGTCATCAGGGGCCAAACGTCATAACCTCACTGGTACTGCCTTCATCAGAGCCGCTGTGGTGCGTGTCTAACTATGACAGTTGGCTTCAGAACTACATACCAAACGGTGGAGACAAGAGTTGTCAGGACTGCCACATGAGGGCGCCAAACACAGGGCATCGCTTCCCTCCGAACTATCAGGACCATGCGTTTGAGCTTGACAGACTGAAAAATCACATAAAGTTTGACGTATCTGCAATGGCCTATACGCAGCAGATAAAAGTGCCTGATTTGATCTCCACACCTATGGTCGTTATCAAGACAAAGGTGTGGTCTGAGAACATCGGCCACAGATTCACAGACGGCTGTCCATCAACAAAGCACTTCTTGTTGAAAGTGAAGGTAACGTCAAAGGAAGGCAAGGAGCTGTTCAACGAAACGAAGTACTATTACCCTCAGAAAAAGCGCGGCGATGCGGAGAACAAGGTAGTGTTCGCGTCGTTGAGGAAGCTGACGCTTATGCGTGATACGGCGCTGAATCCGTTCAAGGTAAACGACGAGACATTTGAGATTAAACTGCCTAAGGATGTGGAGGACGCCACAGTTGAGGCGTCTCTGACGCTCATCATGGAGCCGGGTGTGAAAGAGGCCGTGTATGAGCTTGGCAAGTTCTCGAAATTTGTAAGCATAAAAGGCCGCAAGCAATAGTTTTCCTGCCGCGTGATGTACTGCGGTGAATAAAAAGGGGGGGCAGTCAGCCCTCCCCCCTCTTTTATCTCATCGGTGGCAGGGCAGAAGACATGGTCAAACAGCATCCCCGCGGCGCTGCAGTCCCGACCATTGAACGCTTTTAAGAATCTCCGTCGCCTTCGTTCTATATTCAAGGGCTTGTGGCTGATAATCGGCTTTTTTCTCAAGCTCATCAGCAAGGTCATTATAAGCCAGCCCGATTGACTGTTTATCTTTTATCTTTTCATAGAGCGAAACAGCCTTCAACACCTCGTCTATCCCGTCCTTTGTCTTGTCATCTCTGATCAGGATAAGCCCAATACCGGAAATGCAGTTAGCCTCGCCTAAAATATTACCAACCTGTTTGTAAA
>JAKOEO010000048.1:716-2326 GCA_022321325.1 Candidatus Magnetominusculus sp. LBB02 | reverse complement strand
AAGCGGAGTTGTAAGAATTTAAGGCGTCATTATTTCTTGATTCTCTTAAATGAATGTCTCCAATACGACGAATGCAGTTAGCCTCGCCTAAAATATTGTCAACCTGTTTGTAAAGAGGCAAGGCGGAGTTGTAAGAATTTAAGGCGTCATTATTTCTTGATTCATAAAAATGAATGTCTCCAATACGGTAAATGCAGTTAGCCTCGCCTAAAATATCGCCGGATGCCTTAGCGATTTTAGCAGCCTCTTCTAACGATGACATAACCTCTTTTGTTATCCCTACAGACGATGAAAAATCTACTAAATTTAAAAGTATTTTCAAAAGAGTGCCTTTTTCTGACGTTGAAATCAGGTAATCTAAAACCCTGAACATATCGGGAAGCTCATCAATCAACTCATTAATTGCCCTCTTGCCAGTTCTATGAGTCGTCTTATAATATTCCTGAGATTTCTCGTCACATAAGTTTATCCAGCGTACTATGACGCTTATGTCTATTTCATTTTCAGCCGCCATGCGTTTAAACATCCCATAGGCAAAGGCTCGCATTGGAGCAAGCATGGTGTATGTGTTGTCTTTAGGACATGATATCAGAGACTTGAATATAAGCGATTGAAACATTTGCGGTTTCAACCCGAAAAGGATTTTATTAGCGTCAAGTTTTTTCAGTCCAGATGGGAAAAGGGAACAGATAAGGAACAGCAGCCTCTCATTGGTATCCTTTATTTTAGAATAAGAGAGGAGAAAGCTCTTGACAAGGCTTTGATCTTTTATTGCTGATGCGACGTCTATTCCATATTGGCTTAAAATGTCGAGATTTTGGCGCTCTAATTCCTCTGTCAATACATCAATTCCTAACACAAGGTTTGGCACGGCAAGGACTATCGCTAACGGCACACCGCCTAATTGTTTAAGCAGGCCGGTTAAATCTTTGCCATCTATATATTTTGTCAAATCAAGGTCGTCGGCTAACTTTCTAATCAGGGCCTCTGAGTCTGCGTCATTTAAAATATCCACATGAATAATTTTCTCTATACCGGCTATAGTCATGCTCTCTCTGGTTGTAACAAGGAGTTTAACACCGGGTGCCTGATTTAACAGATTCATGATAAAGCCGGGGATATTTGCCGCTTTGTCCTCAAGAGGGTCTTCAAAATTGTCCAGAATCAAGAGACAATTCTTGTCGCGCAGCCAGTTAAATAGAGATTCCTCTTTGGCGTCCTGAACGTTAGCGACTTTAGAATTAATTCTGGAGATAAGCTCATCCAACGCCTTAACATCCTGAAATGAACAGAAATAAACGCCATCTTTGAAATCACCGCGTATCTTTTCCATCAAGTTCAAAGCGATAGTAGTCCTACCAATCCCTGCAGGGCCGGCGAGGGTAATAAGCCGCCTATTAGGGTCGCGCAGTAAAGCGATTGCGTCGTTAATGAGGCTCTTGCGTCCTAACAAATCAGTGGGTGGTTGAGGGCAGGTCGAGACTGCTTCATTACCGCTTGCGGCGCTTGTTCCAGCTTTAGGATTTTTTATCCTGATAGTATCAGATTCTATTGAGCCATCCTCATTTAGCTCATAGGAGCCGTCTCTATCTATCGTATATCTTCCGCTG
>JAKOEO010000048.1:0-706 GCA_022321325.1 Candidatus Magnetominusculus sp. LBB02 | reverse complement strand
GCCATCCTCATTTAGCTCATAGGAGCCGTCTCTATCTATCGTATATCTTCCGCTGTCTCGTTTCTCTCGTTGTAGAGGCCACAGGATAATCTTGGCATTGTCATTATCTATCACAAGTTTACTAACGCTGTAGCCATGTATTCTCTTTTTGCCCTTTGTTATCTCATCGGTACCAAATAAGGAAATTGCAATATAATCACGTCTATGTTGTCCACCACCAGCTGAGGTCATTGTTGTCTTAGGTGTGTGAATGTGGCCGCATAGGTGAGCGTCAAAGACGCCGGAAGGGGCAACCTCTGAATAAAACTCACTTTGCGCGCCTTTTTTCCCTGCGCCTAACCACTCAGGCGGGTGATGAGTGATGAGTAACAGAATATTTACTCCATTATTCTTACACCAGTGCTTTGCCGTTTCACCATCGCAAACTTTATAAATTTGTGATTTATCAACTGCTGTCTGAGTTTTCTTGACCCCTTCTCTAAGTTGGAGAAATGCAGAGTTCAGCCCGATAAATCCTATTTTATAACCGCTCTTTTCTTTTATGGCCGAGAAATCACCTGGAAGATACCCAGTTTTATATAAAGGTAGAAATGGTATATCAGTGCTTTTTAAAAAATTAGAATAATTCTCAAATCTTTTATCAACGAATGTTTTTGTTTTAGGTCAGACGGAAGTGGACATTTCCCAAAATCGGTTAGTATAGTAG
>JAKOEO010000047.1 GCA_022321325.1 Candidatus Magnetominusculus sp. LBB02 | reverse complement strand
TTATTTTGCCGATACTATGCAGCGCAACGTCAATGTCCTGATAGATAACAAGACGCTTATAACAAAGAGCCTCTTTCCCTCGGAACTTCTCCCGCTTAGCATAATGCTCTCTAACCTGCTTAACCACGCCATTATGTTCGGCATTGTCGGCATTGTCGCAATGGTTGTATACAAGAAGCTCACGATACTCATATTGTACCTGCCCGTGTATATCTTCCTGCTAAGCCTGTTTGTTATCGGCATTAGCTGGCTTATCGCAAGTATCAATATCTTTTTCAGAGATTTAGGACAGATAATTGTAGTTGTAATAGGCATGTGGTTTTTCTACACCCCCATTGTATATCAGCCTTCGATGGTGCCTGTAAAACTTCAGTTTTTCCTCAAATTAAATCCCATGTATTATGTCGTAGAGGGATATCGTTTATCTTTGCTGGGGATAGAACAACAGCACTACAAAGGTATGTTGTTTTTGTTTATTCTGGGAATCATCTCCGCCTTTACCGGTGGATTCATATTCAAGCGTCTGAAGCCTGACTTTGCCGAGATGCTCTGAGAGCGGGTTATTTAATGGATAATCATATAGTCACGCTCAAAGGCGTCGGGAAAAAATATAAGATATATGCAAAACCAAGCGACCGCTTAAAAGAGCTGCTTCTTCCCGGCAGCAGGGTTTACCACAATGACTTCTGGGCGCTGCGCAATATAACATTCGACACCGCCCGCGGCGAGGCAGTCGGCCTGATTGGCCGAAACGGCTCAGGCAAAAGCACCCTGCTTCAGCTAATCTGCGGCATACTGCGCCCTACAGAGGGCACTATCGAGGCACGCGGACGAATATCAGCCCTTTTAGAACTTGGTGCAGGCTTTAACCCTGAGTTTACGGGACGTGCCAATGTCATTATGAACGGGGCCATTATGGGCTATACGATGGAAGAAATGGAAGAGAAGATGCGTTCAATCATTGACTATGCCGACATAGGGGATTTCATTGACCAGCCGACAAAGATATATTCCACCGGCATGTATGTCAGGCTTGCTTTTGCCTGTGCGGTTAATGTCAGGCCGGAGATACTTATAATTGACGAGGCACTCTCTGTAGGCGACATTTTTTTCCAGCAGAAGAGTTTTAATACTATCAAAGACATCATAAGTAACGGCACAACATGTATCGTAGTATCCCACGATTTAGAGGCATTAAGGAATATCTGCACAAGGGCGGTGCTGCTTGAGCGCGGGGAAGTTACCTATATAGGCTCGCCGATAGAGGCAATCAATATCTACTCACACAGCGTTAAGAAGACCTCCCCGATTATTGTTCCTCTTTCACATGCCGATGCAGCTCCCCCTGTCAGCAGAGAGAGCCGCGGCCTTATGTCTGCCGATGAGATAATGGCGCACAATATCCTCGATAACAACACAAAGAGAATCGGCACGGGGGCAATGTCCATACTTGGCGCCAGAGTGCTCAACAAAGACGGTTTCGATACCTTTCACATTGAGACAATGGAGACCCTGACCTTCTATACGCTGGTACAGGCCAATGAACCGGTTTACGATATTAACATAGGCGTAACAATATATGACCGCATGGGGACATTCGTCTTTGGCGGCGGCAATAAAGAGGCAGGCCATATACTGCCTGACTTGACCGCAGGCCAGTGTGTAATTGTCAGAAACGACATAACGTTCAGCGTCAAATCAGAGGAGTTTTCTTTTGGATTGGTTGCCAAGGGGGCTTCCCACAAAGGCTCCTCTGTAATGAACAGCCATGACAGGGTTGAAATGTTAGGCCCGATAACTGTCACCTTCAGCAAGCCGGAGTGGCTGAAACCGTTTCACGGCATAGCAAGGCTGCCTTTTGAAGTAAAGCACACTATGGCCGTAAGCCCTGGCGCGCCTCACAGCGTCACACACGAAAACGATTTATCGTCTGTCCATACTATCTCATAATGGCGCCTTATGAAACCCAATATAGCCCAGCAAATTGACAACCCACGCCACATACTATGGATTCGTACCGATTCCATCGGCGACAATGTCATGGCCTCGTCAATGCTGCCCGCGATTGCCGAGAAATTTCCGGCGGCCAGAATTACCGTCCTTTGCCAGGAACACATTGCCGAACTCTATGCCCCCTGTCCTTACGTTGATTATGTATTGGCCTTCAACAAGACGCTTGCCTATACAGACGCCCATTACCGCGAGGTCATCATAAGGCGCATTCAGGCCCTTGATGTGGATATCGCAATGAACTCTGTTTTTTCGCGGGAGCTTATCGGCGATATCTTCACTACCAGAAGCGGCGCAAAACTCAGGGTCGGGTTTCTTGGCGACCTCTGCAATATCACAGAAACACACAGGAGCGCAAACAACTGTTACTATACCAATCTATTGCCGTCAGGCTGCCGCAGCAGCGTGCCGGAGATGGAAAGACACGCGGATTTCCTCAAATACTTTGCAATTGAGACGCCCCTTCAGCCCGCCATCTGGAGTACGCCGGAGGATGAGAGGTTTGCCGATGAGTTTTATAGCCGGCACAAGCTCGATACTAATGCCACGTTGGCCATTGCCCCAGGCTCTCAAAACGACTACAAGATATATCCATTATTCAGCGAGGTATTAGAAGGTTTTATAGATTTTACATTAATACTGCTTGGAGGCATGGATACTGTCAACGTTGCAGGAGCGATATTCGAAAAATTTAAAGGTACATGCCACAATTTGACAGGTAAGTGCACGCTGCGCCAGACCGCAGCGATAATACGCCGCTGCCGCTGTCTCTTGTCCTCAGATTCAGCCGCCGCCCATATCGCCGCAGCCGTGGCAACGCAAAACGTGGTAGTGCTTGGCGGGGGACATTTCGGGCGGTTTTTCCCCTATTCTAAATTTACTACGGCAGTGTGCCTGCCGCTTGAGTGTTATGGCTGCGGCTGGAGATGCCGCTATGACGAAAAATACTGTATTAATGCCATCTCCCCTGAGTTAATCGTCTCCGCCCTTCACTCATCGCTGGCAACGCCGCCTGTGAGGCCGCAGATTGTGGCACAGGGACAAACGCTTTGGCCTCATAGGCAGCCGCTTTGGCAGCCGGTTGAAAAACTCATCAACCCTGCCCTGGCCGGCATTGAGACTTATGATACGCTCCCAAAGAGGCCCAACATAACGGTTTTGCCCCCTGCCCTACGCCGCGAGGCCGAAATAAACCCAAACATAAACATAAATGCCATAGTTGAAAAGATTAAGACATCCTCGCAACAGAATGAGACACTGTCTCTCTATGAGCAATACCTCGATGTCGTCCCTTATGATTTAAACGCTGAGCAAACGGCCAACTCTTTGAGACTTGAGCTGCTAAGGCGGCGGCTTCCCAAAATAACCATCGTAACGCCCTCATATAATCAGGGACAGTACCTTGAGGAGTGTATTTTATCTATCCTTGGGCAAGGCTATCCTAATCTTGAGTATATAATAATGGACGGCGGCAGCTCTGACAACTCCGCAGAGATTATAAAGAAATATGAAGACCGGCTGGCATATTCAAAAAGCGCCCCTGACGATGGGCAATATGCGGCAATTAACGAAGGACTTAAACGCGCCACAGGGGACATTATGGGCTGGTTAAACTCTGATGACAAGCTCCATGACGGCGCGCTTTGGCTTGTTGCGCTGGTCTTTAGCGCCATGCCTGAGGTACAGTGGATTATGGGGCGACCGACAGTGTGGGGCGAAGACGGCGTACTTTCCAACGTACTTACGCCGCTGCCGCTATGGTCAAGGCAAATGTATCTTGAGGGGCGCATAGGCCCGCCGCACATACAGCAGGAGTCCGTGTTTTGGAGACGGGCGCTATGGGAAGCTGCAGGCGGGCATCTCGATACGTCTTTGAAATATGCCGGTGACATGGAGCTATGGGCGCGTTTTTTCAGGTTTGCCGACCTCTATAGCGTTGATGCGCTTATTGGCGGAATCAGAAATCATCCCGCACAAAAGACCGCAAAGCGCTCATCTGATGACGGTTACTACGACTACGCCGACTATAACTCCGAGGCCGGCATTATAGTTGCACGCGAGGCTGATTTCTATAATCAAGAGCGGCTGCCGCTTGCGCCACCCGTTAATCCTGTCTCCATAGATAAGGCCGTCCAACTGGCAGCCGATTCTATCAGCGCCGAGGGCTTCGCTTTATTCACATATTCAAAGCAGTATCACAAGGCGTATTTCAAAAACGCAGGGCTTCCTTTGACAGACGACTCAATCAAAGGCTATCGGTATAACCTCGTGGCCGCCTTCGCAAAATCCAACATACAGCCGGGCGGCAAGGTACTCTTTATGGGCGGCTTACCGCCTGAGCCTATGCTTGAGCAGTTGGCAGGCAGATATGAACTATGGGCGGCTGGCGATGAGGGCGTAGGTACCGGGCTGCCTGCAGGAGTTGTCTATGCAGGCAACGATACCACGGCGCTGCCGCCAAATTATTTTTCTCTGGCGGTTGCCGTAACGCCCGGTGAAGACCAATGTAATGAGATAGAAACGTTAATAAAGACAGGGGCGTTTGCGCTCTTGTTCTTTGACGTTGTAGTTTCTGAAAACGATGTAAGCGTCAATGCCGCCATGCTCTATGCCAGTTCAAGACCGCATACAACTCATCCTCCTATAGATACGTCGTGTATGCGGCTTGACCCAGGGGCATTATTCTTCGATGATGAGAGCGGCAGGAAGGCGATCTCATCTGCCGTATTATGGAAAAAGACGCCCTGCGAGGTGCAACAATCCAATGATGAGGCACAAGACCGTACCCTTTCGCCCAAACACGTGGCTCCGATAGTCAGCGTTATCTCATTTGCATATCACAGCCATGAGTTCGTTGAAGAGACCCTCGGCGATTTGGCAAATCAGACCATTGGCAGTGCCATCGAACTTATTCTCGTTGACAGCGCCGCCACAGATAACAATCAGACTATGCTTCAGGCTCAAAAAATAGTCAAAAACACTGTTTTAATATATGCCCCTGAGGGAAGTTCCACCACTGAAATGTGGAACATTGCTCTGAGGGCGTCATCCGGGCAGTTCATAACCCACCTGCCAAAACACAGTCGGCTTGGCGGCGAGGCCCTTGAGGCCATGTCAACAGCTCTTATAAATAATCCAGACGCAGCCCTTGTCTATGGCAATACATACCTGACAACGGGGGCATCCGAGAGCTTTGAATTTCACCACTTCTGTGGGATTATTCAAACCCCTGACAGCACATATGAAAGACTGCTGACTGACTCAAACCTAGGCCCGCACCCTATGTGGCGAAAGACGGTGCACGAGCAGATTGGATATATGGACAAGTGGTGCGAACGCGGCCTTTGGCTAAAGATAGCAGAGCGTTATAACATATTGCACATCCCCATATCCACCGGCCTGATGAGGCAAGGTCCTGACAATGTGCCCATCCCCCCTGAGCTTGAACAGTTACACGTCGAACTTCAAAGCAGATATTGCGAGAATCTTAGACAAAGGCTCTCATCCCGCCCCAATGTTCCACTTCTCATCTGGGGTACAGGGGCCGGCGGGCATGAGACCATGGACATCCTTTGCGCTTTCAGCATCACAGTGTCAGGCTTCATAGACAGCAGCCCGTCAAAATGGCACACAAAGGTCAAAGGGCTTGAGGTCATATCTGTAGATGAGCTGAAAGAAAAAATCGAGGCGGGAGTCCGCCCATTTATTGTAATATCGTCCATGTATTGCTCTGAAATAAGACCGGTACTGGAGGGCTTGGGATATGTCAGCAGGGAAAACTACTGGACTAACATATTCCGCTTCAGGTACGCCAGGCCGTGCTGACAGAGACTAAAGGATACCGAACGTGAAGAAACGACTTCGTAATCTGGCAATACTTATGTCAATCATAGGGCCGGGCATTATCACGGCGAATGTTGATAATGACGCCGGCGGCATAACGACATACTCGATTGCCGGCGCGCACTATGGCTACTCGCTCCTGTGGTCATTGATACCTATAACTGTCGCCCTGATAGTGGTGCAGGAGATGTCTGCCAGAATGGGTGCGGTAACAGGCAAAGGGCTTGCCGAGCTTATTCGTGAAAACTACGGCGTGAAGGTCACCTTCTGGCTGATGCTGTTTTTGGCCATAACGGATATTGGCAACACCGCAGCGGAGTTCGCAGGCTGGGCGGCAAGCAATGAGATATTCGGACTAAACAAGTACATATCTGTCCCGCTTGGGGCGCTGATAGTTTGGCTGTTCATCGTCAAAGGCACATATCGTGTCGTTGAGATTACTTTTTTAATACTATGTGTGGTATATCTGGTCTATATACCGGCGGCCTTTCTTGCTAAACCAGACTGGGCTATGGTAGCGACAGAGACAGTTCGACCTTCTTTCAGATTTGATACCGGGTATATTGTCACTCTAATCGGCGTTGTAGGGACGACAATTGCGCCGTGGATGCAGTTCTACCTACAGTCGTCAATAGTGGAAAAAGGCGTAAAGAAAGAAAACTACTGGGCATCGCGCATTGACGTTATATTCGGCTGTTTTATGACAGACATAATCGCCTTGTTTATCATAGTGGCGTGCGGGGCAACGCTCTATAAGGCCGGCATACATATAGAGAGCGCCAGCGACGCCGCTGTATCGCTCAAGCCCATAGCCGGCAATTATGCCTCGCTTCTCTTTGCAGTCGGCCTTGCAAATGCGTCCTTGTTCTCCGCCTCGATTTTACCTCTTGCCACGGCGTACTATATATGCGAGGGAATGGGCTTTGAGGCCGGAATAAATAAGACCTTCAGAGAGGCGCCCATTTTTATGAGCCTATATACCATATTTATTGTCATCGGCGCATTGATTGTCTTATTTCCACGTATCCCTCTGATCGCAATTATGTGGATTTCGCAGGTTGTAAATGGCGTCATGCTGCCGTTTGTATTATTCTTCATGCTCATGCTTATCAACAAGAAAGAGATAATGGGAGATTACATAAACAAGGGGGCATTCAACGCAATCGCGTGGACAACGACAGTAGTGATGTGTGTGCTGACCTTGATGTTCGTTGTCTCGATGTTTTTATAAGAAACAGGCTATAGCTCAACCTGAGCTTGCTGGTTTAGCGACGTTGCGATTGTGCAGTTTCAGATTCGCCAAGTGGCGGTTAAGGTCATTTTCGGATATAAGATTCTCGCCGGTGAAGTATTTCCCAATGGGATGTTTGCTTTTTTGCTGCTGCCAGACGAGCATATTGCACTGAAACGGGGTAATGATTTTCAGGCGCACAAGGGCGTCTCCAAGGCGTTCGCCGCGGTTGCGGCTCTTCATGATTTCAAGGATTTTCGCCTCTGTCAACCACCCCCATCGAGCGGCAATCTCCCCAAGGCGCTGCTTCTGTCTGGTCTGCCATATGATTGAGGCAATCAGGTCCTTCCACGCCACAACGCCTGAGTAGTATAGATACTCGCCAAGTCGAAGTCTTCGTCGTGGCACAGCTCTCTGCCTGTATGAATATGACGATGTCTTCTGAGCGTAGCCTGTGTCAAAGACAGTCTTTCGTGTAAATCCATAATTACCTGCATAATCTGTGGTTTGTGATTTCTTTTGCCGCGTTTCCTCCCATGTAGAGCCGCCAAAATAGCCGCCGCTATTGACCGTCTTCTTTGCGGCATTATCTGCTGTTTTGGTTTGAGCGCTATAGTGCGATTTATTGTGCCATGTCTTTGTGGCAGACTGAACAGTCTCCGCATATGAGCTGTAGCTATATTTCAATCTATAGCCGCTGTCTCTTAGTTTAAGATATTTTGACAATTTCTCGTAAGCCGCCGCAACTGTCCTGAAATCACCGGCGGCAGAGATCTCGCCGCAGCCCAATACGGCAAGGCGGTCTGGATGTGTAGCCATTGCCATTTTGCGATAGGCGCTTTTGACGCCGGAAGGCTGGATATAATCAAGAAATTGTCGGTCTACCTTTACTTCCTTGCCAAACAATACCTTGCAAGCGTCGTATAATTCTATCTCATTCATGCCTTATGTTATAATAAATATATTAAAGTCGTTTGTCAAGATGATATGAACAACTATTGTTTAAACATAGAATTGCCGTTAACAATTTTGTAAATATCGTTGGCCTTAGACAGCAGAGCCTCGACATTTTTCAGCTCCAGCATATTGGGGCCGTCACAGAGGGCATTGTCCGGGTCAGGATGCACCTCAAGAAACAGACCTGTGGCGCCCGCCGCAACCCCTGCAAGGGCCAGTGTTTGGACAAATTCACGCTGTCCGCTTGATCTGTCGCCGCTGCCGCCGGGAAGCTGCACACTATGCGTAGCGTCAAAGACCACCCTGCTGCAACTAAATGAACTCATAATCGGGATAGACCTGAAATCCACCACAAAATTATTGTAGCCAAATGTCGTTCCTCGTTCGGTTAAGAGAAATGGGCCATTTCCAGCGGAGTTTAATTTGGCGAGAATGTTTTTGGCGTCCCAAGGGGCAAGGAATTGCCCTTTTTTTACATTTACCGCCCTGTGAGTTGCGGAAGCGGCAATAAGAAGGTCAGTCTGTCTGCATAAAAAAGCCGGTATTTGAAGCAGGTCAACTACCTCTGCCGCCTCTTTGGCCTCCTCAGGGCTGTGTATATCGGTGGTTACACACAGACCAAATGTCTTTTTCACATCTGCAAGGATTTCTAGCCCCTTTGCCATCGAAGCCTTTTTTTTGTCTATCTCATTAATATTGTCTGACGCAGCCGCAGAGCCTATGCCGCGATAGCCGTTTAGCGAAGTCCTGTTTGCCTTGTCATAGGAACTCTTAAATATTAGCGGGAGATTGAGCCTGCCGCATTGTTCGCTGAGGGCTGCCGCTGTTTCCATGACAATTTCCCTTGTCTCAATAACGCAAGGACCTGCGATAATCAGGAGCTTGCCGCTGTTTAATAGATCTTCGATTTTCATAAACTACACTTCCTCATATCAGAATATCTTTCCTCAAATGGCGCAGGAAATAAAAGAGGGGCTGACCGTTACAGTCAGCCCCTCAGTCTTACACGCGATAAAATTACACCGCGCGGCGGTTAATTAGAAGTTTAACTGGATGCCGTGTCTGGCTGCCCACGCGTTGTCTCTTGAGAACGAGTAGGTAGTAGTCGTAATGGCTGGTCCAGGTGCTGTTGCGTTTACATAGGTGGTCTGGCCAGTTCTGTAGTTATATGCAGCGCCTGTCCAGAAATAGCCGCCCTCTACCCAGTACTTCAGGTTCTTAGCGAAGGCATAAGTAACTTTGGCGTCAAGTTCCCAACCGAGGTTTCTGCTGTAGTTAGGAGAATGAGCTACGCCGTCCGGTCCTACTGTAACGCCTGCATCGTTCAACGCTACTGCCTTGGAAGCATTCAGCCAGTACAGGAATGACTCTGCGCTAACCTGCTTTGTGATATCCACAGCCGCTCCGAGCTTTACATAGGTGGTGTTGGAAAGGCCCGTGCTAACTGCGCCCGCGCCTGACTTCACGCGATACTCATATACGTATGTGTAGTGCTGATCTGCACCTAACGAAGTTACAAACTGAGGCATATCAGAGCTGGTGTCATTACCGGCCTTACCACTGCCATACGCAAACTCGCCGGTGACCTTAAACTGCCCGATCTTCCAGTCTACGCCGGCCAGTCCTGCCCATCCCTTTACGCGGCCATTAGATACGCCTGCTGTAGGGATAATCACATTACCGGTCTGAAGCTCTAAGTCGCCTCTTAAGGTTACAGGTCCGGCCTGACCGTCTGCACGTAAGCCGAAGTTCCAAAGGTGCACTGGAGTGCCAGGAGCATAGGCCTGGTCGTTAACTGCCGATATATCGCCGCTTACGTTGAACTTGTCACCCTTGTATGCAGCCAATAACACATATGCGTTTGAAGTGTCTGCCACTAAGGTACCGGCAGGAACCGTACCCTGTCTGAACTGGGCGTCGAGTCCGGCAATGGTGAAGTTCTTTAAAGGATTTACAAATACTACGATTGCGTCGTCGCCGAACTTTGTGTGGTCAAAAAACAGACCGTTTCCGAGGATCAGGAGCTGATGTCCAACCTTCACTCCGTACATCGGCTGTGCGTACTGAATCCATGCCTGGCGAATGAATACGCTGCCGGCTTTCGAGTTGCTGCTCGTATATACGCCGGTTGCGCCGCTGCCGGCTGCGCCGGTTGTCGTGTTGGCGCCAGTGTTACCCCATGTCCATGTGTCTGAGGTATTACCAGTACCGGATTCCAACTCAATGTAGCCTTCCACAGTATCTGATACCTTGGCGTCCATGTTAATCCTAACCCTGCCATCAAAGTATGACTGATGGTCATTATTTGGATAGACTACGCCCGGCACTCCAATATGGCCTGAGTTGGTTGTTACCGAGGTTGTTGACAAAGGGGTTGTCGTTACTGTCGTGCTCGTGTACTGAGTGCCACTGTTTAACTGGTCATATCTGTCGCTGGTGTACTCACCCCTAAACCTTATTTCTCCACCAAGCGTTATCTTGGTGTCGCCCTTAGCCACTACGGCTGTGTCTGACGGTGCGTCAGCGGCATAAGCGGCCAGTGCGAAACTGAGCGCAAACACCATTGCCATTACTACCACTGCGAGCTTCTTCAATTTTCAGCCCTCCATAAACTATCTCTTATAACGAGATTTTTCCTCTGCCGATGGCAGAATTAATAATGATTATTCATTTTCCCTATACTACGACTACAGTCTCAGACACCACCTCCCTCGTTCTTGTTTTACACCCCTGCTAAGCATATCTATACCTTTGCCACCTCTGTCATTCGCTTCACACTGCTTCAACCCATTCACCGCCTTACTCAATTCTGACAATCTCATAGCAAATATCGCTACATCGGGGCTTAACCCTCACCCATACATCTATGCAAATAACATACCAACCTACCAAAACCGCCATACAACGGCGTTTACACACTCTGTGGTTAGAGATAACCGCGCTTCTTTGTTGTATTTTTACAACAACCTGTGTATCTCAGACACATTACAACCACAGTCTCAACCCAAAACTTGACCTACTCATTCTTACCGCTTGATTCACCCATTCTTACAAACCGATACAGAAGATTTCCAGATGTAACCTGCGGCACTCCCAACAGCCTCTTTCCGGCCACTCTTTAGCCAGCTTTTTTGGCCAGCATCCCGCTTCTATGCTCATTATACACATCTGAAACAAAAAAATCAAGCAATTTTTTTCGGAACAAAATATTTTTCTGCGGATATGGCTCAGAGCCTTCTTCGGCCTTCTATTGATTTACCTAATGTTACCTCGTCGGCAAATTCTATATCGCCGCCCATAGGAAGTCCGTAGGCAATTCTTGTTACCATTATATCCAGGGGACGCAGAAGCCCTGCTACATATTGGGCTGTCATCTCCCCTTTTGTGTTAGGATTTGTTGCTATAATCACCTCTTCAACCGCATTTTCTTTTACGCGCGTTATCAGCTCATTAATTTTGAGCCTGTCGGGGGTTATGCCGTCAACGGGCGACAATGCCCCAAGAAGTACGTGGTACTGGCCGGTGAAGGAGCGGCACCTCTCTACAACCGAGATGTTGCCAGGCTCTTCTACAACGCAAATCTTAGTCTTGTCCCTGGATTGGTCGCTGCAAATGGCGCAAAGGTCCAACTCTGTAACATTAAAACACACCTTACAAAAGCGTGCCCGTTCTTTTACGTCGGCAATGGCCGCCGACATGGACAATGCCTCGTCCTTTGGCATATTCAAAATGAAATAGGCCAGCTTTTGGGCGGTCCTCCTGCCTATTCCCGGCAAGCGGCATAGTTCATTTATAAGCGTATCAATTATGCCGGATGACTCTGCCATAAACAGCCTTCCTTATTTACCAAAGAAATTCGATATATCCGGCATTCCGGGAATTTGAAGGCCGCCGGTAACCTTAGACATCTCCTCGTGTACCTGGTCCTGCGCCTGCTTAATCGCCTCATTACATGCCGCAACAACAAGGTCCTGGAGCATTTCGACATCGTCGGGGTTTATCACTTCCTTGTCTATTGTTATGGAGACAAGCTGGCCGGAGCCGTTTGCCACTGCTGTGACCATGCCGCCGCCGGAGCTGGCCTCGGCAGTTTTCTGTGCCGCCTCTTCCTGCATCCTCATCATTCTTTCCTGAAGTTTCTGTGCCTCTTTCATGAGATTTCCAAGCATTTTCTTTGACATAACTCCTCCTTAAGTGGCAGTGTTTATTTTTTTACAACAGGTTTTACTTCCACTACGGCACCGCCAAATAAATCAAGGGCCTCTTTGACCACAGGATTGGACATAGCCTCTGCCCTTAAATCCTTCTCCTTTACCTTCTCTATTTTGGCGGTTTTTACAGATACACTGTATTTATTGCCTGTCAGCTCATTTAATACTCCCTCGATGATGGCCTTTTTCCCTAGCGCCGAGTCAGCGTGAATTGCGCCTCCGCCGCTGAATACTATTGTAACCGCGGTGCCCTCAACTGTGGCGGCGGCGTCTTTGAGAACGCTCCACAGCGGGGCTGATGTCTTATAAATCCTGTCCATTGCCCTGTTCCACAAACTCTCATCAGGGTCTGCACTTTCATTGGTTGAGTCATTTTGAGAAACCGCCTGTGGCAGCTGCGGCTCAGGCCTAAGAGTTTGAGGCGCGGGCTGCGCCGCTTTAACGGTGACTATAGCCTTTGGCGTTACCGGGGAATAGGAACCAGACCTAAGTCCGTGGATTATCTCGCTTATTGTCCTCAAAGAACTGAGGAAACTTATCTTGATAAGGCACATCTCAAGCGCCGCACGCGCAGACTCAGCGTTTTTCACTATACCCTCGGTCTTTAACAATTCGCCTAATATTACGGTCAGCTCCTGCTCATCGGCATTCAGAGCGACTGTCTCGGCAATTGCCTCGCCCTTACATGCCGCAACGAGCGCGTCTCTGAAATATTCTATCAGGTCGCGCGTAAAGGACTGAAGGTCAATGCCGCCTTCATAGAGGTCTGAGACAATTTCAAGAATCCTCTTTCTATCGCCGGCGGCTATGGCGCGGCCAGCCTCGGCAATCGTTGACATATCAGAAATTCCCGTAAGGGTTGAGACATCGTCTTGCGTTATCGCACCGGATGAGAACGCGGCTATCTGGTCAAGCAGCGTCAGCGAATCGCGCATACTGCCGTCTGCGGCCTTTGCAAGGGCAGAGAGCGCCCCGTCTGTGATGTCAAAACCTGTGGCCTCTGAGACAAACCTAAGACGCTGCCTGATATTGTCAGAGGAGATTCGCTTAAACGGCAGGTGCTGGCATCTTGAGAGTACGGTGGGTATTATCTTCTTAGGCTCTGTGGTGGCCATGATAAAGATGACATGGGCTGGAGGCTCTTCCAGCGTTTTTAGAAGCGCGTTAAAGGCGCTTCTTGAAAGCATATGCGCCTCGTCTATGATGTAGATTTTATATTTAGCGCCTGACGGGGCGTATTTTACCCTCTCTCTAAGCTCTCTGATATCGTCTACGCCGGTGTTTGAGGCACCGTCAATTTCTATGACATCGAGAAACGAACCATCGCGAATGGAGACGCAGTTAGGGCATTTATCGCATGGAGAGGTCGTAGGGCCTTCGGCGCAGTTAAGCGCTCTTGCGAAAATTCTTGCGGCTGAGGTCTTTCCAACGCCGCGAGGGCCGGAAAATATGTAGGCGTGGGCAATCCTGTTTTGGGATATAGCATTTTGCAGGATCTTCACAGCCGTATCCTGGCCGATGAGGTCTTCAAAGCCGCGCGGCCTCCATTGTCTGGCCAGCACCTCATATGGCTTTTTGGTTAGAACTTCAAATGGCAATGCAATGCGCTCCTTCTCTGCCTGATTACTTTCCTCTATGCAGCCGGGTAAAGACTTGCTGCGGCACACAGTCATAATGCTTACCGCTGCTTCCTTCCGGACCTGACGGGGTTCACACCTGCCTGTTGCGCAGGGCCATTACCCAACTGCATAAAAGAAAGTACTGGCGGAGAGGGAGGGATTTGAACCCTCGGCGAAGCTTTTAGACCCCGCACACGATTTCCAGTCGTGCTCCTTCAGCCGCTCGGACACCTCTCCAGAACAGCTATTGTACATGATTTCACGCGAATTTGCCAGTATAAAATGTAAAACTACTTGTGCTGTTGAAATATATCCGGCGATACGGTATAACAGTGATGTTGTACCGCATTATTATTGAAGGCAAATAATGGCAACATTAGACAAGACAATGATGCCTTTTTAGCGTTTTAGCATTACTAATATACCTATCCCTTACTGTTCATAACGGCAAGGACACGCTTATCAATCCACAGCTTATCCCACCAGTGGACGGGCGATATGTACACGCCGTGCAGTAGGACGCCAAAGTGCAGGTGGTCGCCGGCTGCAAAGCCGGTCATCCCGCTTTTGCCGATTACGGTTGTCTTTTCAACTGCCGCGCCTTCTTTTACGTCTATCGCACTGAGGTGCCCATATAGGGTCATAAGCCCAAGTCCGTGGTCAATGACGACTGCATTTCCATAGATGCCAAGCTCTCCTGCATAGGCCACCACCCCTGAGTTGGCCGCATATACGGGGCTATTGGCAAGCGAGGCCAGGTCAAAACCCATATGGCGGCTGTGGCTTACGTCTTTACCCTCATAGCGGTAGCTCCTCTGGTCTCCAAAGCCTGCAAATACCTTGCTGTTTTTCATTTGAACGAATGGTCCATTCCAGAGGATTTTATCTGCGGTCTTTTTTACTATTTGGCTGACCTTGTCCTCTGTCTCTTTTCTCCACTTTTCGTTTACCTCTAAAAAGGCGTCAAGAAGCGGCATATCCCCTTCATTTTTGTGGAGAAGGGGCAATATATGTCTCCTTATAAAGTCGTCCGTAATAGTGATAGTATCTTTCTTATACACCTTTGGCTTGTAAATCGTCGCAACGGGGACAGTAACGGAATTACCGGCGGCGTCCTCGGCAACTGCGGTGATAACCGGGCTTCCCTGCGTCTCGATGTCTATGGGGATAATGGCAAAAAAGCGGTTTTTGTCAGCGTAAATGGAGTTAGTGGCGGCAAACTCCCGCTCAAGCGCCCTGATATAGACCTTGTCCGCCTTTTTGGCGTCAACAAGGACGGCCAGCCCTGAGCCTTGGTCTGTGATATAGGAGCTGTCTATTATAGAAAGGGCCGGCGATGATGAGCGTATGACTGTGGGGAAGGTCTTACGCGTTTTTGCAAACAACCCTGCCTTTGCCGTAACTGTTACAGAGGCCTCGCCGTCGCTAAGGCCGACAACCCGCGGCTCTACTGTGATTTTAAACTCGGCCTCCGGCTTATCCGGCTTTTCAGAAAGGAGTGTAACGGCATTGCCGTCCTGAGTAACGACTATATCAATGGACTTAATCTTTCTGTTACTTTGCGCCATGAATGAAATGTCCTTTTTAATGGGGAGTTTCTCAAATCCATCTATGCCGGTAAGCACGGGCGGCTTAGTGGCAAATATATTATAGGCAACAATGCCGGCTATAAGCAGGAAGCCTGCCGCCAGCGCCAATGAGACGACTTTACCAATCTTTGAAACTGATCTCATCTTATACCTCGCTTAGTTAACGCTATCTATGTACTTTAAGTAGTGATCTTCAAAATCAAAGGGAAGAACCTCTGAGTTTATACAAACCATTAAGTTATTTAAGGATTGCTTTTTTATAATTTTTTCAGCCTCTTTATCAGATAAGTTTTTGACATTACCATGACATTCATCGTCGTTGATTTTCTCATGATTAAAACAAACCCCCTCAGGCAAATCATTATCGTTAAAAGGCCAGAACATTACGGGGTCTCCCACAACGGCAGGGTAGAATTTTCTAATATGATCACAAATATCGCCAGTAGTTTCCTCTATGCAACTAACCGAAATGCAAGAGATCCCTGACCCATCTGACGAATTTCTGAATGCACAGCTGCTGAGCCTAAGATCCCTCCTGTGTATCCAGACTGGTTTGATAAGGCGGATGTACTTGTGGTGGTACATATTTCCCTTCCTAAATTATTGATTTTTGTCATCGCATCATTAAACGTAATGCGCTCTTCATAACATACCTCTTCTGTCTCATCCTCTGGCAGGAATGGCCTCGACAAATCGCTCTTTCTCTCGTGTCCGAACTCTATCTCGTTATTTTCAGTGATAATAAACTGTAATCTGTCATTATCGTGGTAAACTACTAATTCTATTTCACCATCGACGCCTAATGCAGAGTCCACGAAAAAACTATATGCATGCGCCGCCTCAAGCAGCGCGAGGGCCTGTCCCAAAATCTTGGCAGAAGGTGGACTACCTTCCCCGAAGTACCATCCTTTGCCATATGCGGCATAACGCAATATTTTTCGCTTGGCACCATTGTCACACCTCATTGGGGTTGAGGCAATGGTTCTGAAGGCCAAATTGTTCATCATTGTTCCCTGAATGCAGTTCTCGCATCGTTAAATGTCATTACTCTACTACCGGTTCGTTCCTCAACATCGGCAATCATCGAACCAATAACTGCCGCAATTGACTTAGCGGTAGTAAGTGACATATTAATAACGGCAACAGGATTCTCATTCACTTCCAACACCATTGAAATATCACCCGGGTGTAAAACACATGACGCGCTATTAAAATAGATTTTGGGAATATCTTTTGATTCCGACGCCTTTTTAAGAACTTCAAACGCGCCAATATCAGTTTCACTCATCTCATTCTCCCACCGTCATTTGTACTGTTATTATCATACTATAATCTCTCACGGGATTTCAATGCCAAAGCCCTTTATCTTTCTGTGCAGGTTGCTTCTTTCTATCTGGAGAATTTCGGCTGTCTTCGATACGTTCCACTTGTACTTTTCAAGCTGCTTGACAATATAGTCGCGCTCAAAGCTGTCGCGGGCGTCCTTCAGGGTCTCAAAGGCAAAGTAGTCCACCGTGGAGCTGTTAAAGGCCGCTACATCAGCCGCCCTTATCTCCCTTGATTGTGTCATAATGAAGAGCCGCTCAAGCGTATTCTTTAACTCCCTGATATTTCCAGGCCAGTCGTGCCCCTGAAGTATGCGCATTGCGTCTGTGTTAATGTGCCGCGGGGACTTGCCATATTCGGTTGCAAATATGTTCATAAAGTGCTCTATCAGTATAGGCAGGTCGTCTCTTCTTTCCCTTAGCGGGGGGACGATTATAGGGATGACGTTGAGGCGGAAGTAGAGGTCCTCTCTGAACTTCCCTTCTTTGACTTCCTTATGGAGGTCTTTGTTTGTGGCCGCTATTATTCTTACGTCAACCTTTATGTTTTTGCTGCCCCCTACTCTCTGAAACTCCTGAGTCTCTATTACTCTGAGGACTTTTGCCTGCGTGGTCATAGACATATCGCCAATCTCATCCAGAAACAACGTGCCTTCGTCGGCAAGCTCGAACTTGCCCTTTTTCTTTTCAAATGCGCCGGTGAAAGAGCCTTTTTCATGCCCAAACAGCTCGCTTTCAATTAATTCCTGCGGGATGGCAACACAATTGACCTCAATAAACGGTTTGTTTAATCTGTCGCTCTGAAGATGCAAATTCCTTGCGACAAGCTCCTTGCCTGCGCCGCTTTCACCCATTATCAGCACACGGGCATTGCTCTTGCCGGCAATCTCGATTTGTTTCCTGAGATTTGCCACAGCGCTGGACTCGCCGATAATAACGAATTTCTGCACCGTATCTTTTTTGAGCATCTCGTTTTGGACTATTAACTCTTTATGTTCGATTGCCCTTTTGGCCGTGAGGATAACCCTTTCCAGTGAGAGCGGTTTTTCAAGGAAATCATAGGCACCCATCTTTGTGGCCTTCACGGCCTGTTCAATCTTCCCGTGCCCGGAGATAACTATCACAGGGATTGAGCTATAGAGCCGCCGAATCTCCTCAAGCGCCTCTATGCCGTCTATGCCGGGAAGCCATATGTCCAGAAATATTACATCAGGGGTATGTTTAGCTAAAAACTCCAGCCCCTCCTCTGCTGACGACGCCACAGCGACGCTAAACCCCTCGTCCTCAAAGATCAGACTCAATGTCTCTCTGATGCCCTGCTCGTCGTCTATTATTAATACAGATGTTTCATTCATAACCCAAGCTCCTTGTCATAGTTGCCCTGCAATCTCTTATTAATCGGAATTGTGATTCTAAATATTGAACCTCTTACCGCGTTATTGCTTACAGTTATTGAGCCTTTGTGTTCTGTGACTATCCTGTGCGCTATGGCCAGCCCAAGCCCTGTGCCATCTTTCCGCCTTGAAAAATACGGCTGAAACAATTTCTCTTTATCCTTTTCTTCTATTCCTATTCCGTTGTCGGCGATGTCTATAATCATGCCGGAGGCAGTCTCGTTCTCCGCCACCGTAACGTCTATCTTACCATTTCCTTCTATTGCCTGTATCGCATTATCTAAAATATTTATCAGCATACGTTTAAAATGTTCGCCGTCAATATTTATGGCCTTGATGTTGGCCTTATACTCAAAAGTTATATCAATATTCTCATATTCACTGTAAAGGTCGAGGACTTCATTTATGAGATTTTGAAGGTCTGTAGGGGATGGTTCAATGTCGGGCATGGTGCCAAGTTTTGAGAATTCGTTGACTAGCCTTTGCAGACCGTCAACCTCCCTTATAATTGTGGCTGTAGATTTTTCGATTACATCGCCAAATTGCGCATCGCCGCGCTGCCATCGTTTCAGCAGCCGCTCCGCCGAGAGTTTAATAGGAGTCAAGGGGTTTTTTATCTCATGGGTAAGGCGTTTTGCCACATCCTGCCATGCAAGGGCCTTTTCAGCGAGAATTAACTCTGTCAAATCGTCAAATACCACAAGTACTCCAACAGGGACATTTGTGTTGTCTTTGAGCTGGATGACAAACACCCTCAACACCAGATTTTTACCGCCAATCGAGACCTTTATCTGCTCTTTTTTGCTGTAAAAATCATACAGATTTATACCCCTTATAAACATTTCAAACTCGGCTGATACAACATTTTTGATGACCTCCGTATATGGCCTGTTGAGCACCTCCTCGGCCTCAACCTCAAGCACCCTGCACGCGGCGTCATTTATAGTTATTACGTTGTTTTTAGCGTCGAGATAGATGACGCCTGAATTAATATTATAGATAATGTTTGCCATAAACAGCCGCCGCCTGTCTGACTCTATATATGCGCTTTGCAAAGACAGCTCTGTCTGCTTAATCTTTGTTATCATCACGTTGAAGGACTTAATAAGCATACCGATTTCGTCTTCAGCGTCGGGCTTTATGTATATATTGAAGTTGCCCATTGATACGTCTGCCGTTGCCTGAAGGAGATTTTGAATAGGCTCGGTGATTCCTCTGGATATTTTTAACGCTATCCAAAGGGCAAGAAACACTACCAGAAGCGTAAAAAATCCCAGTATAAGGAGATAATTGCCTTTAATGGGGGTCTTAAATTCTTTAAGCGTAATGAAGTTTCGATGCGCCCTTTGAATCTCTCCGACTTTCTTCGTTATCTCAACCGGCACTACCGTAGAAACCAGCAAGACCTCGTCTATATGGCCGGCTCTCGGAAGCGGAATCACTGCCGTCACCCTATCGGCGACATCGCCCGCAACCACCTCAATGCCCGCTTTGCCCTTAAAGGCGTCTTTTATGGTTTCAGAAGAGTCCTCTTTAGTTTTATCTAATTTCTCAATCTTGTACCGTGGCGCGGGCCTTGCCCCCTTGCTTATAGCAATTGCGTCTTCAAATGTATTATTACGTATCATGTCATATGTAAACGTGGCCAGGGACTTGGCGTCTTCAATAGGCTCGCTTATTGCCGGGGTAAACCATTTATCAATATAATTTGTAACAAGACCGCTTGATATAATAAACAGCATGGCGGACGGCAGCAGGGTGATACTTACAAATATCGTTACCAGCTTTGTCTTGAACTTGTAACCCGCTATTTTGTTCTTCTTCTCATAATACAGCTTCAGGAGATTCCTTCCTACGAAAAAGAACAGCGTAAGCAGGGCTAAAAAAGTGATGTTAAAAAGCGCCGCAAAAATCAACCTGCGCGTAATATCTCCCCGCGGATTGATAAATGTCTCGTGTATCGTAACTCCAGCGGCCCAAAAACCTATAATAGCCAAAAACGGCAGCAGTATTTTATTTACCGCCTGACGCCTCATTTACCTCTCTGAAAACCAATATCGGTATCTTTTTTTATCTTGAAATCCTTATCGTCCACAAAGAACAACACATAGCCGATGACCTGAGGCGGTTTTTGCTTTATAGATTCTATCGTAACTCTGATAAAGTATTGTCCTTCGTCATCGAGGACGTTCGTTTCTATTTTAACATCCTTCACTGACAACGCCCACTTGATCATGGAGTTAAAGGACATAAATCTTTTCTCCAGAATTACATTTTCGTCAGAAGAGATGACCTTATATTCTCCTTTTACGGGGTTGGCCTGTATAGTCCTCGTTATCTTCCTGCCCTTAATAAACTCATCCGGCCAGAGGCTCCAACGCCTGAAAATGTCTATATAAAAAACAAATTCTTTTTGCAGACCTTCCCTGATGAGAGAGATTTGATTGTCATCAATGGAAAGTGCTACACTAACGGTAATGTTAGTGCCTGAGACAGCATACTCAACTCCGCTTACTTCCTGTGCGGTGGCGGCCATCGGCAATAGCAGCATAACTAACAGAAGAGTTGTTTTTAGTTTATTCATTTTTAACCACGAGTCGTCTATTATACCATATGCCTTAGTTAATTTTTTTATAATCGCCCCCGAAGGCCACTATGAAATGTAAGAATATGACCATCGGGCTATCATGGAAACAGCTTATGTTGGGAACTCTTTTGTTAGTGGTACTGGCCTGGTTTTTTCTCGCAGGGGACAAGTGGACAATTAACTTAATAAAGTCATTTTTGTTTGAACACAGCACTATTGATGCGTTTCTCAAAAATATTGACCCCGTTTGTAACTTTCTGATTCACGGTGCTACTCAATTCGCCGCGGCATTTATTTTATTTATTATTGGCAGATACCTGTACAGGCCGCTATTCATTCCCGGCAAGGCATTTCTATTTAGCCTGACAGCAGTCGGCCTCACCGTGCAAGTAATAAAACATCTGGTTGGCCGGGCAAGGCCGCGCATTACAGAGACCTTTATTGCTATCGGACCGTCTCTGAATTTTGACTATGATTCATTTCCCTCCGGCCACACCGCTATGGCGTTTTCAATCGCCTTCGTTATATCGTCACTCGCCACGCGTTTCAGAGGTCTTTACAGCGTTGTATTTTATTTATATGCTGTACTGGCAGGATTTGACAGAGTTCGCACAGGTTCGCATTTCCCCTCCGATGTCATCGCAGGGGCGCTTGTCGGCATGGCCGTTACAAAGATGCTCCTGCCAATGCTCACGCGCTCTACTGACAAAACCAGCTCTTCAACCTCGCAGCCTTAACAGACGGTCATCAGGGCTGACGAATAATTGAGTCCATATGCCTGGCGCGTTTCAGCTTGTTCGCCACTGCCTGGGCATCAGCCCTATTTTTATATCTGCCTGCCAGCACCTTGTACGAAGTGACACCGCTTGGGTCTTGCACGGCAACAGTGCTTGCGTTGTAACCGTCTCTGGTCAGGGTCTCAGTCAGCCTTTTGGCATTGGCAGCTTCCTTGAATGAACCAAGCTGTATGACATATGCCCCGGATGAGTTTCCAACTCGTTTGGCTGTCAGCGGTTTTCCCTTTTTAGCAGCCGTGGCACGTTTGGAATGAGCGGTACTGGTGGATTTCTCTGGCTGCGCCTTAGCAGTCTTTTCTTCCGGCTCTGCGGCAGGGACGGCAGCGGGCTGCTTTTTACCCTCGACTGGGGTAACTTCCTTAGACTGCTTGGGCACTGTAGGCTCAGGCTTTGGGGTCTGAGCTATAGGGGGTGCGGAAGGAGCTGCAGATGGCTCAGGTTTTATCGGTGCTGGAGTTGGTTTTGTCGGCGTTGATTGCGCCTTTGGCGTTGGCTCTAAAGATGGCTGCGGCTTCGGCGTCTGACCGGGCGTCTTCTCAGGAGATGGCTGCGCCTTTGGCGACGGCTCTACACTTGGCGACGGCTCAGGCGACGGCTGTCTATCGGGCGCAGCTGCCCTTTTTATAGGTTTTTGGGCAACCATCACGCTGGGCGCCGGTTTTGTTTCGCGCAGGAAAAACATATATATCAATCCCAATGCAGCTACAAATACAACGCCGGCAACTATAGCAAAGATTTTCTTTCTCTTTGCACGGCTCTCTTTCAACGAATTAAGTAGCTCGTCTTCGTCAGGCTCAATTGCAGTCGTATCCTCTCCTGTCAATTCCTGTAAATCCTCATCGTCTACATAATCGTCGGTATCCTTTGTAAGCGGCGTTTCAGGTTTTTCGGGTTTTTTAGTTTTGACTGTGTATCCAAACGACACGGCCTCCTGAAATTCAGGGTCATGGCTGCCCGCTGCGGGGCTGTCATAGTGTGGTTTTTCTGCAATGATCTCCGTCTTATCAATAAGGTCAAACTTTATGTCATCCTGCTGGTCGTCATCCAGCGACAGCTCATCCTCATGGAAAGCCCCCTCTGAATGGTCTCTTACTTTTTGCAGCAGGTCGTTTTTTTCAATTGGAAGCTTTACCGTATCCACTATTTTATATATAGTCCTGTATCTGTCATCATATTTCTTATCTATTTCTGAGAGCATAATAAATGGCAGGTTTTTTAAAGATTCCTCATTGCGCAAGTCTCTGATGACTTCATAACCGCTTGAGTCAATCAGCATGGCCTTTACCAAAACGACAACCGGATGTATCTCAAGGGCAGCTTTAAGCGCTACCGCCTTGGTCTTTGCAATATATACAGAGTATCCCTCTTCGCGGAGGATTTCGCTTATTATCTGTGTATTATTATTGTCATCGTCTATGACTAGTATGTTGTCGCCTTCCATAAAACATCCCCCTATTTAAATTAATGCTCTACCGATAGTAATAACATTTTTTTATAAATAATTCAAGCCCCTTTGAAATATTTATCATATCTCAATTTCAGCGCGGAATGAACATCGCCCCCTGCAGGTCGTTCATAAATGCGGGGTCTTCGTTCATCTCTTTATATGTTATCAGATTTGTTATAACAGCGATGTCTTCAAGCAGGGCGCTGTTGCAAAGAAGCATTCCAGCCCCGGAAAGCGAGGCATTTTCTGTGTGTACAATCCTGCTTTCCGGCATATCGGGCAGCAGTCCAAGGGTCCTCACATGCTCAGCCTTCATGTGCGTGCCAAGTGCGCCGGTCAGAATAATCCTGTCTATATCGGAAAAGTCCAGCTCCACCGCCCTTACCATAACTGAAAGCAGCGTGAACATCGCGGCCTTTGAAAGGAGAAAATTATTTATCTCCGTCTGATAGACAATGAGCCGCCTGCCGCCCCCGTCTGCCGAAAGCAGAAACCCGACGCCGTTGGAATCGCTTATAACATTAGGTCTGCCGCCGATTAACGCCCCGTTTTGCTCAATTATGCCGGCATTGAACAGGCTCGCAACAAGGCTTACCATCCCTGTGCCGCATATACTTGCGGGCTGTGCACCGTCTATGGTTTGCAGCCGCACATTCATATCAGAGTCAAGCGACACATCACACAGAGCGCCCGACGCGGCGCGTCCGCCTATCTCTGATATCCCCTCGTCAAACGCAGGGCCGCCAGCCCCTGCCCCAACTAATATCCAGTCCTTTGTCCCTACCGCTATCTCCACGTTTGTCCCTATATCTATCAGTACGCAAGGCGCCTCAGACTTATAGAGTGCCGAGGCTATTATCCCTGAGACAATGTCGCCTCCAACATAGCTGCCAACGTTTGGGAAAAGATATATAATCCCCTCCGGGTTTATTTCTATCCCCATGCCTGACGGCGGCTGAAACCCCGGCGAGTTGACCGAGGGGATATATGGGCTTACAGGAATGTTATCAACCGGCAGATTCAGCAGAAAGTGCGTCATCGTAGTATTGGCCGCCGCCACAACTGCAAAAATTGACGCAGCATCAACGCCGGCCTCTTCGCACAAAGACTTAATGACGGCATTAACCGCGGCTATCAAACACTCATGGAGCGCCGCCGTCCCTTCCTTCATCGTATAAAAAATCCTCGTTAAAATATCCGCCCCATACCTGGTTTGCGGATTTGTCATAACCTGCCTGCCTAAAACCGCGGAGGTGGAAAGATCTACAAGCTGCCCCCAGATATTGGTACTTCCAATGTCAAGCGCCACGCCATAAGGCCCCGGCAGCCCCTGCCCTATGGACGCTAATTTCGTAACGCCGCACCCGCCTGACCATTGGCGAACAAGGACGCCCTCAACCGTAAAATCATTAGCGCGCAAGTATGCGGGCAGCCTTCTCTGAATACTAAGCGGGATGTCGAGATTCTTATAGCCTGACGCGGCGGTGAGCCTTTCAGCGTCTGAGGCATTGTCTTTCAAGGACGGCTGTGGCAGCGCCGCGGTGAATTTCCACGCAAGAGAACTCATTTAATTTTCATACATGACTTTTCCCATGTCTTTGCAATCATACCCGCCCATGCCGAGGGCTGCCTGCTTAAACGCAGTGTCATTGCGGATTATATCAAACAACGCCTCAACCATTGGAAGGGCATAAGTCTCCTGCGTTAAAACAAAATCGTAGCGCTCCTTTGCAACCGGAATAAATTCGAGACCAAGGGCAATGGCGGCCGTCAGTATTCCCATGCCGGTATCGGCCCGCCCTGAGGCAACCGCCGCGGCTACGGCCATATGGGTGTACTCAATCATATCGTAACCCCTGATTGTCTGCGCTGCAACACCGCCGTCTCTCAGGCACTTATCGGTAAGCAGCCGTGTGCCGGTGCCGGGCTGGCGATTGATGAACATCACGTCTGGTCTTTTCAGGTCGTCAATTGTGGTTATGTTTTTGGGATTTCCCGGCCTTACAATAAATCCCTGCTGCCGGTAAACCAGATTTATCAGAATAACCTTTTCGCCTGACAAATATTTTTCAATAAACGGTATGTTATAAACCCCTGTGGCCTCGTCAAGAAGGTGAGTGCCCGCTATGTGCGCCTCGCGCTTTCTTATAGCCATTATGCCGCCCATCGAGCCTACGTGGGCTGATGACAGGGAGTACTCAGGGTATTTCTTTTTAAGGAAATTATATAAGACATCAAGCGTATTGTCATGGCTTCCTATACAGACTATGGTGTTGAGGATATCGCTTCTGGGGCGCAATAGACTGGCGCTAACCTCCGAGGCTGCCCCTACCCCTTCTGACATCGCCGGAATTGTCAGCATAGCGTCGGCCCTGACAAGGGACATCATAATGCCTGCGCCGCGCCCTAGCGGGGTTGCCACAAATCTATCGCCAACCTTGCCAACCTTTACGCGGACAAACTCCTCCTGCCCAATGGCCGAACTGACTGTCCTGCCTATTACGGTTGTAATAGTCTCCCGTTGCGGGGCGCTTAGCCCAAGCCACTTATATATCAGCGGTTTTATGAATAGATCCACGGTTATATAAGCGCTGACAGGATAGCCGGGAATGCCGGCAACTGCGCAGTTGCCTATGGCGCCAAGTATGAGCGGCCTGCCGGGTTTTATATTTACGCCGTGAAGCAGGCACTGACCGAGTTCTCTTATCGCGGTTGACGTATAGTCGCGGCTTCCGGCTGATGACCCTGCGATTATCAGCACAAGGGAATGTGCCTTCGCCGCCTCGCTGACAACGGCCTTAATCTCTGCAAGGTCGTCCTTAACTATCGGATAGCACACGCCTGTGGCGCCAAAGCCGGTTATCAACGCCTCCAGCATAGCCGAGTTGGAATCTATTATATTGCCCGTTGTAAGCGGCGTCCCCGGCGGGACAATCTCATTGCCCGTTGGGATAATCGCCACAGACGGCC
>JAKOEO010000046.1 GCA_022321325.1 Candidatus Magnetominusculus sp. LBB02 | reverse complement strand
GGACACGGTGATGGCAGCAGGGGTGGAGGGGGATTATCCCCCTTCGTCTTTAATCCTTAGCGGCTGAAACGACATATTCACCGGCTTTGAATCTGTCGAGAAAGTGCATGTATGCGGGATAGGCTCTAATTTTACACTCCAGCTCAGCGATGAAGCGTTTTGTTATGGTGTGGATGTCGCTGGCTTCGTCAGGATGAATGAGCGGAGCGCCAATTATTATTTTATAGGGTTTCTTATCTCCCGGCGTTATAAATAACGGCAATATCTCTGCCCCGGTCTTCTTAGCCAGTATTGCAGGTCCAAGCGGAAATAGCGCCTTGTGCCCCAGAAAATCAAATACCTCATGCCTTCCAACATGCCTTTGCGTACCGCTGCCATCCCCCGTTACCATCACCACGCCGCCCTCTTTTAGCCACAGGAATATCGGCCTCAGAAATGCCCCGGCATTTATAATCTCAGCGGGGATTTTTGCCTCATACCGCAGTCGCAGCCTGAAGGCCACACGCCTTCCTATCCAGCTAAGGCCGTCGTCTGAGGGCAGCCCTATCTGCTTCATTTTGTAGCCAAGCCTTGCCAGCGCCACAAGCGGCAGGTGGACAGGCCCGAAATGCCCATGCACCAATATCACGCCCCGTCCTTTTTTCAGCGCCTCATCGAGATGCTGCCGCCCCTCAAATTCCACCGTCCTCTGAACATGGCGTCTGTGAAGTTTCGGGAATATAAATATTATCAGGCGGTCAACATAGTGGTTTTCGCAGTAGTCTCTTACCGTCTTTGTCTTTTGCTCTTCGTCCATGTCTATAAACCTTGAGAGATTTTCTTTGAGCATCGCCCCCTTCCGCCGTGACAGCGCATAATGAAGCTCGCCCATCTTGTTTAACAATCTAAGGCCGACGCTAACCGGCAGCGCCTCAATAGTCCATCTAAGAGGATACCAGACGACAAGCCTAAGCAGGTCGCGCCCTATGCTTTCTCTTGTTACCATTAGCTAAAATTGCATGACGACAGGGGCGTCATACATCTTATCATCCTTCCAGCAGCCGATAAACTTTTTTCCATTAGGGAATGTCAGTTGCCCGTGTCCACTTTTCTTGTCATCTTCCCAAAGACCTGCGTAAATGGTTCCATCTGGATAGATTAAAGTCCCCTGCCCGTTTTGCTTGCCATCTCTCCACTGTCCTGTGTACTGCGTCCCATCAGGGTGGGTCAGAGTGCCATCGCCGTCTCTCATGTCATCCTTCCATTGGCCGACATATCTGGTCGCATTGGGGTATGTCAAAGTCCCCTCTCCGTTTTTTGCGTTATCCTTCCACTGCCCGTCATATGTCGTACCATTTGGATGGGAAAAAGTACCATGACCGTCCTTTTTGCCATCCTTCCACTGCCCGGCATATGTCGAGCCGTTTGGGTAATTCAAACGTCCATGCCCGTTTGGCAGACCGTTTTGAAAGTCCCCCGTGTATTTCCACCTGCCATTATAACTAAGAGTTCCATGTCCGTCAGGCACGCCGTCAGCAACCTCTCCGACATATGTCGAGCCATCTGTATAAGTCAGAGTTCCCTTGCCGTTTGGCTTATCGTCTTTAAACTCGCCGGTGTATTGTGTCCCATCAGCCCATGTAAATATTCGGTGTACGAACTCATCTTGTTGTTTGTTATGATGTTTGTTGTCATCGCGTCTTGCGGCAGCGTGGGTTTGAGAGCTGGGATGTGCCTGCGGTTCGCTCTTCTTTGAGAAATTGTCTGATGGGCTGGTTTTGGCAGGGGTGTCAGAATGGACTTTGAGATAGTCAAGAACTCTGCCATATGCCAGGTTGATTTCTTTTGTCTTTCCCTCGGCCTTCTTTCTGAAGCGCTCATCTTCGTGGGCAAATCTATCGGGGTGCCATACCTTGATGGAATCCCGATATGCCTGCTTAATTTCGTCTAACGGCGCTCCAATTTGTACGCCGAGTATGTCGTAAGATTTCTCTATGCCGGCCACTCATTGTTATACCATTTTATGGCGTTTTTTGACCAGCGCTCCTATTAATCCCGACAAAGCGTACAGAGCCTTGCAGACGTCAACTGCGCTATGATACCATCGTAGACGATGACAAGCGCATTTGTAATCTCCGCACTGCAAAGCGGGGCGGGCAAGACCACGGCGGCCCTGGCACTTATGGCGGCGCTGACGCGCGATGGCAGACGCGTACAGCCGTTTAAGACAGGCCCGGACTTTATTGACCCCGGCCTTCACCGCGCGCTAACCGGCGTAACCTCGTGGAATCTTGACAGGTGGATGTGCGGCGACGACTATGTCAGGCGTATATTTGCCGAGAAATCGCAGGGCGCAGATGTGTGCATCATCGAGGGTGCTATGGGGCTATTTGACGGTGGGAACGCCTCGACTGCCGAAACGGCAAAGATGCTTGGCCTTCCCGTGGTGGTTATGCTTGACGTGCGGGGGACTGCCGAGACGGCTGCCGCCCTTGTCAAAGGCATCGACGCATTCGACCCAGGGCTTAAGCTTGCCGGCGTTATCCTTAACCGCATAGGAAGCCACAGGCATTTTACAAGGGTTAAAGAGGCGATAGAGGCTCACTCTGCCTGCCGCGTACTTGGCAGCATTGGCGTTGATACAGAGATACAGATACCAGAGAGGCATTTAGGTCTTTTCACGGCTGAGGATGGCGTCATTAGCACCGACTTCACTCAAATAATCTCTGAGGCCGCCCATAAAGGCATACAAACAGGGAAACTTTTAGCGGCCACAGCGGTTGATATTTCGCTTATTGACATACCAGCCTACATGCCGGTCCCGCCTCTGAACGCACCCTCTATAGCGGTGGCCCGCGACAGCGCCTTTTGTTTTTATTACGAAGACAATCTGGATTTCTTGCGCCGACAAGGAGCGTTGGTTAGATTTTTCAGCCCGCTAAACGACGATAAAATCCCTGACGGTGTTCGGGCAGTCTATCTTGGCGGCGGCTACCCGGAACTCTACGCCGAAAGGCTCGCCTCAAACTCATCTATGCTTCGCTCAATAAGAGACTTTGCAGAGGTCGGCGGGGCGGTCTACGGCGAATGCGGCGGCTTTATGTATCTTACTGAGGGCATCAGGGATTTAGACGGGCGGCTCTTCCCGATGGCCGGCGTGTTTCCCGTAAAGTCCATGATGGGCAAAAAAAGGGCGGGGCTTGGCTACAGGGAGGCCGTCCTCACAGATGATTCAATCCTGGGGGAAAAGGGCGATATTGCCAGAGGACATGAGTTTCACTACTCATCCATAGAAGAAATGCCGCCCGCAGTGCAAACTATCTACGAATGCCGCGAGGGGACACTTGGTTACAGGATAAAAAACTGCACAGCCGGCTACATACACCTGCACTTTGCAAGCAGTCCCAACATTGCCAGGTCGTTTTATTTAACCGCAGCCACTGGAGTTACCGCCTGAGCCTGCACCTGACCGGGGACTTTCGCCGCCTGATTATCCGGTGACAGAGGAGCGGCAGCCGCTTGTGCGGGATGTGGTTTTAACCCCTCAGGGTAATAGTTATTCTGAGGATTCCAGAGCATCCAGCCGTGAGAGCCGAACTGCTCGGCGGCGTTTATCTGTTCCCTTACCGGCTCGCCCTTAAAGAATCGCCTGTCATAAGCGTAATCCCTGAATGCCTGTATCCAGGGCCTGAAACGATTTGGAGGCAGTTTAGTGCGTTCCTGCGCCCTCTTAAGCGACAGATAGACTATTTTATTGGGATTCTGTACGGGATTTCTGTAGCCTGGGATGCCAAACTGAAAACCGGACGGGTAGAGCATCGGCGACAGGTAGTCGGGAACTCCGGCGAGGTTTTCTATCTTTTGGCCTATTTGCGTATCGTCAAGATTCCAGCACGCGTAGCCAAATATGTCTGCTCCAAGATATACGTTATACGGGGCAAGCCTTCTCTTGGCCTCCTGAAGGAAACCGGTGATTGCCGCAACCCTTGCCTCCTCAGTGCTTGGCTTTGAAAATTTGGGCTTTAACGAATCTGGAAATCTGACATAATCAAACTGTATCTCGTCAAATCCGCTCTTTGCCGCTTCAACGGCTATGTCTATATTGTAGTCCCAGACCTCTTTTCTAAAAGGATCAACCCATGCGAGCTTCTCTCTGTCGCGCCACAGGTCTCCCCCTTGAGTCTTTACGGCCAGTTCATGTTTAGTCTCTGCCAGCGGGTTGTCTTTAAACACAACGATACGCGCGATGAGATAGATGCCCTTATCTCTGAATGTCTTGACCATTTCCGCAAGGTCTTTAACAAGTATCACCTTCTGGCCGCCGACCTCTGCGGCAAGCGGTACGGCGCTCTTGTAGTTCAGTACGCCCCAGTCTCCCTTTATGTCAATGACGAGGGCATTGATTTCAGTATCTTCGATGAGTTTCAGAGCGGAGTTTCTCAATTTCTTGCTTGATACCCCATACATTGATAAATATAGCGCTTTAGGGACAAAAGGCCGCAATGGTATCTGAATTGTGGCAATACCCGGAGAGGGGATGACCTCACCCCTTATATATCCGGGAGATTTTGCAGATATCTTAGCGGCCGGGGCCTTGAGGCTGACAACTCCCGCTTCGTTAGTCAGAGCCGTGACGTTGTCTACCAGCACGGTGGCGTCTTTAATCGGCGCTTTTGAGGCGGAATCAATCACCTTAACGTCCAGCGCATATGCCTCGCTGCACAGTGCGGCAAACAGGACAACCGCAAAGTACCTTACAACTTTTGACATCTTATTCTTCATCTTCCGCCACCCTCTGTTAGAATTTTAATCAATTTTAGTTAGCTAACAACCGCTCAAACGACTTCCCCTGATTAGCATTTTCAAGGAGAAATCGAGGCAGCGACATCATATTGTCTGTACTTTTTACTGGTCGGCGCTCAATGGAAAACGCGGCAGTGTAACCGGCCTCTGACGCCTTGCCTGCCAGGTAGTCGTCATATATCCCGAAGGGCCAGGCAAGCAGGTCTATCTTTGTGCCAAACTCCTTCTCAAGCCTGTCTTTGGATTTCTTTAGCTGTGTCTCGACGAGTTTCTCATAGTCTTTCTGGTCGAGCTTTTTCTTTTCTATTTTGAAATTTGGGTGCCAGTACGTGTGGGATTGGAGGTCAAACAGGCCTGTCTCTTTCAACTCCTTGAGCTGCGCCCATGTCATTGCATATGAGGCATTGGAGATTGCCGAGGGGTAAATGAACAGGGTTACAGGGATCTGATATTTTTTGGCAAGCGGCAGCATGTCTGTATATATTGACTTATGGCCGTCGTCGGCCACTATGACAACCGCGTGTTCTGGCAGTGGTTTTTTGTTTTTCAGGCTGTCAATAAGCTGCCTGAGCGGGATAACCGTGTAGCCGTTTTGCTTGAGATATTTTAAGTGCGACTCAAAGACGGGCGTAGTTATGGTCATACTGTCGGCAACAGTAGGCCCAAGGCGGTGATAGAGCAAAATCGGCACCCCATTACCCGGCTTATTGTCAGTCGAGGCCGCAGCAAACGAGGCAACAGCCAACATAAACACAACCACCACAAACACTACCACCCGTTTGCTTATCATAATTAAAGTCCTCCTCAACATAATCTTATTATCATAAACGAAACTCACAAATTCCGCAAGCTATTTGTTTTTCGAGAGATAAATATTTTTCAAACGGGACAGATTCCGGCATTTCAGGCTATATCACCCCCTCCACCAGCCTCAAACCAAATGCAAACGATGATGGCAGCAGGGGGATTATCCCCCTTCGTCTTTAATCTTTATATAGTTAGAAATACTTGCGTATCATCTCTAACATGGTTTTCTCAAGTGTCTCATCTTCCATGTTGACTGTTTTGTCGTATAATTTCTTTGATAGTCCTATGAATACCTCTACCAGCCGCCGGTCAAAGTGCTTCCCCGCGCTCTCTTTCAAAATCCCGACGGCCTTTTCATAAGAGAACGGCTCTTTATATGGGCGCTTCGATGTCAGGGCGTCAAATACGTCGGCTATCGCGAATATTCTTGCGCTAAGCGGGATATCTTCCCCAGGGAGCTTTGAATAGCCCGTGCCGTCATACTTCTCGTGATGATATACGACGACATCAACCGCCCCTCTTAGCCACTCATATTTGCCCACTATATCGAGGCCGTGAAGGCAGTGGTGTTTCATTTCTTCAAACTCCTCATCTGTGAGCTTGCCGGGCTTTAGCAAGATGGCGTCAGATATGGCAATCTTTCCTATATCGTGCAGAAATGAGCCCTTAATCAGGGAGCGCATCTCGGCGTCAGTCAGGTTTAGGGCTTGCCCAAGCGTTATAGCATAAATCGTAACCCGGTAGTTGTGGGTGTTTGTGTCGCTGTCTCTTTTTGCTATTGCGCTTCCCAACGCCTCAAGTATCCCTATATTTGCCTCTGACAGGTCGTCGGTAAGTGTTACCAAATCCTTGTTCATCCTGGTTACTATTGGATAAAAGATTGCCGCCGTAACAAACACAGTCAATACCACTATCAGCAAAGACCCGATGAGTATATTTCTGACGTCACTCATCATATGGTCGTCGGCGCGATACACGCCCTCGAAATAACCGTATTTCTTTTTGCTGTCATCAAAGAGCGGCACAACGAATTGTAAAAAGATTCGGCCATGTATAAAAAACTTCTCATACGTTATTTTGTCTGTAAACATAGTGGCGTTTTGTTTGGCGGCGATCTCTGCAGGTTCTATGTATTTGTCGTGCGCCTCTTTGGCGTCGGCATTTTCAGAGGCGGCTTCAAATAGTTTTTTGAAGTTGGCGTCATAGAGTTCTAAGACAATGAAATGCCCTTGTTCGATGTGCCGTCTCAGGCTGTCATGCAATGACTTATAGTCTGGTTCAGATAAGTTTGGGGTAAAAAAGCGTTTGTCTTTGATTATCAGCATGGACTCGGAAATGGCGATGTCTTGAACTCTTTCATCAATCTCCTCAAGTTTGACAAAAAATACCACCGCCCCTAAAATAAGAGACAGGCAAAGCCAGCCCAAAAGCAGGCGTGTTACCAATTTTTTATGAATATTTGCCGCCGTTGTCATTACATGTGATTTGGTTAAGCCTTGAGTGCGTCGGCCATCTCTTTAGTCATCTTCTTTGGCTTTAGCTCCGTTTCGTTTGGCTGAGTGCCGACGGTTGCGAGCTTCACCTTTGCGGTCGCTATTGGCGTATCTTTAAGTAAGATTTTATGAGCGAATGTTATAGAGGCAAACGACAGTTCGTCTATTTCAGTATGGATGGTTATGATGTCAGCGTATCTGGCCGACTTGCGATATTTTATGTCAACGCTTACGACGACGAAATATGTACCCTCTGCCATCAGGCTGCGAATGTCTATCCCGCGTCTCTGCATATAATCAGTCCTTGCCCTCTCCAGAAATCCCAAATACTTGCCGTAATACACCACGCCGCCGCAGTCCGTGTCCTCGTAGTATATTTTAATGTCAAATGTGTCGGGCATTATTAGGGCAGTTTCTCCCCTGTGAATATGCGTACTACATCGTTATACATCGCAAAGGCCATCAACATCAGAAGCAGAGCCAACCCCACCTTTTGTGACATCGCAATGGCCTGTTCGCTCAACGGCTTTTTCCTAAGCGCCTCTATCGCCAGATAGACCATGTGCCCTCCGTCCAGTATCGGTATGGGAAACAGGTTAAACACGCCGAGGTTAATGCTGATTACCGCCATGAACATGATAAAGCTGAGAAAGCCGCCCGCCGACTGCTTAGCCGCCATCTGAAATATCATTATCGGGCCGCCTATGGTGTTTGCCGGTATGACCTGCTGAAAGAGTTTTACTATGGAAAGCAGAAGCAGCACGACTACCTCCCATGTCTTTTTAAATCCCATTATAATGGAGTCAAATACGCCGTATGTTACCTTGTTTGAGTCTCCGCTTGGGGAGATGCCTATAAGCCCCATGTGCGTCTCTTCGCCAAATAAATTCTTTACAGTCTTACTCTGCGGCGTTATGTTTAGCGTGCGGCTTTGGCCGTCTGCCCCTTTAACTGTGAAGTTAAGCGGTTTACCGGGGCTTTCGTGTATTATCTCTGTCATCTCATCCCAGTAATGGATATGAGTTGAGCCAATTTGAGTTATCTCATCGCCTTTTGTCAGGCCCGCCGCCAATGCCGGCGAGTCCTTTCCCACCTCTCCAACCACTGAAAGATACCTCGGCACACCGGTCAAAAAAATTATCGTAAACAATAAAACCGCAAAAAATATGTTAAACAAAGACCCGGCACAGACCACTATGGCGCGTTTATAAACAGGCTGGGCAAAAAATGCCCTGTCCTTTTCCTCGATTTCCCCGGCGTCTGAGTCGCTTGTCATTTCGTCGCCGTGCATTCTCACATAGCCGCCTATCAAAAGGGCTGATAACGCGTACTCGGTGTCCCCATATTTCCGGCTTATTAATTTTGGCCCCATGCCCAGCGAAAACTTCGTCACCTTTATCCCCACTGCCTTTGCAAAGATAAAGTGCCCAAGCTCATGCACAAATATCAATACCCCTAAAAGCAGTACCGCATATACTATTGTCATCTACCTACCCCCTCCCCGCGCAGGCTGCAAAGTTTGCACCACTTCTCTTGCCCATCTATCTGCCTCAAACACGGCCTCAAGCCGTGCCTCGGTTACGTTGTGCCTCATCATCACCTCTTCTATAATAACAGGTATTTGAGTAAAATTGATAACGCCTTTCAAGAACATATAAACAAGTTCCTCGTTTGCCGCGTTTAGAGCCGCCGGCATTGTGCCGCCCGACTTCAGCGCCTCATAGGCAAGCGCCAGGCAATGGAATGCCTCCGTGTCAGGTTTATGAAATGTCAATGTGGAGATTTCCTCGAGGCTGAGCCTCTTTATGGCGCCCTCCATCCTGTCTGGATAAGACAATGCGTAGGCAATCGGCCCTTTCATATCTGGCACTGACAACTGCGCAAGAAGGCTGCCGTCAACCAGCTCAATCAGCGAGTGCACAATGCTCTGCGGATGGATGACCACATCTATAGAATCTGCCGGAAGGCCAAACAGGTGATATGCCTCTATCACCTCCAGACCCTTGTTCATCAGCGTGGCGCTGTCAATGGTTATCTTATTTCCCATGCTCCAGCTTGGATGACGCAGCGCGTCAGAAGCGGTGACAGAGGTTAGAGCGTCTTTGCGCCTGCCGAAAAACGGCCCTCCGGATGCGGTAAGAATCAGCCTTCTTATGTGATTTCTGGGACGGCCGTCAATGCACTGAAATATGGCGCTGTGTTCGCTGTCCACAGGCAGTATCTTTACGTTATATTTTTTTGCCTCTTCCATCACAACTGTGCCGGCCATCACAAGGGTTTCCTTATTGGCAAGCCCAACGTTCTTACCAGCCTTGATAGCGGCAAGCGTTGGACGAAGGCCGACGGCCCCTACGATTGCAGATATGACAAAGTCAGATTTTTCGTATGCCGCCGCCTCGCAAACGCCTTGGTCTGCGCTAAGCACGTTGACCCCGCTAATACCGTCGGCTTTGACCCACCGCCTTAGCTCATCGGCGCTTTTGTCATCGGCAACGGCGGCTATCTCCGGCCTGAACTCAAGGATTTGCCGTTTTAACAGCTCCACTTTCTTATTGGCGGCAAGGGCGGCTACCTTAAATCTGCCTCCAGAGTTTCTGACGGCCTCAAGCGAACTCTGTCCTATTGAGCCGGTGCTTCCAAGCAGCGTTATATGCCTTGTGCCGTTATCCATGATGTCTGTTAATAAACAAGATTAAATAATAGAGCGCAGGGGCAGAGATAAGCATCCCGTCCACCTTGTCAAGCATCCCGCCGTGGCCGGGCAGAAAACTCCCTGAATCCTTAACGTTGCTTTCCCTTTTGAACATGGACTCAATCAGGTCGCCAACAATGCCAAATACAGCTAAGACCACGCCAATGGCGGCAGCAGACGAAAGAGCAATCCTTAACTTAAATCCCATTGTTAATATTACAGCCGTGGCAGCGCCGCCTATGACAGCCGCGGCAGCGCCCTCAACCGTCTTATTCGGGCTTATGCTTTCATATAGTTTTCTCTTTCCTACTGCCTTGCCTATGTATAAGGCCGCGCTGTCAGCGCCCCATATCACGAGCATTAAGAACATGACTATTTCCTGGCCTATCGCCCTGAGTTTAATAAAATAACTCATAGACACGGAGATATAAAATAAGCCGATTAGAAACGGGGCGATATCAAACAAGGCATTTTCAGGCCCTTTGCGGCCAAAGAGACGTATTGTGGCGCAGCCTATGAAAATAGCGGCAAACACATAGGCCGGTATATCATTATATTGGTATGTCATCAGAATCGGCACTAACCCAACCGCCGAAAACACATGCCGCGGCAGCGCCCTTACGCCGTACATCAGGAGGAACTCCTCCATGCAGATAAATGCCGCCATTGACATTAAAATCAGAAAATAGAATGACGGCAGATACATAATGTAGCCGTAGAGAAGCGGCAGCACAATTACAGCGACGATAAGCCTTTTTAAGTGCATTGCGTTACGTTTCAGCCTTGTCGGGAATCATGCCAAAGCGGCGCTGGCGCAGCTTATAGTCCTCGATGGCATACATGAATTCCTCTTTTGTAAAATCGGGCCAGAGCGTATCTGTGAAAAACAACTCGGCATAGGCGGCCTGCCAGACCAGAAAATTGCTGATTCTCTTTTCCCCGCCGGTTCTGATTATTAGGTCAACGGGCGAGACGCCTCCTGTGTCGAGGTTTTCCTCGAAGGACTCTTCGTTTACCTCGTCCATATCGCCGCCTTTTTCGATAAATCTCTTCACAGCGCGCACTATCTCATCCCTGCCGCCGTAGCTGATTGCCATCAGCAGGTTCATTCCTGCGTTGTCAGAGGTGATACGTTCTGCCTCCTCCACCAGATATTGTATATTTTCCGGGAGTTTTTCCTTGTTGCCTATAACCTTAAAAACCACCCCTTTTTTTAGCAGATCTTCTATTTCAGTCTTAAGATAAAAATCAAGCAGATCCATCAGCGTTATCACCTCGTCGGGCGGCCTTCTCCAGTTCTCTATGGAAAAGGCATAGAGCGTAAGGGTTTTAACGCCTATGTCGGCAGCAGCCTCTATAATCTCTTTAGTCCTTCCGGCACCCTTGCGGTGTCCTTCAACGCGCGGCATGCCACGCTGATTTGCCCACCTGCCATTGCCATCCATTATGATACCCACATGTTTGGGTATGGTATTGTCTGTCAATTATACCTCCATTCTACCGGCAATCTATCGGCAATTCTGTCAGCTTTACAGTAGTTTATATACGAACAGATTTGTGATAAGGGGATTGTCTCCCTTTAGAATACCGGCAAAATTAAGCCCAAACGCCGGTCTTGACAACACATATATCCTGTCCTTGTATATCGAATAGTCTATTATATTTCCCGGTACCGCCCCAACCAGCGCGTTTTCCTCGACCGATATGCCGTTAAACCCATAGCTCATTATAAATGAGTTCTTATAACCCAGCGAACTTGACAGCAGCGCCATCGGCACTCTCCTGATTACAACGCCCTTTTTGTGAAATAAGTACATCTTATCGCTTATGTGCCATGCGGTTGGCGCGGTAATGTTAGTAGGCCCCGGTACCTTATACTCTTTAGTAAAACCGCCCATGTTGCCCTTGCTGCGCCATATGCGCGTTCCGGCGGAGTTCTTTGCCACAAGATGGTTGGCGCTGTCATAAAACAACATAACAGTCTCTGAATTTTTCCCTGTATCGTCAGATGAGGTCTCTATGTTTACAAAATCATAGAGGTTAACCCCCGCTGGCAGCGTTAACTGCCCATCCTTCTTAAAGGAGGTACCGTCCCAAACAAGGTATTCTACAGTGCCGGATAGTCCTTCAATTGATGAGTAGCGCTGAAACAGGAGTTTATTGTTGTAAACCCTTAAAAAGCCGTCCGCCCTCCACAACTGCCTGAGCTGCCCGCCCTCAACTCCATAGACAAACGCCCTTGCGCCGTCATTGGCCATTGCGGTGGCGATTATCTCATCCTTGCCGTCTTTGTTAATATCCATAACGTCAATATACACGTTATCGCTCATTTTGTCGCCTTTGAGTTCCATTGTCTTGTTCATATCAACGCCAGGCTTGTAAACGGCAAGGTCAGAGCCGGTGCTGAAGATCAGATCTACGCCGCTGCCTCCGGTAAGGTTGCCGATTGCCATAAGGTCATATCCAGTCGGCATCTGATATGAAAGAATAGGTTCATTCAGCGCCGAGAGGAAGATGTCAGCCGCAGACAGTACGTCCTGAAGATATGCCGCGGTAACCGGCACAGTGTCTTTAAATACCTCCTTATGGTCAGATACCCAGAATATGCGCTGCTTTAAAAACCTGTCTTCGCCTTTAATGTCTTCTTTATTTATTCCCTCAGTCAGCGAGCCTTCAATTAATATAAGCACATCGGCGCCAAGCTTTACAGCCTCATCAAACAATGCGCCCGCGTCCTTTGCCTCAATTGCCGTATCAATAAGCTCAAACCGCCCGCTCTGTTTCAGAAGCCGATAGTAAACATCGCCGAGGAACCAATTGATGGATTTATCCTGATAGAACATGGCCTTGACCTTTGACCTTGTCAGCCGCGCGACATCGCCTTTTTTCGGAGCGCCTTTTATGAGGCTTGCCGTGGCGGCGCCTTGCTTTGTGCCGGTTATTTCAACCGAGCCTATGAAATTCTCGAAATGGCCAAGCGGCTCGTTTGTGACAGGGTGATAGAACACAGCGCCCTCTCTGAATACGTCGAATCTTGTACCGGCAACGGCCTTTTCAGAGGATTCGCCCTTGAGGGTAATCAAATTTCCCTTGACCGCCTCAACTTTCAGCTCCAACGGTTGAAAAAAGCTAATGGTCTTCTCAGCCAGCGGCTGAAGTGGACTATCCGCCCCCCATGCCGTCCCTACAAATTGCATGAGACACAGAATTATGGTCAATAGCAGCGGTTTTCGTATCATATTTCTCATCATCACTTTAGTCATAACGGGCCACCCCTCTTTATGTTATTAGTCAGTAAGCACTATCTCAAGTCACAATTGTATCATAAATTATCTACTAAATACTGTCTATATTCTATCGGGATGTGTTAAAATCCAGTATGAGCGAAGGAACTGGCAAAATAGTCTCTATAAATACCAGCAAAGAAAAGGGCATGAGAAAGTCGCCGGTTAAATCAGCCGTGCTGATAACAAACTTTGGCATTGACGGCGATGCCCACGCCTCAGGGCAATGGCACCGGCAGGTCAGTCTGCTTGCCATTGAGAGTATAAAAAAAATGCAGGCAGCCGGTCTTGACGTAGATTGCGGCGATTTTGCCGAGAATATAACAACAGAGGGCATACCGCTGCCAACGCTGCCCATAGGTACGCAAATGTCTATCGGCAAGTCAGTCAAGGTCGAAGTTACCCAAATAGGCAAGGAATGCCATAACAGGTGTGCGATATACTATCAGGCCGGAGACTGCGTAATGCCTTCTGAGGGGATTTTCGTGCGCGTCATAGAGGGCGGCGAAATTGCGCCTGGAGATAAAATAATAGTACTCAACTAAAGCACTGAAAAACTTGACTTAGCGGCACCTGCGATTTCTATGGCGCTAATGCCGTTTATCAAAAGAAAGATGTGTGCGCTCTTTGAGTCTGTATCATTCCTTATGGTATGCCGTATATTTTATGTGCTTGTACTGGAAGCATTATCGTTTACCATGAGAAATAACATATTGTATGTCATAAGTGAATACTTTTTGCACAGAATCATGACAAGGCGCGAGCCGTTTGTCATTGGACTTTATTTATTTGTAACTTATATTATAAGAGACGGCAACAATTTATCGGCAGAAACTCATAGAGTTTCACAGAGGAGGTCAAATTATGCAGGGAGATGAGATATAAGACGATGGCAATCACTGCTGCAGTGCTGACAATAAGCGACAAAGGTTCAAAAGGGCAGCGAGTTGACGAAGGCGGCCCGGCTGTTTGCAGTATGCTTGCGGCAATTGGGGTTGAAATCCTCGTCACTGAAATAATCCCTGATGACAAGGAGCTAATAAAGACAAGGCTTATCGCAATCTGCGAAAGGGTTGACCTTGTGATAACTACGGGCGGCACAGGGCTTTCTCCGCGCGATGTAACGCCTGATGCCACGCTTGAGGTATTAGATAAGGAAATACCCGGCATAGGGGAGGCAATGCGGGCGGAGGGCCTTAAGATGACCAGCCGCTCCATGCTCTCGCGGGCAGCGGCAGGCATAAGGGGAAGTACGCTGATAGTAAACCTGCCGGGAAGCGTAAAGGCCGTTAGGGAAAACCTCTCCGTTATACTTGACGTACTTGCTCACGCGATAGAGAAAATCAAGGGTGAAGAGTCAGATTGCGGCAGGTAGTTTTTGCTTGCGTGGCAGTTGTTCGCTTGACACCTGAAGATAGTATATGATAGCGTAGAGAAGACAGTAGATGTGCCGAAGTGGTGGAATTGGCAGACACGCAAGGTTCAGGACCTTGTGGGGGCAACTTCGTGGGGGTTCGAGTCCCCCCTTCGGCATTCTCTAACTGCTTGATATATAAGGGTGTTGTTTCCACAACCCCTCAAAAATACCGTCACCAAACCGTCACCAGCTTTTTAGGGCATCGGTGACATGCATGGAATTTTGACAGTTAGAAACGGTATATATTATCAGGCAATTTTGCAAATTTTAGTACGGGCATATTTCGGGGTAAGTGCTTGTATTTATTAGACAATATCGGACTATGGATGTATCAGGCGGTTTTGCAAAAAAGCATCGGGAATGCCGTTTTTTTACCGTTATTAGGTCTTTTTATGACTAAGTTAAGGATTTTTCTTAGTCAAAGCGTCAAATACCTGACACCATCTGCGCAGTGTGCTACTCATTATGGAAACCAGTTAAACGACAGCGACAACCTGGGTGATATGGCGGGCATTGATCCAACGTAATCGCGTCTTTGGTAAATGTCTTTGCTGACATCTTCTTACATATAGGGCATGTATCGTCTATATATGCAATCTGTGCTTTATCGTAATAAGTAGAATCCTTAATATCCAAGTAGCGCCTATAGCCATAAGCCATAGAGGATAAGGTATGAATTAAAAGACGTATTTTTTCTTCTATAAACATATCAAGGTAGATTATAGCCACTTCGTCTCTATCATGTATCACCTCTAAGAGTTTATTTACCATAACATCTTTCTTATTACTCTTAAACAGTTTAACCGGATATTCCCTTGATATATCTAATAGTTCCTCTTTTGTAGAGAGATAAAGTAGCTCCTCCACAGGTGCATCATCTTTAATATAGAAATACCTGCCGATTTTATACCACATAGCGGGCCATATCCCTATATTTTTAAATTCGTTCAAATAGTAATCAAACTCTCGCCACTCAAAATCCTTTGTAAGTAGCTTAGAGACTTTTTTGTATATTTCTTGATGAGATTCGCCCGTGAGTTCACAATACATCAAAGTTTTCCTTATAGCAGTAACTTTTCTTTCAGAGACATTACTTATTGGTATCTCAATCTCTTGATAAATGTTGAGCATCGGAAGAGAAGACATACTACAAAATGGAGCCTCGTAACCCTTTGATTTTGCTTCCACAGTCCTAAATTGTAAAGCCAAGTCATCTGCTTTTTTCAAATTACTATTTGAGATGACTTCTTTGATTCGACGCTCAAACGTTTTATTTTCATCCAGCCTTTGTATAGGTTTAGCTGTAACCGATTCTCTTTGCTTAGCTTCTACGGTATTAACTGGATTGAGTTTTGATTCACTGCCTGATTTCTTTATAGCTACTTTGGGCTTATCTGCCTCGCATGACGTACACTGCACGTAGACGAAGCTCATAGTCTCACCACACTTCCCACACTCCCACGCCATCACCCCGACATCCCATCGTTTTAATCAACCCACGCAATATTATCAATAACAACGATTATCTGTCAAGTAATATTTGCAAATATCAACGATTATCACGCCGTAATGGCTTGTTACTACACTATAATTGTTACTTTATTGTAACATTACTTGTCGTCTTTCTTGGCTTTATAAGGCGCCTGCGTCTCATTTAGTTCGAAATCCGGCAGGGGTATGCTGCTGCCATATCTGCGTTGCGGCTCCTCTACGCGCAGCTCCTCCGGCGCGTCATATTTATGCTCTTCCAGCCATGCTATATACTCTGGAAACGCCTTACGAAACTGCACTTTCAGCCATGTCCGCTCTTCTTCATCAGCATTTTTCCAGCAACAATCAAGATATCGCTGCATTCTAACCTTGTCTATTTCGTCATAAGGGATTTCTCGGCGATAGCCGTAAGGAAGCCGAGTGCGATTGTCTTCTTGACACCCCTTTGCCTCGCCGGTAAGAAGCCAGTCAATAGATATATTATTTATAAGACAGTACCTTATAAGCAAGTCTGGAGGTATTTTGCTTTGTTTTTTGAATGTGGAGAACGATTGAGGCGTTACATCGAGGCTTCTTGCTATATCGGCGTCGGAGTTAGCCTTAGTGTAGTGCCGCAGCCTTGTGTAGATTCCAAAAAAATATTTTTCATCCATATAAGAAAATACATGATAATGCTAAGATGTTATCTTATACTATGAGTATGCTAAGTCCAAAGGACATAAAAAAACTACTGATTGACAAGGAGATTAGCGGCAGGCAGATAGGGATGCGTCTTGGATTATCAAATTCAACGGTGAGCCAAACCATCAACCATCGAATCAAATCCGAGCGCGTACGCAAAGGTATTGCTGAGTGTCTTGCCATGCCGTATGACCTCCTGTGGGGTAACGACCCCGCCTCTAACTGTACTGATGATAGTTTAGCTGAATCGGTGGGGCGTGTCAATGACTAAGTTGAGAAATGATTCGTCAATAGGTAGCAACCCGGCCATGAGGCACGGGATAACCAATAGTAAGGAGATATAACATGGAAGAGAACGAAGCACCTTACACCACCGAAGCCACAGACGATACCACCGCCGCGGCACCAGATCAGGACGCAGCCGAACAAGTAGCGGTAGAAGCAACGGAAGGTGACACTGAAGCCGCCGCCGATGAGCCGCAAGACGCTGAAGACAACGGCGACGATACCGTAGGGGACTGATGAGCGGCGAAACAATAATCACGGGCGGTCTGACATCAGGCCGCCTTATAAAACGGGCTATAAGAAAGAAAAATAGATGAGCAAAAAAACACCAAATACAACGATGCCGCTGTTTGCATGGCTTGAAGAGCAGCAAAGGCGTGAAGCCTTCGGCGTCCCAAGGGGCAGCATGGACATTGATAAAGAGCTGAAGGCGGCCATCGCTGACGATATTAAACACGCCGTGGATGAGCGTGGCCGCGAACTATCCCGTGCTGCTGTCGCCGCCCGAATGACTGACCTAACCGGCGATGAGATTACGCCGTCAACCTTGAATAACTGGACTGCCGCAAGCCATCCCCACTCAATGCCGTCTAAATACCTTGCGGCCTTTGTCACAGCAACGAATTGTCATAGTGCTATCGAGACCATAAGCCGTAAATGCGGCCTATTTGCCCTGCCGGGTGAGGAAGCGCTAAGAGCGGCATGGCAGCGCCTTGACGAAAAAGAGAAAATTATTAGGGCAGAGAAAAGCAAACATTTAGCATTACTAAAGGTTGTGGTTGATAAAGAATGATTTATCCAAACGTTTGGAGTAAACAGAATGAGGTATATTTTAACCGATAAACACTAACATACAACATATTGTTTGCTCCAAACGTTTGGAGTAGACAGGGGAGGTTTTTGATGGCTGGCAAAGATGATGATGTTTTATTGACGACAACAGATATGTTGACACCGTATGGCCTTAATCAGCCATACGATTTGAATTCCCGCATACAGCAGATAAAGTGGTACTTAAGGCAAGAGGTGAACATACGTTTTCCTTTAGGCTGTTTGCTTCTGGAAATAAAAGAAAACGAATCATTCAATAAGTTTGTAGAAATCTTGAATGCAGAATTCAGCGGCATGTCAAAAAGCACGGCTTGTAACTACATGGTATTTGCCAAAAAATGTATAGAGCTTCCAAAGCTCCGGCAATTCGCCGAGGCAAACTGGTCAAAGGCAATTGCGCTCCTTGAAAGCTGCTCTGACGAATCTATCAAGGAAATCGAGGAAAAGGGCATAAACGGCAAGGTGCTTGAGGAATATGACGGGCTTTCAGTTAAGGATTTTAAGGCAATTATCAATAAATTAAAGAAAAATGGCGACAACACGGAGATAAAGCAGCTCCAAATAGAAAAGAATCAGCTACTGCAAGAACTCGACGGTCTCCGGCTCATGGTTCCCAATGGCCCTGACGCATCATGGGCGTCAAATATGCTTCAGGAAATCGAAAGCACGTTTATCCGGCTCGACAATTACCTGTCCTCGGTAGCCTTCGACGCCCGTATTGTCGGCGACGACAATCTGCAAGCCCAAGTAGTCGGCCTACACGCCCGTATGGTGGACAGGTTTGAGCGTTTTGAGCAGCGATGGGAAGACTACACAGGGCAAACGATAGAACAATGACAGATACACAAGTTATAGAAATCACAAAGCGGCAAACACTGGCTTCAGACCCCGGTGGTTGCGCGCATGTGACAGGGCGGCCGTTGCCATCGGCCGCCCCCTCCCTTGACATTAATCCAAACGCCCGACAAGTCGCGCTTGCCCGCTATGACTTACTGCAAGCATGGCAAAAATATCGGGCACAGGATAAAAATAGCCTCCATGACGCAGACAATCGTTTTCTCACCATGTATTCAACGAACGCCATACTGCCGAACATAAGGGCAATCATCGGGAACGTCAGCCTTCGCACCCTTTACGGCTGGTCCAAGGCCCTTAATGACGGGGAATGCTCCGGCGACTGGCGTAATCTGCTTCCCGGCTGGTCTTACGGCGAAGGAGAGCCGGGGCTTACGCCGGACGAAAAGGCGGTGTTTCAGCGGCAGCTGCTACACCCGGGTAAAGTCAATATCGGCACGGCCACAAATATCACAAAATATTACCTAAGCGAACACGGCGTAGTGTCGCCCTCTGCACCTATAAAATTCAGGCGATGGGCGGAATGGTTTAAAAAGACAAATTACGACATATGGGTACTCTCCCGCGAGGGCGAAAAGGCGCTGAAAGACAAGGTCGAGCGTTATATTATCCGCGACGTCTCATTGCTTGAGGTCGGCGACGTCTTCATAGCCGACGGTCACACGCTTAACTTTCAGGTCATACATCCATTTACCGGAAAGCCCTGCCGGGCGACGCTCGTTGGTTATCTCGATTGGAAATCATACGACCTTGCGGGTTACGAAATCATGGTTGAGGAAAACACGCAGTGTATCGCCTCAGCAATGCGTAACGCAATAATCCGGTTCGGACGTACACCTAAGATTTCATATCAGGATAACGGCAAGGCATTCAGGGCAAGGTTTTTTAACGGCTCTAAGGACTTCAACGAATCGGGATTATCGGGATTATTTCAAAGATTAGGCGTAAAGCCAGTCTATGCTCAACCGTATAACGCACGGGCTAAGCTGATTGAAAGATTTTTCGGCGAGTTTACGGCCTCATTTGAAAAGCTGACGCCAAGTTACGTAGGCAATTCTATTGCGAACAAGCCAGCGCATATGATGAGAAACGAAAAGTTTCACAAGGCAATCCACTAAGGCTATGTGCCGGTGATTGACGAGGCCGTGCAGATGATAGAATCGTGGCTCAAGTATCACCGCGCAAAACCATGCCCACACGTCAAGGGAAAGTCTATCGGCGAGGTATTCAACGCAGGCCGCGGCATGGGCGTTAACATTGCCGACCTCGATGACCTGATGATGGACTCAGCAATCCGGCAAATCGGCCGTCAGGGTATCAGATTTTTAAACGCTGACTATTACAATGAGGAATTGTACGGCCTGACAAAACAAGCGCTCATCAAATACAGCTTTAACGACCTTAGTTACGTCAAGGTTTATAGGCTTGACGGCACATATCTTGGTATTGCGCAGCGCTATGACACGCTGCACCCGATGGCCGCCGCCCTTGGGGACGCCTCTGATATGTCGGAGTTGAAATTCAGACTATCGCAACAGCGCAGGCTCTCTAAGGCAACGCGTCAAGGCGTCCGCGGTATAATCGCAGGCGGCAAGGATACAGGCTGGGGCAGCGATATGGCGAATCGTCCTGCCATTGCACATCAGGCGGTAAGACAGCTTGGTGACGATTTCGGCGACAGGACTATTCCCGCCGAGGCGGCAATGGCTGATGATTATATTGCCGACACGGAAGAGACGCCGACGGCGCCGCTGACAAGGCCGGACTTCGACGAGGCACACGAGCGGTACAACTGGCACCTACAATATGGATTCCAGACAGAGGAAGACATGATTTTCAAAAAGGATTTTGAGAGTTCGGACATGTACGAAATGTTATATAGATATTTCCAGAAGCAAGGTTAGAAAACGAAAAGGGCTGCGTGAGAGGCAGCCCCGAATGCAAAAAAACACATAAGGAGTATAACACATGAGAAAAGTATTTGCAAGGACAAAAAACGTCATGGACTTCACCGCCGCAATGTCCCGCCTGCACTCAAGACAAGAAGGAATCCCCGGCATGGCATTGGTCTATGGCGAGCCAGGGCTTGGCAAGACGCGCACAATAATGTGGTGGATAGGCCAAAATGACGGCGTCTTTATCAGGACAAAAAAGCTGATGACCGGCAGGTGGCTGCTTGAGGAGATAGTGGCAGAGCTGGGGCAGTCTCCAGTTAACCGTATATCGGACTTATTCAGGCAGTGCAGAGATATGCTCCTTGACAAGCCTCGCACGATATTTGTTGATGAGATTGACTACCTGGCGCATGACAGCCGTGTCATCGAGACATTGCGGGATATTCACGACGATACAAATTCGCCGATAGTCTTCATAGGTATGGGCGAGGCCAGTAGAAAGATGCAGAAATATAAGCACCTATACGACCGGTTTTCAACCGTGCTGGAGTTTACGCCGCTGACGAAAGAGGATGTTGCAGGGATAATCGAGCAGATGTGCGAGGTTAAGGTAACGGAGGAGGCTGCGGCATTTATACACAAGGACGCAAACCGGTTTCGCAAATTAATTCTCTGGATGTACAGAATGGAAAGCCACGCCAAGACAAACTCTAAAAAGGAAATTGATTTGAATGATGTACAGACAATACTTAAAAAGGTTGAAAAGCGTGAAAAATCATAATCGTCAGAACACTGCACGGCAGCGAGCATGGCGAATTATGCGAATAAGCGCATGGTTCACCACGTCGGACGTGTCAGTGATGGCAGAGACTAGTCAAGCAAATATCCAGCACTGGTTTTACTGCCTGAAAGAGGCCGGATATATCAAAATAATAGGGAAAAGACACTCTGATACGGGGTATGGCATGGAAAATATCTATCGCCTCACAAAAAACACAGGTCTTGAAGCGCCCACGCAAAAGGGGTTGAACTTTCTCTACGACCCGAACACGCAGGAATACTGGGCGAAAGACAAATCGAAACTGCCCATGGAAGAGCCGGACGATAAACCAATAGAAATTGCAAAAGAAATAATCCCCGACAAAAAAATCAAGGTAAAAAGCATTGAAGAATTGAAAAAGAACTGGAAAGAAATCGGAGGTAAGAATGCCTAAGTTGATGTGGATAGATATATTGCGCCGTAGAGTTGAAAGCAGTTCAGCAAAGATAGTCGCACGGGATTTGGGATACAGCCGGGCAACGGTAGCCCTAGTTCTTAGCGGCAAATACAAAGGGAATCTGAAAAACATTGAGCAGCGCGTAATGTCTATATACGGCAATAACGGGCGGGTTGCCTGTCCGATACTGGGCGAAGTAGCACCGGCTAAATGTATTGATACATGGCAGATGTCTAAGACTATAGGCATGAAGGCAAGCAACCCCGAAACGCTCCGGCTCTACAAGGCATGTGAAAAATGCGGGGTGAGGAATTAACAAAGGAGGAAAACATGGCAAAATGTGGCAGTACGTGTAAGAAAGGTACCCCTGTAACTGGCATAACCGCAGGGCAGATCAAGAAAATCAAGACATTGCAGCGCGCCGTAGGGGTTGATGACGGCGTGTATGAGCTGCTTGTAAAGGAATACAGCGGCGGCAGAACGAGATCGTGCACAGGCATGGATTATTACGAGGCGGGGCGTCTTATTGACCACCTTGAGAACATCGCAATGAAGATGAACATAAAATGGCAAAAGGTCAACTCGAAATGCGACAAGTATAAGTGTCTTGCTGACCGCGATGATGAGATGGCCACGCCGGCGCAGCTACGTATGATTGAGGCAATGTGGAAGGAACGCAGTTATGCGAAGGATATTGACAAGGAAAAGATGTTACGGCGTTTTCTTGAGCGTTTTGGAGTATCTGACATACTTTTTTTGACGAAGGAAGATGTCCGAAGGGTCAAGCGCGCCCTCGATAATATGCCAATACTAACGGCGGTATCTGCCGCAAGGAGGAGGAAGCAATATGCTCTGCGTGTACAGGCATGAACGTGAAATCGGAACGTATGAGTATTTACGGGCTGATAGGTGGAAGCAGCCCAGCAAGGCTATTAAATGCGAGTTAAACAGCCTTTTAAAGGCTTATAAATGGGGCTGCTGCCCCTATGGAGGTGTATAATTGGACATCATCACAGGATTCGACGCTATAAAGTCATATGAGAAGGAGTTTTTCGATATGTTTGATGAGCTGGTCGCCGAGGCTGCCGGACTACCAGAGAACACGCAATCTGAAGAGCACAAAAACACTTGGTGCTCTATGACCTTAAAACTCTTTGCATTACTACAGATGTCTGTAAAAATCGGGTGGAAACTTGAGGGAATGGGAGGACAGCATGACGTTGGGCGAAATTGATAGGCTGACAAAGGGATATTCCGAGGCATGGCAGGTGCTGAAGGAAAGAATCGAAGCACTTGAGCTTGAAAAAGAGGACATAGTCAGAAAGCACATAAACGGTATTAAAAATGCCGTAAACAAGGCAAAAGAGAAGATGGGAACACTGGAGTCGGCGATATTATCTGCGCCGGAGCTGTTTGAGAAGCCGCGCACGATAACGATGTACGGGGTAAAGGTGGGACTAAAAAAAGCGAAAGGGAGGCTCGAATTTGACGATGAGAATAAGACAATTGCTTTGATTAAAAAGCATATGCCTGAACAGGTGGATTTGTTGATAAACGTAAAGGAGACGCCGTCTAAGGACGCTCTTCAGCATTTGAGCGCCCATGAATTAAAGAGAATCGGCGCAAGGATATACAGTACGACTGACGAGGTTGTAGTGAAGACGACCGACACAGACATTGAAAAACTTGTCGAAGCCTTTATGAAAGAAGACAAGGAAGCAGCATAGGGAATCAGTTAGTGGATTGGCTCAATGAAATCACTTATGATGACCTGCTGGGAGGGGATGCCAGAATCATATATGACAACTGTGGCCCCGATGTATTGATATCGCTCTGGGAGAACCTGTCAGGGATGACATTCTATCTTTCAGGGCGCAGCCTCAATGAAATCAAAAAACGTTATATATTAACAAAGAAAAATACCCCCGAATTCACAGTTAAGGACATCGCCGTGAAGCTCAAAGTCACCGAGAGCTTTGTCTATGCGGTATTACGTGGTGATAATACAATTGAAAAAGACGAAAGGCAGGGGAGTTTGTTTGAATAGAGAATTTAAAATAGAAGACATGCCAAACGAGGATCTGCGGCGCGTGGCTGAAAAATGCGGCATCGAAACCGCTGTGAAGCTGCTTACGCTTATGCCAGGTCAAACGATACACATACCGTGCGAATCAAACGACACCACACCGGCTGATTTAATGAGCCTGTGGAATGAGTATGCGGCGAAGGCAAACCTCTGTGCAGCAAACAAGATGACAACGCCACGTACGCGCAATTGCCGCTCCCGCCTGAAAGAGCGCACAGTCACGGAATGGGAAGAGGTATTCAAAAAGATAGCCGCAAACCCGTTTTTGTCAGGCAAAAACAAAGATAACTGGCAGGCCACGTTTGACTGGATAATAAAAAACGATAATAACTCACAGAAGGTCTTAGACGGCTACTATGACAGAAGTAAATCCGGCCAGTCGAGAGAAAACGCTTATGACAAATACAGGAAATAACTGTAAATACGGCTTATGCGACGGCAGCGGCTGGGTGATTTCATCAGATTCAGACGGTCGTGAGACAAGCCACCGGTGTAAATGTCTCCTCGAGACGATAAAACAAAAAAAATATGAGAGCCTGCTTAAAGAATCGCAAATTGACGACCTGCGCCATATGACATTTGAAAGTTATAAGCCGCAACACCCGACGCAAAAGCGGGCTTACGAGCAGACCAGCGCCGCGCACAAAGGATATTACCTGTTCGGCCCGTATGGAGTCGGCAAGACGCACCTGATGGCGGCAACAGTCATTAGGGCGATAGAGAAAGATGTCGTGTCAGCGATAATCACCGTGCCCAAGCTGCTCGATACCCTACGGCGTTACGGAGATAAGGACACTGCGGCAGTTGAGACTCTGGCCTATGAGGCTGATTACCTTGCCATCGATGATATAGGCAAACACAAGATAACGGACTGGACAGAGGAGCGATTGTTTATGCTCATAGACGAGCGGTATAAGAAGTTTATATCGCGCAAAATCCACACAAGCGTATCGTCAAACCTGCCGCCGGAGCAGCTCTCAAACACGATAGACCCGGCAATAGTTGACAGGATTCGGGGGATGTGTACAGAGGTGTTTGTGGATGGGAAATCTTACAGGATAAATGGAAAGTTATAACGCCTCATACTTCTCAATCGCCGCTATAATCTTCTGAACGTCTTTATCTGTCAACGTAAGAAATGGCCTTGCAGGGATGTTCATATTTTTTGTAAAGCTGCTCACGCTGCTTTTTCTTTTCGCTATTTTACCTTTGGCGTCTCTGACTGCGGTCTTACGCTCGTGAGCTTTGACAGTGACAGATCCTTGAAAGCCAAATTGATGTACGGCGGCGTATTTTTTTACTTCATCATCTTTGTCGTTTGTGCCGACGGCGGCGTAATTCTTGCCGAATTCACGTACCATACTCTTGGCAAGATTGCCTGAGTCTTGTAATATCAGGCCGGTATGTCCTTTTTTAGCGCGGGCGGCGAGCGTTGACGGTTTTAAGGCAGCCCACTTAGGACGGCCTTCTTGTGCAAAGTTTTCCTCGACCGATGCCATCATAATACCGGCAATTTGAGCCATCAGAGGCGAGAGATCAGACATCCGGCGTTGAAGAGCCTGAAGTTTAGCGATGATGTCTTCATTTGTTATCTCAATTCGTATCATCAATACAATTAAGTTCTGACCTCCATTGACGTTTTACTTTCACTATCAGCCGATGTTATACTTTTTACATGTTTAAGGGCATGTTCGAGTTCATTAAGGCGTTGATTAATTTCAGGGATTACATCGCGAAAGTATCCAATCTGGAGAGAAAGCTCATCGAGCTTGATTTTTATTTTAGTGAAATCAAAAAGCGCACTGATAAACTTGAGAATATAATAAACGATCTCAAGACAGGCAATGATTCCGGCGGCAAAGAAAAACCATTTCCAATTAGTCGTGAAGATATAGTCTATCAAGATAACCTCCTTTGGTTAAAGGGCGAATCTGCCCCGTATTGTCCTAATTGTTTTGAAGCAAACGATAAACTTATTCATATGCAATCTATAGATAGAACATTTGCAACAACAAGTGGCAGTATGAGTTACAAATATTTTGATTGCCCGAACTGTAATTACCGTACTAAGCATGTTGCACATTAGCGATAGAAGAGTTATAATAGTAAAAGGCTTCGGAAACACGGTGAATCTCCCAGCCGTAGGGCGTTCTGCAAGGAACGGTTCGCGTGTGGGTGACGGGGAGCCCCACCCGGAGCTTTTATAATTCATTTCTTATTACCTTTCCTTTTTTCATTTCGCTTTTGACGTCCGCCCCGTCAGGCCGCCCGACGTATAGAGTTTGGCTACATCATAGTTGTACTGGTTTAAGTCCGGTTCCCACACATCTTTCCCCGGATTGTATTCCCAGCCGGTATCCGGCTCGATTTGCCTATATGGAGAGTTATAGCGAGTGACAAAAATATGTTCGCATTGTCATAGATGTAAGAAAGTAAGAA
>JAKOEO010000045.1 GCA_022321325.1 Candidatus Magnetominusculus sp. LBB02 | reverse complement strand
TACATTTTTATCTGCCCTTTTCCTTGAATTGGAGTTTGCTATCTACATAGGCACATTTCTCTCCATAGGGCTTTATCTGAAAAAGACCGCTAAGCCAGCAGTTCATGCAATGGTGCCGGAGCCGGAGAGCCGAAAGTTTATTATTTCAAATAAGAAACTTGTCCAGTGTCCTCAGCTTGGAGTAACCGCCATTGAAGGGGACATGTATTTTGCTGCCACATTCTATGTTGAGGAGCAGATCTCGCGCCTGAGAACAATTTGTCAATGCCAGAACAAGCTCATTGTCGCCGCTTCTAACATAAACCATATTGACTCTGCCGGGTGCGAGTCGTTTAAGAATATCATAAACGAATACCGCAGAAATGGCGGCGATATATATTTTGCCGGGTTTAAACCTGAGGTATTCAAGCTCCTGCTGGTAAGCGGCGTAATTGACTATATTGGTCTTGACCATATCTTTGACCACAAGAAGGACGCATTAAAGAGCATCATCCCATATCTCGATATGAGAAAGTGCGCTAATTGCCAGCTTTGCGTGTTTTCTGAATGCGATATAAATAGGTCCATCGGCCTGAAGATATTCAACGAGCGTGAGGCGCTCGCCAACTCCAAACGTTCCCATGCGGGCAGGTGTATGCCTGTCTATGAAAATGTGCAGGAGGGATCATAAAATGGCGGTTATAACGATAAATGAAACAAGCGCTGCAAGGGCAATAGCCGAGGCTGTATCGCTCAAGTTGAATTACAGCATTATTGGAAGCGGCGAGGTATTAGAGGCGGCTGCAGAGGAATTTGGACTTCCAGCGGCGAAGATTCATAGCGCCCTGTCAGAGCCTACCATGTTTTGGGGCATGTCAGCCGCCACAAGGCAAAGGCTGACTTCCTGCTATCAATCTATCCTTGCAAGTATGCTCTCCGGCGACAACGCCATATACTATGGGCCGACAGGCCATCTGCTTATTCAGGGCGTGTCCCACGCATTAAAGGTTCACATCCACTGCGGCGGCAAAGTGGAGACCCTCTGCGACCTGGCAATAGATGCCCGTAATACTGAATTTGAGGAGGCCGTGGATGTCATCTCAGCCCATGCCCTTAGCAGCCGCTACCGCACTACGACATATTCGCTTAACTGTATGAGGAATATTGCCCTATCCAGCAGGGTGCGCGCCGCCCTTATCAAAGTTGACAACGATGTGAATGTACGGGCGGCAAACGGCAGAGTCTATGTGCACGTCAGGGCGGCAGAGACTAAAAGACGGCAGCTCATTGCCGCAGTTAACAACATCGTCAAGGGCATCAGTGATGTGGTAAACGTGGAAGTTACCGTTACTGATGACATATTCCAAAAATACGCACAGACTTACAGGTAAATGAATGAATGCTAATGGATATGAAGTACTGATTGTAGATGACGAGCCGATTGTAGGCAGGCAGTTAAGATATGCTCTTTCAAAAGACGGCTTCAGCGTGGAGACATGCACGCTGCCACTGGACGCTCTAAGAAGAATAGAGGAGAAGTACTTTGACGTCGTTGTGACAGACATCAGAATGGACGATATAAATGGAATCGAAGTCATGGAACGCGCCCTTAGCAAGTCAGACAGGACAAAGGTGATATTGATAACCGGCTTTGCCATGATGGAACTGGCAAGATATGCAATGGAAAACGGCGCATTCGATTTCCTTGAAAAGCCATTTACGCCAGACGACCTGAGAACGGCTGTAGGCAGGGCTGTAGGCTTCCCTACAGGCTGATAGAGAATTCTACACAGCCATCAGCGTTTCCACAGTTAAAGACTCCGTCCATTTGCTGCTCAACTGTCATTCTAGCAAAATAGAGGCCAAGCCCCGCGCCGCTTTGTATCGTCTTAGAGCTGTAATATGGCTCAGATATTCTCGTCAATAGCTTGTCATGTATTAACGGGCCGTTATTGCTGATGGCAATAAACACCCAGCCATCTTGTGAGGCGATGCGTATCTTTATAAACGGCCGTGTGGGCGGCTTATTGGCTATGGCCTCAATGGCATTACACAGAATCTCAACAATGACATTGCTAAGGTCTGCCTGCTTGCCCGTTATCATACAGCCCGGTTCAAAATCCCTGATTAACTCTATGCCATTTGCCAAAAGGGCGTCCTTGACAATATAAACCGCGTCGTTTACGGCCTCATCTGCGCTGTAGCAGCTCTCTGATGTGTCATGTTTGAAGTATTGCCTGAACTTGTCTATCGTCTTCGACATTGACTGGATGGTTTGCATAGTGGAATCTACGACTTCATTCATATGTTCTTTAGTCAGCTCGCCGTGGTTGAAACTGTCAACTATCTCCTGGACATTGAGGCCCACGATATTTAAGGGCTGCCTCCAGTGATGGGCTACGTTGACAAGAACTTCGTTCATCGCCGATAGCCTGGCAGCAAGCAGATTACTCATTAAAGACTCTTTTCTACGGTAAACCTTGCCGCTTACGTCTGATAAAACCGCAAGTAAATTATCGAGATTCACCGGTTTAATCAGAAATTTGTCAAATCCCGAATCAAATAACGCACGAATATCCTGATAGTCGTAGAAGGCTGTCATCATGACCAGCACCTGTTCAGGGTTAATCTGCCTTATCTTTGTTGCCATTGCAACGCCGTCCATCTCAGGCATCTTTATGTCGGTTATTACGATGTCATAGTCGCCTCTCTTGCCATAGGCATCTAAAGCTAAGGCGCCGTTTTCTGCGGTATCAACAACTTTAAAAAATTTTCTCAATATAGCGGCGGTATCCTCGCGTACATCAGCTATGTCTTCGACATAGAGCACGCTGGCATGACTTGCGTACTTTTTGAGCTTATCTATCATGGATGTGTCGCTCATCACATATATCCTTTTTTTACACCAATATAGAATTCGCACTCCGTACAGTTATCAATGGACGAGAGGGCGGCACAACTTGAGCAACTGCCTGCGAAAGACCCGGAAACTAGCCAGCAGCGCCTGCCCGCCGACCTGATGAAACTCATGCAGTTATTAACCTCCTGCCCGCAGCCCATAAACTCCCAGCACTGCTGCTTATGCTGAACATAACCGGCCTTATTTAATCCAATAAATATGTTAGTAACAACCTCTTTTAACGCCATTATTTATACCTCCTTGTTTATTTTAAATAATGCAAGAATAATGCCAATGACCTACCATCATAAATATGCCTAAAAACCGACATCTAAAGCGGCTTTTGCACGATAAGCCTTACATTTTGTTAAGCATGTCGGCTTACACATTGTAAAATTGATTGGAATTATGTTTAATGTTATGTTATTATAAGAGGTACATCAGGTAGGCCTTTTTCTAGGGGATGTGGGGGCATGGCCAATAACAAACTCTTAAAAGAACAGACAGCCTCATTAGCAAAAGCGCCGCGTCTGATGTTTATTGTCGTTGCGATATTTATCGCCGCGGTTGGCTATGTGGTATTGGCAAACCAGATAAACCATATGAAAAGCCTGAAACAGGACGAGCTTTCTGCCATTGCCTCTTTAAAGATAGAACAGATATTGAAGTGGAAGAAAGACATCTACGATGACGCCGCCCTTATCTACGACAGTCCTCTTGTTGCATATCATGTCGAGGAGTTCATAAAGAATAGGGACGCCAAGCTTCAAATGGAGATGCTCTCTTCCCTGTTAATGGCCGCCGTAAAACATTCCGAACTTCAGAGGGCCATGCTTATTGATAAAGACGGCAGGCTGTTAATATCAACACAGGAAGGCGACTCACTAAACGAGTTTGACCTGTCTTTCTTCAAACAAGCCGCAGATATGAAGGAAGTCGTGATTTCAGATATATATCTTAATCCAATGAACGCAGCGAGGGTTACAGTAGCAATCCCTATACTATTACCTGGACATGCCGGCAATGTTATCGCCGCTGTGCTGACAGAGGTTGACCCAAATAGATACCTTTTCCCAATAATTCAGCGCTGGCCTACGCCAAGCGCCACCGCAGAGACGCTGCTTATACGCAGGGAAGGAAATGACGTGATATATTTAAACACGCTTCGCCATAAAGCTAATAAACCGCTGACGTATCGCATTCCAATTGATAAATTCGCTCAGATACTGTCGGTTATGGCGGCCAAAGGCAAAGAGGGGGTAGTGGAAGGCCGGGACTATAGGGGCAAATCTGTTTTTGCCGTGCTTATGCGTGTGCCTGATACTAAGTGGTTTATAGAATCGAAGGTGGACACAGAGGAAATTATTCAACCTATGTGGCAATTTACGCTGCTATTAGGGATTATTGTCCTTCTGGCGATATGGATAGCCTTTTTGTTTATTAGACTATTATGGCACAGGAAAAACGCAGTTTTACTAAGCAGGCAGTTTGAGTCGGAGTCCCAACTGCGTAAATTATATATCGCGGTAGAACAAAGCCATGCGTCAATAGTGATTACAGACAGAACAGGCACAATAGAATATGTTAACCCTAAGTTTACAAAGATAACCGGCTATGCCGCAGACGAGGTGATTGGACAAAATCCCCGCATATTGAAATCAGGCACTACCCCGCCAGAGCTATATGTGAAATTATGGGCGGCAGTTACAGGCGGAAGGCAGTGGCGGGGGGAGCTTACAAACAAGAGAAAAGACGGCAGCCTCTACTTAGAGAAGATGTTGATATCGCCAATAACAGACGACAAGGGCACTGTAACAGGCTTCGTCGCCGTAAAAGAAGACATTACACAGAGTAAGATGAGAGAAAGCATGCTGCTCCTCTATGAAAGGCAGGCCAAAATGGGCGAGATGTTAAGCGTAATAGCCCATCAGTGGAAGCAGCCGCTCTCTGCCATTAGCGCCTCGATAAGCAGGCTTGAGCTTGAGGCGGCGTTAGGCCAATTGAACACAGAGACGCTGAATGCGGCCTTCGATAAGATGAAATTTCAGATTCAGCACCTGTCAGAGACTATCAACGACTTCAGGAGTTTCTTAAAGCCAGACAAGGAAAAGACTAAGACAACAATTGCAGATATTCTCCATAAGACCCTCAGAATCATGCAGGAGCACTTTGAAGACATGGGTATTACAATTGAGCAAAAGGCCATGCCCGATATACAGGTAGAGACATATGCCGATGAGATGACACAGGTATTTTTGTGCATCATGGAAAACTCCAAAGAGGCCTTCCAGCTAAGAAAGACAGTCTCTCCGCTTATAACAATAGACGTTTATGAGGACAACGCATATGTCGCAATCGAGATTGACGACAATGCAGGAGGCATACCCCCTGCCCAGATAGAGAATATATTCCTGCCATATTTTACGACAAAGCCAGAGCTAAAGGGTACGGGGCTTGGCCTCTACATGGGAAAGTTGATTGTAGAGGAACACTGCGGCGGCATAATAACCGTTGCCAATAAGGGACAAGGGACGTTGTTTACGATAAAAATTCCAATTTTGGCCGCCAGTGCAATACCTGATTAAAGAACTGAAGAGATACGCCGTTGGCCTTAGCTGCCTCTACGTCGAAGACAACGACGCCGTAAGGGAAGAGGTGTTTCATATACTAAGCAAGTTTTTTGATTCAGTGGATACTGCCGCAAACGGCAAAGAGGGCATTGACAAATACGCAGACCACATGCACGACCTCGTAATAACTGATATAAGAATGCCGGTGATGGATGGGGTTTCCCTGTCAAAGCAGATGAGGCAGCTTAATAGAGACAGCGCGATATTAATAATGTCGGCACACGACGATTCGCGCTACCTGTCAGAGCTGATAAATACGGGCATAGATAAATTCATAATGAAGCCCCTGGATAACGTGAGGTTTCTTCAGACGCTGCTTACAATCTGTAAGACGATTGCAAACGAAAAGCAGATAGAGCGATACAAGGCGAACACAGACGCCATATTCAGAAGCGTAAGCGAGGCGATAGTTACGGTCAATAACGAGATGATTATCATAGAGGCAAACGATGCTGCTCTGAGGTTTTGCGGCCTTGCCGATGACAATATCATAGGCAGGGATTTTACGCAAGCGTTTGGGTCATGTACTGAGCGGCTTAGTATGATGCTTGCAGATACCATCAAAACAGGAGTTCCGGCAAAAGCCGACCGTGTTGAATGCAAGAAGGACAGCAAGGGCATTACCATAGCGGCCATAACGGCTTGTCCCCTGCTTGATAGCGAAGCTAAACAATACGGCGCTGTCATGGTCATAAGGGACGATACGTATGTCTCTCAGATTGAAACTGAGTTAGGGCAGAGAAGGCAGTATGACAAGTTAATAGGCAAGTCCGGGGCGATGCAGCGGGTGTATTCAGTAATAGAGAATATTGCCGACATAAAGACGACGGTCTTGATAACGGGAGAGACCGGCACGGGCAAGGAGCTTGCGGCGGAGGCGGTTCACTATGGCGGCGGCTCTGATGTCGGGCCGTTGGTAAAGGTAAACTGCGGCGCACTTGCCGAGGGCCTGCTTGAGAGTGAGCTATTTGGACACGTTAAGGGGGCTTTCACAGGGGCTATAACAGATAAAGACGGCAGGTTTCAAAAGGCGGACGGCGGCACGATATTCCTCGATGAGATTGGAGACATTTCACTATCAGCCCAAATACGCCTCCTGAGGGTACTGCAGGAATTCCAATTTGAACGAGTGGGAAGTTCAATGTCTATTAAGGTAAACGTCAGGGTAATAGCAGCCACAAACCGAAACCTGAAGGAACTGGTTCATAGCGGAACGTTCAGAGAGGATTTATATTACAGATTAAATGTCGTGCAGCTTAACCTGCCGCCACTGAGAGACAGACGTGAAGACATCCCGCATCTGGTAAGGCATTTCATAGATATATTCAATCTCAGGCATAAAAGAAATGTCGGTGATATATCCAGCGATTGTATGAAAATTTTTATGACTTATCCCTGGCCTGGCAATGTCCGCGAATTAGAACATGCCCTTGAACATGCCTATGTCATGTGTAACGGCCAGATAATCACGCTTAACGACCTGCCGGAGGATATTACTATAGAGACAGCTATGCCTGTGGATATACCTGATGAGCGGGACAGGATAGTCAGGGCGTTAGAGCAATGCCAGTGGAGAAAGAACAAGGCGGCAGCCCTGTTAGGGATAAGCAGGGTAACGCTTTACGATAAGATGAGAAAATATAATATAAAGATATAGCAGGCTTTCTCAAATATTGACCGCCGTCAGGATAACCCTCTCAATGTCAGTAAATGGTATCGTAAACTTTGATACCGTAATGCCTGTCTGGCCATCGAGTTCTTTTATATAATCCCTGCCCTTTCCAAGTATGATAAGGCCGCCGGGTTTTATAAGCGGCGATACATCGGCGATAAACTCACGGGCTGCAAAAAGCGCCCTCACAACCGCGGCGTCAAATAGACGCGAAGGTTGAAACTGCTCAAGCCTGCCCTCAACTACCTCGACATCCTTGAGATTTAACTTATTGACGATATGCCTTAGAAACGCTGCCTTTTTTCCCTTTGGCTCCAATAGAGTAAGCCTTAGGTCTGGCCTCACTATCTTCATTGGAATCCCTGGAAAACCCGCACCGCTTCCCACATCCAATATATCTAAGTCCCCCTCTGTCAATGGAATTGTAAACAGGACGGAGTCAAGAAAATGCCTTATGGCTATCCCCTCTTCGTCTGTGACAGAGGTGAGGTTGTGAACCTTTGACCACTTTTGCAGTTCTGAACAATAGACAGTAAACGCCTCGATTACCTCAGGTGTGGGCTTAATGGAAAGGGCGGTGAGGCCCCTTTTAAGAAGCAATTCCACCCGTGCGCCTTCGCTTTTCGATAATCACCATTAACAGCGAGACCGCAGCGGGCGTCACCCCGGGAATTCTGCCTGCCTGCCCCACAGTTTCAGGGCGCACCTCTTCCAGCTTGTCCATCACCTCGTTCGAGAGGCCGCTGATAGTACGATAATCAAAATCAGGCGGGATCTGCCTTAATTCAAGTTTTTTCATTCTCTCAACCAGCCTCTCCTGCTGCCTTACATAGCCCTCGTACTTTATCTCTGTCTCAATGTACTGCCTTGCGTCAATGGGAAGCTGACCGGCAGGATATATTTTCTCTATCATATCATAAGATACCTCTGGGCGTTTAAGGAGCTGTGCAAGCGTGGTTTTCTCCTCAATCGGGGTTGTGTTAAGTACGGCGAGGGTCTCGTTTATCTCATCCGGGCTGGCTTTAAAAGTTCTGAGGCGGCTTAGTTCTTCTTCTATCAAGGTGCGTTTAGCGATAAAATGCCCGTAGGTCTCGTCGCTGACAAGCCCCACGTGCCGTCCAATATCTCTTAGTCTTATCTCGGCGTTATCGTTTCTCAGGAGCAGCCTGTACTCCGCCCTTGATGTAAACATCCTGTACGGCTCCCGCGTGCCAAGCGTAACAAGGTCGTCTATTAAAACTCCGATGTAGGCCTCGTGCCTGTGTAATATCAGTGGCGGCTTCCCGGTGATTTTAAGCGCCGCATTAATGCCTGCCATGAGGCCCTGGGCTGCGGCCTCTTCATAGCCGGATGTGCCGTTAATCTGGCCGGCAAGGTAGAGACCCTCAATGTCTTTCGTCTCAAGCGTATGCCTAAGCTGCGTGGGATAGACACAGTCATACTCGATGGCGTAGCCGGGACGCACGATTTCGGCGCTTTCAAGTCCCTCGATGCCGCGCACCACAGCCAACTGCACGTCAACGGGCAGGCTGGTTGGAATCCCGTTGGCGTAGAATTCCCTTGTACGAAGCCCCTCAGGCTCAAGAAATATCTGATGGCGCGGCTTATCCGGAAATCTGACGACCTTGTCCTCTATCGAGGGGCAGTAGCGCGCCCCCACGCCTTTTATTACGCCGGCGTAAAGTGGCGAACGTTCCAATGACGCCCTGATAAGTGAATGTGTGGTCTCATTCGTGTAGGTAATATAGCAGGGCAGTTGGGGATTTAATATCTCCTTTGTGGAAAATGAAAACGGCTCTGGCGGGTCATCGCCCCACTGCGGGGTGGTCTTTGAAAAGTCAATTGAGCGGGCGTCAATGCGCGGGGGCGTACCGGTCTTAAGGCGTCCCATCTTAAAGCCAAGCCGCCTCAGGGAATTTGAAAGGCCGACAGACGGGAACTCCCCTGCCCTTCCTGCGGGATAATTCGTCAGTCCTACGTGAATCAACCCGTTAAGAAATGTCCCCGTCGTAACCACTACAGCCCGTGCCTCATAGGTCTCGCTTGAGGCGGTCAAAACGCCCGTTATTTTATTATTTTCAACAAGCAGCTCCTCAATTGCGGCCTGTTTGATGGCAAGATTGGCTGAGGCGTCAAGGGCCTCTTTCATGTGAGACTTGTATAATGCCCTGTCGGCCTGCGCCCGCATAGACCAAACCGCCGGCCCTTTAGAGCGGTTCAATACGCGAAATTGGATACCTGCGGCGTCGGTAGTCTTTGCCATCTGACCGCCGAGTGCGTCAATCTCTCTGACCAGATGTCCCTTGGCAAGTCCCCCTATGGCGGGATTGCAGGACAGCTGCGCTATGGAGTCAATGTTCATTGTGAAAAGACATGTACCAAGCCCCATTGCGCTTGCTGCAAGTGCGGCCTCACACCCGGCATGTCCCCCCCCGATAATTATCACATCATAGGAGCCTATGCGGGGCACTTACTTCTTCTTCTTTTTAGTGAAGTCAACTTTCAGTATCTTACTTTCTATCACATCGGAAGCCTCTGGCTGAACAGCGGGAGCGGCCTCAGGTGCGGGGGTTACGGCGGCCGCGGCCGCATATGTTGTGATAAACTGCGTCTGAAGCTCCGGCAAATACACCGCAATGATATGGTCAACGGGGATTAGACAGTCCTCCGACTTTGTGCCAAAGATAAGTTTTGCCTCTATCACGCCATCGTCGTGCCATGTGAAGCTCATCTTGGTGTTAAACACAAGCACAAGGCCATTTTCCCTCTCCGCCGGCAGAAATCCCCTTGTGCCGACTTGTACATCCTCTGAGTACCGGACTATTATAAAGACGCGGCCCATGGCGTTTAACAGGTCAAAAAAGACTGTTTTTTTAAGCTCATTCAATACTGACATTGACTTGTCGGTCACGTTGGCATATCCTCCCGATTTATTTTATCCTGTTTGACATAATTTTAAACTCGTCTGTGCCCGCCCTTGCAAGCAGTTGAAATATAACTGTCTCTGTGGATGTGATTACCGCCCCGGTCTGCTGCATCTGCCCAAGTCCTACCGCCTTGTTTTCCTGTGTCCTCGATGACGTACAATCGCTCACAGCATGGACTTCATAACCTTCCACGATTAAATCAAGACATGTTTGCAGGACACAAATATGGGTCTCAATCCCGCACAGAACTACCTGTTTTTTAGCAAATCGCCTTAGTATCTCATTAAACCCAGCCTCGGCACAGGCGCTGAAAAATGTCTTTTCGATAGGTTCATAAACAGGAAGCGAGTCTTTGATTTCTGAAACAGTTGGGCCAAGACCTTTAGGATATTGCTCGGTAACAATGATGGGAATACTCATAAGCTTAGCAAGTTCAATCATATGCAATGCGTTAGCTGTTACTTTATCTCTGTCCGGCATTGCCGCGGCAAGCCTCTCCTGTATATCCACAATCACAATGGCCGAGTTAACGGCCGTTAACATATGCTTACCAGCCATGAATTAATTTACTAAAAAAAGCACGAATAATACAAGTGAGGAGTATTATCATGCAAACATCAACCGTCCCTTTGGTTGGGGAATGGCACGGCCTGAGTCTTTTGCCGTTTCTATCCACTCGTCAATAATAATTTCAATGTTTGACAATGCGTCCTGATAGGAGCGGCCATCTGCCGCACATCCAGGAAGTTCCGGCACCTCGGCGATGAATGCCTCATCCTCTTCGCTCCAATATATAATTATTTCATATTTACTCATAATGGTTCAAACGATTTAAAATCAAGAAAATGCTTATCAGCCATGAATTAATTTACTAAAAACGGCGCGAATAATACAAGAGGCGATGAATTCCTTCATAATAGCATACGTACGCTAACCGTTTTTCCTGACGGCGGATGAGCCGACAAGACGTTGGATATCGCTTCTATTTCCCTCTGTGAGGTCAATGAAATCAATCATCATACAAGCCTGACCGGTGGTCTCTAAATCCACGCTGACAACAACGCCATTAACTGCCGGGACTTTTATTATATCTGCATTTTTAGTTGATTCTACAGCGCTATACTCTATATCGCATGTTATCTTCTCTGACTTGGCAACAAGGTCGGCATCCTGCCCTACGGTACACATTATACCGCCTTCGCTTATGCTGTTGAGGTTTCCTGTAACTTTGCCGACTGCTGAAACCAGCGTTACACGGCCATTGGCGTCATACCGTTGGTATCTTCTCTTGCCTAAGCCGATATGTCTTTTCAGCATTTCCAGTTGATTGTCTGCGTTTAAGATATTTGGCCGGTTGTAAATTACCCAGTATACCAGCCCGACCATCAGCCCGCCTATGACATTGCCAATGGATACAGGCAGTAGATTTTCAATAAAGAAATTCTTCCATGTCAGGGCTGCATACGTCTCGGCGGCACTACCCGCCTTCGACCAGAATGCCGGTTCGGCGCCGTTTTTGATAAAGATACCGGCAGGAATCAGATACATGTTTGCAACGCAGTGCTCAAACCCCACAGTAACAAAGGCGGTAATAGGAAACAGAATGCTCACTATCTTATCAACAACGGTTCGCCCTGAGAAACAGAGCCATATTGCAAGGCAGACCAGCGCATTGCAATAGATCCCCCTGATAAGGGCCTCCATAAATGGCAGCCCGCACTTTGCGGCGGCTATTGCTAATGCCTGTACGCCGAATATACCGTCAGAGAGCTTGTACTGACCGCTGGCAAATATCATATAGGCCGTCGTAACCGCGCCTATAAGGTTGCCAATATAGACAACAACCCAATTTCTTGCCACTAGTTTGACAGATATCTTTTTACTGGCCGCCGCCATTGTGATTAATATATTTCCGGTAAAGAGTTCAGACCCTGCTATAACGACTAAAATCAGGCCGAGGCAGAATGAAAATCCCCCGACCAGCCGCATAATGCCCAGAGGCAGCTTAATCGCGCCGCCAACCCCGTTGCCGGTAGTTACAACGGTAAAAAACACCGACCCCAGCGAGATAAACGCCCCCGCTAAAATGGACAGCGCAAGGAGCGTAAACAGATCAAGATTCGCCTTTATGACCCCGATGTTCTCCGCCTTTATGGTGATTTCCTTTGGCAGAAGATTGTCAACCGATACTGCCGCGCTTGGAGCAGGTGTCTGCGGTTCGCTCACTTCCTCTCCCTCCCACAATAATATGCCTGCGTACCGATTTATTGGAAATTGAAAAAGACCAGCTTTAATTTATTACTTCTTATGCTTAATATGCGGTTCTTGAAATGGCTTCAGCATCTCTGGCGTGATGTTGTCAAATCTTAATACTTCGCCGCCGTAGAGCGCTGTAAAATTCCTTGCCTTTTCTTCCTGCTGAAATGGCTGAAAAGGGTCTGCCATGGCACCAGACTTCTTTGTGTCATAGACATAATACGCCTTTTTAGCGTCTATCCACCTTGTCTTCCAATTTGCGTCGCCCATGTCGTTTGTGAAAATTGCCGCGATATTCTTTGGCGAGTCCGGCTGGAATAGGAATGTAAACATATCAGTCGTGCCGCAAAATACGTCATATTTGCCGTCTGTGTAGAGAACTTGTCCCTTTGCACCGGGGAAATCCACCAGTATCATCCCGCATACGGCACATGCGTGCTTCCTTGTCAGCTCCACCGGCAGAGCAGGGCCTCCCTTGTCAGGGGAACAGCCGTTGAATGCCAGTATCAGCACATATAACGCTAACGCTTTCTTAATGGCGGATTATCCTTTCATATTTGTTGTGGGAATTGGCGTATCTGCACAGCCTTCTTGCAACACCCATTGCCGTCAAACAGGAAAAGGGGGCAGAGGCCTGACAGCCCAGCCCCCTCGTCATGTTATTTTTTAGAGAACGTGTGGTCAAGTGTGGCAGCGGCCCCAGCCTTAACCTCTACTTCCTTTGTGGTCTCTCCAAAACCTTCGTGCCAAATCCTTACCTTGTACTTACCAGGCAGGAGGTCTTTTATCTCATAATCTCCCTTTTCGTTCGTTACGGCAACATAGGGGGTTTTGCTTGCATACACATATCCCCTCATCCATGCATGGGCGTCGCACTGGACTATCTCAAGGCCGGCAACCTTTACAGGCTTTGTTATGGTCTGGTCTTTGTTCGGCAGCGCCAGGTTATACACTGTCCTCTTTTTGCCCTCTCCTAAAAAGATGCCTAAAGAGGTGTTGTGAAATATTGCGTCGCTGTTCTTAATTGTGTAATTTGCGCCGACATATGCAACGGTTACAATAGGAACAAATTCGCATTTTTGATTATCAATCACTGTATCAGTCTTTGGGACGGCCTTTCCCTTCTCTACGTCTTCGACTATTACCAGGACGTTTTTAACTTCGTTGGCTGAAGAGATTACATACTCATTCTTAGGAACTGACTTTCCGCAGACTGCCTCGTCCTTATTAATCGTCAGCGTACCGTCGGCAACCGGCCCTGATGACTTAATCTTACCCTTAATCGAACCGCCGTCTTTTACGTCAACAACTTCATACGCCTTCTCTGCAAACACCGCAGCCGGCAACAACAACATCACTAACAACATCCCAACTACTACCTTTTTCATTGCTCTCCTCCTGCAACATACCTCTGTGATATAAGTTACATAAACTACAACAGCTTGAAAATCAAACCGCTGTAATTCCAAAAATGGCTGAGACTATTGTAGCATTTCCTTAATGTAGTTGTGAAGCTCTTTTTCATGTATATAGTGACCTATGACCCGTTTAACATTTTTCTCTGAATCTATAAATACGATCACGGGCACATAGTTGATTTTATATGTCGTTAAGACATCCTCCCTGTTTCCTGCAAACATGGGAAAAGTAAAACCCATATTTTTCTTATAACTTTTGACCATCTTGCTGTCTTTTGCCATGATGTTTATTCCAATGATGCCAATTTTATCAGAGCCAAACTTTGCCTCGGCCCTCTTTAAAAGCGCTATTATCTCTGTGCAGTAGTGGCAGGAATTGTGCGTAAAATAGACAATGGTCGGTCTGTTAATAAGAGTACCGATATCAACCTGCTTGTCGTTTTCGTCCATCAACGTAAAGACTGGAAACGGCTGCCCCTCTTTCATGCCAGAGGCGTGTACAGGCACTGCGATAAATAAGGCCGTAATTATAATAAGCGATAGTCTTGCCGCCATGTTAAAAATCTAAGCCTCCTTTGCTACTAACTCGTATTTTATGAATGTCCTGTAGTTATGCCCATAGACCATGACAACGCCGTCGCCCTCTGCGTGGGTATATGAAAATGTGTTAAGTATTTCTGACTGCGGCGGGTTTAGCATTAAGCCTCTGCCGGTTGAAAATTTAATCCTGTTTGGGGTTAGACGGCCAAAATAAAAGTCCTTCAGCACCGGCCATCTTTTTGCCTCCGAAAGGTCAACGGGGATTGACTTACCGCCGGCGTAGAATTTGAGCCAGCTATGGGAGTTTATACAGTCTGCCTCAATCTTGCCCTTTTTATTGAGGGCCGGGCGATAGGGAAGCATTATGCCCTGTTCCCATTTTACCGGTATTTTTTTAAGAGCCATCATTGTCCTGAACATGGCGTGGAAATCGTCGCTCCTTCCAGACTTATCGTCAAAGGCAAGGGCGCTGACGCCGCGCGAACATGCCTCATGAGTGTACTGCGTGCGGCTGATTATATCGTCATAGAGTACTCTGGCTATGCGTACAGGGTCTTTCTCATTTCCTGTTAGTTTATCTACATATTGGGTAATGGCCTCATCAGGTCTCTCCCATTCCGAGAGTTTTAGACCGCCCTCTAAGGCGTTTTCGACGGCTGCGGCCTTTCTCTTAATTGTATATCGAACAGAGGCGCACGGGCCTTTTTTCTTAATGCCGTCGTTTTCAATGTAAACAAAACTGTTGTCTGACGCCCTGTTTACGCTGTATGGGTACGCAGCCTCAATTGAGAGATGTGACACCTCCTGTTCGGCGTCTTTCACCGGCAGCGGTATCCACATCCTTACAGCCTCTTTGGCCTCGGAGACGGTATAGAACTCAGTCAGGTATTCTATCTTGTATGTCAAAGATTTAATATGCGTATCAGTTACATCAGGAGGCAGCGCCTCTGCCTGGGCGGCAAGGCCCAGCGGTCTGGCAGCAAGCAGCGTGCCAAGTGCGGCAAGCCCCCCTGCCATAAATGACCGCCTGCTTATCGTCTGCGCCACCCATAACGCAGTGTTTGTCATTGGGTTATCTCACCAGAGATTATCACGTTTACCATGCCGTGTTCAGGGTCGTTTGTCCATACCTCGACTGACTTATGAGTTCTGCCCGGCGTAGATGACAGATGTAACTCTACGGTTATTGCCGCCTTGTCCCCGGGGGCTATCTCCGCCGAACTGGCGGATACCTTTGTGCACTTTCTTCAAGCGGGGATTAGGTCCTTTATGATAAGTTTTCCTGTGCCGGTATTTGTTAGTTCAAAAGTGTGCTCAACGGTCTGGTCGGCCACTGCTCTGCCAAAGTCATATTTCACCTCATTAAAGGAGGCCTGCGGCTTACCGGCCTCAGGGGCGGCGTCCTCCCCTGCCGTTTTACCGGCGGCGGTTATCTCTATTTCTATTGGTTTAGAGTCAGGGTCTGCCTTTATCTTCTGTTCGCTTATCCCCATACCCTCGTGCCATACCCTCAGGACATACTCGCCGGGGGGGACATTTGTCAACTCAAACTTTCCTGCTGCGTCAGTAACCGCGGCATAGGGCTGGTCAAAGACAAACACATATCCTCTCATCCAGTCGTGGGCATTGGATTTCACGGAGATAAAGCCCGTGTCTTTTGTCAGCCTATGATAGCCCTTAATTGGTTTTTTGATTTCACAATTCTGGGTTGGCAGGGCGAGGTTTAAGATAGTCGAGCCGTCTTTAAGCGGCCTGCCAGAGACCTCTTTTTGGTAGCTAAGGCCAAGTTTCAACTGTATGGTATGTAAAATAGTATCTTCGTTTTTGATGACATAGTCGTTGTCTACAAAGCCCAGTCCGACAAGCGGCTCTACCTTACAGCTCTTAATCGTTATAACGGTGTCCTGCTTAGGCAGCGCCTTCCCTTTTGAGACGCCCTCAAGCCACACTACCGCATTTTTAATCCCCTTATCGGAGGAGACTATGTAGGCGTCAGGCTTTTGCTCTTTCCCGCATACGGCCTCGTCTTTTTCTATATGCAGAGGTTGCTCTTGCGGCGGCGTACCCGAATATTTTATAACCCCTTTTACGTCAACTCCGCCTTTTACCTCACCGCCCTCATAGGCAAATGAAACCGAGGCCACCAATAGTGCCGTTACCAGCAATACGACCAATCTCTGAACAGTTCGTCTTGTCATTTCTTTAGTCCTCCTTTATTTACTAATTTCTTTTTCATGACAGATACCTCTTTTTAAACACATAATAACTTGCCAGAAGCGGCGCCGCTATCCACGCCACTGTTACCGCCCATAGCACAGACGGTCTGATAATGCCGGGCACATCCACCGAGGCAAGCCCCATCAACACCGAGTACTCTCCTATAGTCGTGAAATTCAATATCCTGTATACATCAACGGGATTCAGAAGAAGCATTACAACAAACGCCGGAGGCGAAAGCGCGCCCTTTGTCGCTATCAAAACCCCCACAAGCCCAAGGTCATATACAATAGTAAAAAACAACCACACCACCACCGTAAACCCCACAACCTTGCTGCGCTCATAAAACATCACCGACGTCAAAAAAGAAATGCTCAAAAACACAAGCCCAAGCGCTGCCGAGTTTATAACAAACACCAGATAACTGCCGAATGAACCAACACCGGCCTTAAACAACAATATCAGTCCGGGCAGCATGAATCCCAAAAGCAACGGCAAGGCAAGCGATATGGCAAGGCCTATATACTTGCCCAGAATGAACTCAGCAGGTGATATCGGAGCTGACAAATACAAATCAAGCGTGTGCCTGTCCCTCTCATCGGCAATAACACCACCGCCAAGCGTTAAGGCCAACATTGGTATGAAGTATACAACGAGGCTGGTAAGGCTGGCAACTGTGGCCGCCATATTCCTGAAGCTGACAACCCCGGAGGAGGCCGACCCGAAATATATTACCACAACAGTGAGAATCGTAAAGCCGACGGTGATTGCCGCTACCCATCTGCTCTTGAGCCTGTCTGAAAACTCCTTATATGCCAGCGCTTTTAACGGGCTTAGCGCCCCTGCCCTATCAGTGAATGCCAAAAAATACCTCCTCTAAAGATGGCTGCCTCAGCGTGAAATCCACAAATTTATCTTTATGCTGCAGAAGCAGCCCAAGCATGCTCAGTTTATTGTCAACCGGCAGCTCTGCTATAAGCTGTCCTTTTGCATATGTAATGTTTTGCGCCCCCTCCTGCCTGAGAATCTCCCTTATTGCCGCCCCTTCTGAGCCGTCAACGGCGATTATCAGCCTCATGGGCAGATTCAACCCCCTGTAAAGCTCGTCAAGAGTACCGGCTGCCTTCAACGCCCCATTTTTCATAATGCCTACCCTGCTGACCTTCTCCTCCACCTCGGCAAGCATGTGTGTTGAGAGCACTACTGTCAGCTTTTTTCTTTCTCTCACCCTGTCAAGTATATCATAGAGAAGCCTTGTACCTATTGGGTCAAGCCCTGAGGTCGGCTCATCAAGTACCAGTAGGCTGGGGTCGTTTAAGAGTGCCTGGGCAAGGTTCAACCGCTGGCGCATCCCCTTTGAGTATGTGCCTACTTTCCTGGATAGAACATCTCTTGAGAGCAGCGCAGGAAGGACATCTTCGACATTTGCAAGACTGCCGCCCTTGATGTTAGCAAAAAGTTCAAGCGTTGCCTTACCTGTGAGATTATCATAAAAGGATACGCGCTCCGGCATGTAGCCGATTAATCTTCTGAATTCTCTCCAGCCGCTGTCACTAATCGCCTCGCCACGCAGTAATACCTTTCCCTCAGTAGGTTTTAGTATTCCAAGCATTATCTTTAATAGCGTTGATTTCCCGGAGCCGTTTGGGCCGACAAGGCCGAACATCTCTCCTTCAGAAAGCTCAAAGGACACATCCTCTACGGCCTTTACGTCGTCATAGTTTTTCGCTACCCGGACGAATTTAAGCATCACATTCCACCTGTCATATTTTCTATTTTCTCCATATTCCCATAATATTTAGCCGGCGCATACTCCGCATACTTCGCGATTAATTCCTTCCAGTTTGCATGATAGGGTACCATAGACGGGCGCTTATCCACAATCTTTGGGACTGATAGTATTGGGAACTGTTTCTCCAGCACTTTAAGTATATGCAGCGACGGGCTTGCAAACAACAGCTTTGACAGCGGATAGCGCCAAAACACATGGTCTACCACCGTATTGGACTCATAGGGAATATCCCCCGTGCCTTTGCCCGCCATGTCCCAGCCGAGGTAGTCGCTCCAGTAGTTATTGTTCCAGTACTGGTTCTTAGAGGCCACATATTTCACCTGCACCTCGTTGTTGATAAATGAGTTCTTTGTTACCTCGTTATCCTCAGATCCACCCCAGTTATGAATGCCCATATTGTTATTCATTATCAGATTAGATATCAACTTATTGCCCACCGAATTATAGATGAACATCCCCTTTGTATTGCTGATGAGCTTATTTTCGTTAATTTCGCTCCTTATAGTCTGATTCAGAAGCAGGCCGTGGGTCTTATTGCCTACGGAGATATTCCCATTTATTTTAGAGTGTTTGGTGTACATAATTGCCATGCCGACGAGGTTGTCATAGATCATATTATAACTAAAATCGCCGGTATCAACCCACATTGTGTGAATGGCGTAGCGAGATTTCGATATCTGGTTATGCGTGATGGTTGAGTCGTGACAGACCTCCATGTATATGGCGTCGCGGCAGTATGTCATTATGTTATTGGTTACGCTGGCCTTAAACGAACCGGTAAGGGTTACGCAGTTTCCCCTGTTAGTCTCTTCAAGTTCCTTACGGCCAGTGATGGTGTTATTGTCAATTATCAGGTTTATGCCCTCAAGGTTGCGTACGCCAAACATCACGTTTACCAACGTATTATTTCTTACCGTCACATTGTCCGAGAGCTTTGACACAATAACGGCGGTGCTGTCAGTGGAAAACCCTGTCCCCTGAAAATCAATGGTAAAACCCTCAAATATTACCTCGGATGTGTCTATAACAACGGGGAAGTCGCACCCGGCTAAGATAACGGGATTGTTAATCCCCCTCAGAGAAATGGACTTGGTGATTTTCATAGGCTCATTTATTTGATATCTGCCCGGCCTGACCTCTACTATGTCATGGTCTTTGGCGTTTTTTACCGCCTCTGGGATGGTCTTATATCCGCCTGAGGCACCGGCGTCAACGACAAGCGTGGATGACGCCGCCAATGATGGGATTAAAAGGACAAATATGAACAAGGCTGCAATGGTTGTCGAAGAGGGCGGGTTTGAGGCGGCCTTCTTAGTGCGGCTGATAAGTTCAGGGCAGCGGACAGGGTCGTTGTAGTTCATCTGGCAATCATAACAGTGCATGCACACAGTATCCATTATTTTGCCGCCCTCGTCGATAGCCTGATACGTGCAGTCGTTACGGCAAATCTTGCAGGTTGAGCACCTGGCATATCTTCTCAGCTTAATAATGGGAAGCCATTTCAATAACGACGGCAGCGCAATAGCCGCCCCCAAAGGACATAAATACTGGCAGAAGGCGCGCGTTACAATCGTTGAGGCAACAAGCAGGACGAAAAAGTAGCCCACATAATACCATTGTCTTTGAAGTTTGAGCACCAGGGTCTTAAACGGTTCTATCTCGGTCATATACTCGCTGACCATGAAATTATAAAATGATACTCCAATGATAGCGGCCATAATAATGTATTTCAGATACAGTGCAAGGTTGTGAACCCTCGGCGGCGCCTTCTTTTGACATATACCAGGGGCCAGCTTAGCGGTTATCTTATTAAATAAATCTGAAAGCGCCCCAAACGGACATAGCCAGCCGCAAAATATCCCCCTGCCCCACAGCAAGGCCGTAATCGTCATAAATATAAAGGAGAGAAAAATAAATGGATCCATCATAAAAAGCTCCAGCGGGAACTCGCCTTCTTTGAACGAATTCACGGCGATAACTACGTTTGTCGTAGAGGGCTGCGCCTTAAGAACCAGACCGGCATATACAAACGACATTAGAAGTATCGCATACCTTATAACATTAAGCGTACGGCGGTGCCTTGACAGCCGGTTATGAAATGCGGCAACCGCAAATATTAATGCGAGTAACGCCGCAAAAAAGCCCATATAAACGGCCTTCTGCATCCATAGCAGCTTCCACAGCGGGGCCTCTGTTAATTCATTCATATCGTTATATAATCGTAAATGGCAAAGGGCCGACTTGAGTCGGCCCGCCGTCTTTAATTATTGCTCCATAAACTTATCCGGCAGTTTGTAGTCTGACGCTGCCGCTTTGAACTTCGAATCAACGCCGATACGATAGCTGATTATCAGCTTTAACTTGAAGGGCTTGCTTTGGTCAAAATCCTTCGCCCTTATTATAAAAATACCGCCTTCTTTAATGGTTGGCGCGCCATTAGCGGCAAGCTCCGTAAACATTATATAGTCCTTGTCTGTGAAGACATATGTCCTGTCGTCTTGTTCGACATGGAATCTTTCGAAAACGCCGCCTCGGGCAAATCCAGAACCCTTAAATGAACCAGGGCCGTTTGAAAAGATAAACACCGCTGAGTCTCCCTCTTTGAGCGATTGCAGAAGCTGTGCATAGGTGCGCTCTCCGAGGGCATTTTTCCCTATTGCGGGCGGTGTGGCAAGGCCAAAGGACAGGTCTATGTATGGGTCTTTGCCGCCCTGCTGCCCAACATCTTCCTTAGTAATCAGTATGTTTTTCATAGCGCCCGTATCCATCAGCTCTTTCCAGCTAAGCGGTTCAAACTTTTGGGATATTTTATGGCTCTGCTGCGCGGCATATTTTATCAGGCCGGCAGAGGCTGCAACCTTCTTTGCGCCCTCGGCAATAATGGCGTTTTGCACGACCGCCGTCACAGTTGCCCCGGTTATTGCGTCCATTTTAATCTCGTTTCCTACTGACATACCCTGAAGGACACTCTTTCCTATATATTGTTTAATAAAATTATCGTAATTATCTTGTTTTAGACCAATTAATACAATAGGTTCGGCATGGAATACAATCTTCACGCCGGTAATCGCGCCTTTAGTGTCAAAGCCGACCAGCGTTTCCATATGTTTGCCTGAATAGCCCACATGCTGGGCGGTCCAGTCCTTAGATAAAAAGATATATCCGACCAATTTACCGGCTATGTACGCCTCCCAGTAGCGGTCTTTCTTTTCATATTTATCTGCCTTTAAGACGTCTTCAAGTTTATATTCATAACGGTGTTCAAGGAACTTGGGCTTGTCAGCGTAGGCTGCGGAGGCAAACACAAACATAATAAACAAGACAAGGGCTTTTTTCATATTATCCTTTCCTTACATTATTTAGAGTTTATAAGCCGACCAACTTGCAGTTGGCCGGCTCAAATGCTGCGACATCTTACGCTATTATGAACCTCATTCTCATCTCAAGATGAAGGGCATGGCAGAAGTTTGTGCAATATGCCCAATAAACGCCGGGTTTGTCCGCTGTAAACGTTACGGATTTCGTCTGAAACGGCGCTACGACGAAGTTGATGTTATATGCGGAGAGGGCAAAGCCGTGGTCAAGGTCTGAGATTTCGTCATGGTTAGTTACGATAACCGTAACCTCTTCACCCTTTTTCAGATGAACCTCAGACAAGCCAAATACTGGCGCATTGGCAGTTAACTTTACCGTCACCTTATTGCCCTTTCTCTCCACGCCGGCCTTAGTAACCGCTAGTGGATTGTCAAACATGTTATAACGGTCTTTTACGTGCTTTTCGATAATATCGCGCCTTACCATGATACAATCGTGCGGTTCTATATAGGCGGCTGAGTCATGGACAAGTTTGAGTTTATCTCCGGTGATATCCACAAGCTGCTCGCATTCGTTTTTCAAAGGACCAACGTTAAGGAATCTGTCTTTGGAAAACTTATTGAGAGACACAAGCCACTGCCCATCGGCCTCTTTGGTCTCGGCCATTGTTGCCATAATGTGCCCGACCTGATAGGTAACATCGAGGACGTCTACGATGTGCGTGTTCTTTTTCTTCTCTTCCGGGTTCTTCTCGTTATCAATAGCCTTCTGGATGTTCCACTTGACGTTGGTGCTGTCAATGAACACAGAGGTGATAGCGTTGCCTCTGCCGTCATAAGTGGTATGTAATGGCCCAAGACCTATAAACGGCTGGGCTACGATACATTCCTTTGGCTTTATCTTGCCGTTGAAGGCGTCCTCTATCTTGTCTATCTCTACAACAGAGCACGTCGGGGCAACCTTGCCTGAGCAGACTGCGTATTTGCCGTCTGGAGAGACGTTAATGCCGTGAGGGTTTTTGGGAACAGGGATTCTCAGCGTCAAATCAGATTTCCCTGCCCTTCCATCAAGCATCTTTACGCCATTAACCATCTTATATTTGCCGTCTTTCAGCGCACTTCTTATCCTGTCCCAATGAAACACCAGCATGAAATCCTCGTCAAAGGCAAGCATTTCAGATACTGTAACGCCTTTTTCAGGGTTATAGGAGGTGGTCATAGAGTACCTGCCCTTGTAGTCAGTTGCTGCAAGGTCCATGTTCTCGTCCATTAGAATCTGGCAGACTATCTCCATCTTTTCGGCGTCTATAATGGTGTGCACGCCGTTGTAGTCAGCAGGTGACTGGTTGGGATTTGTGTTTGGCACTGGTACCTGAAATTCGCCGTTGCAAACCAGCCATTCAGTCTTTGGATATCTCTGGGTGAACAGGCCGTGCATTCCCTGAATATTAGGCACATCAACGATTTTATCAGTCTCCATATAGTCGGTGCGTATGCGGGCGACCCTGTTGTTGAGCTTGTCGTTGACGAAGAGATATTTCCCATCGTAAACGCCGTTATTATAAGAGCCGTGGACATGGTGCGTATCGCCGCAGAACCTGCCTTTAAGCAGGGCCTTGGTCTCATTGGTAACGCCATAGCCTGTGCCTACGTCAATGTTGAACACGGGAATGCGCTTTATCTCTCTCATTGACGGTACGCCGATGATGCGAACCTCGCCGGAGTGACCGCCGCTCCAGAAGCCGTAGTATGCGTCCAGCTCGCCGGGCTTTACCTCATACCTGTGTTCTTTGGCCTCGGTCTGCGCCTCAGCCGTTGTCGGGCCTATCGCGGCCTTTCCCTTGGTCTTAACGCCCTCGGAGACAAGCATGCTTGCCCCTGCGGCAGCCCCTGCAACGCCCATATATTTCAGAAACTTCCTTCTATCTAAAGACATATAACCTCCCTGGCTACTGAAGCCGTCCCATGAGTTTTAATGTATATGAAACTAGGTTCCATCTGTCCTCCTCACTTAACGAGTCCTGAAATGACGGCATACCTGTTCCGTCCAATCCGGTTGTATAAGCGGTATAGACATTTTCGGGAGCAAAACCCATCTTCGTGGCCCCGGAAGTGAAATCAAATGGCAGCACCTTATCGCCCCAGTCATCCTTTAAGGAATCGGCCTTGGCGCCGTCGCCTCTGCCTTCCTTGCCGTGGCATTCCCAGCACTTCATCTTTTCCCATAGAGCCTCGCCCTTCTTAACGGAATCGGCTGCGCCTACATAGGCGGGTTTTTTAATGGCGATAGGCTTACACGCCTCCTCTTCCTTCCATCTCTTGGAGAATGACTTGACGTAACCTATGACGGCCTTTACTTCGTTTTCGGGCAGCTCGCCGAAGGACGGCATATATGCCCTGGGGATGCCGTTTTTAACAACCCTTTCGAGGTCTGCATCTGTTGGCAGACAGCCTGTGGGGGTTGAGCGAAACTTAAACGTGCCGGATGTAAAATCCCTCGGGAAAATGCTCCAGACCATTCCCTTCTTCTCATTCCTGTGGATTACGTCCATTAGTCCCTTGCCGTCGCCCTTTTCGCCGTGGCATATGGTGCAGCGGCTTGAATAGATCTTCTTTCCGTCAACGGCCTTTGCGGTCTCAGCTGCGATGGCGCTGCCTGCCCACATCACTAACAGGCCAGCCATGAGAATTAGTGCGGTAAGACAATTACGCATACGATTGCTTGTTGAACTGTTCATTAGCCTCCTCCGATTATTCAGTGATTTACCCGATACAAAATAAGCCTTGTGCTATACCACCACCTTTCAGAATTTGTTAAAACACTGCTAAACGGCCACGCCTTTCTTTGAAGGCCATATTAAGCGGCCGTCCTCGCACCATGCGCAATCATACATGAAAAATTGTCTAATGTCAAGAAAAAAATTGAAATATCAATATTTTACAGTGACAGTAATCACAGTGTTGAGCGCAAACCACTGATATGAGGCGCTATTAATGGCGCTGAAAACTGGGTCGCCAGCCCGCCGCAGCCCGACGTAACGTTACATTTTCGGCCATAGCCTGATATAATAAACACATGAGAAAGTCATGCCATGAAGGATGCCATTGGACAGAGGTATCACGATTGATGTTAAAGAGTATGTCCATTGAGGATTTAGAGATGTTTATTGAACAAAAGGTAGTCGAGGTCATTGGCGGCCGGGATGCGGATCTTCAGTTACGAGAAGATTCAGTGCACTTTACTAGCTCCGAATCTCTGAGTATCAAAGCACTCACCTACTAACGGTAACAGTCTTATCTTTGTCTGGATTTAGCACTTCTACAACTTGAAACCAGTGTAATCTCAATGCCTCTGAAACTCCTTGTACATCCGTTAATACACCGTGGAGGTTCGATAAGTAAGCATATTCACTCACACCTGCCACAAGGGCATAGCTTTCCTTGTATAATTCTGTCACTTAACGGCTTTACATGCGCTTATTTTCTTGTTCACAAATCATGACATATTATACATATTAACAATTATTAATCCTAATAATTGATATTAATTGGATTTGTTCACCCTGACTTGACAACCTAAAACCTGCTGACATTGACAGCGCATCGCTATATGTCTTACAATATATCTACATATGGGAGTGGTTGATGTCTAAACTAACTATTGTAGCTTTCGGCGACAGCCTCACCGTTGGGTTTCAATCGCCTACGATGGATGAGCCGTGGTATCAAGAGACGCCTTATACGGACTTTCTTAATGCTAAGATTGGCGGCAAGGCAGAGTTTATTCTCAAAGGGATAAGCGGCGAACTGACTGAGGACATGCTTAGGCGCTATAACGCCGATGTCATATTGCATAAGCCTGATTATGTGATAATTCTGGGCGGCACTAACGACCTTGGTTGGTCTGTGGAGTTGAGCGTCATAATGTCCAACCTTTACTATATGTATAAAACGGCACTTGACGCTGGGATTATTCCGGTTGCCGTTTCTGTGCCATCTCTAAGGGGGTATGACCCTCTGATAGCGCCAAGGGTTGTGCTTAACAGGATGATAAAGGAAAACGCAAAGGGCCTTAACATCCCGTTTGCCGATTATTTTACAGCCTCATGCGAAAGCCCTGTACAGCGTCTTGCCCCAGAATACTCAAACGACGGGCTTCACCTGTCAACAGAGGGCTATGAACTGCTTGCGGATGTAATCTATAACGAGGTATTCTCAAAAATAACACTATAGGAGGAATCAATACAATGATGAGGACATCAAACCCTGCGTTACGAGTGAAAAGGCCGGCGGCGGTCTATGCTGCCCAAGGGACAATGACAGTACAAGGGGCAGTCAACAAGACCGCGTTTCTGCTTCTTATCCTGCTTGGAAGCGCCTCATGGGTATGGCGGACATTTTTTGAGGAGGGACTGCAAGCTATTACGCCGTTTATAGGCATCGGCCTTGCCGGCGGTTTAATCGCCGCCCTTGTGACGATATTCGTAAGCAGATGGTCGCCGGTAACAGCGCCCATATACGCGGTATTTGAGGGACTTTTATTAGGCGGTATAACGGCGGTTTACGAACAAAAGTTTCATGGCCTCGCCTTCCAGGCCGTTGCGTTGACATTCGGTACGCTATTCATGCTGCTATTTGCCTATAAGGCCGGAATAGTGAGGGCAAGCGACAAGTTTAAGGCCGGCATAATTGCGGCAACAGGCGGCATATTCATAGTCTATCTTGCTTCCTTTTTGTTGAGATTATTTGGCGTACAAATGCCGTTTATCTATGGAAGCGGTGCAATCAGCATAGTGTTCAGCGCAGTGGTTGTGGTAATTGCCGCGTTAAATCTGGTGCTGGATTTTGATTTTATAGACAATGCTGCAAGAGAAGGCGCGCCAAAGTATTATGAATGGTACGGCGGGTTTGCCATAATGGTTACGCTGGTATGGCTCTATATCGAGATACTTAATCTGCTTGCCAAGCTAAGAGACAGATAGATATTTTTCAGGGCTGCGTCTGCGGTATGTGAACGCTGAGAGCGCAGCCCATTGCCTTCCTCTCTACTCGCCCTTATACACGGTGTCGGCTTTATACAAGGTATTGTTTGTTATCCAGTCCTCTGCAAGAGTCGCTCTTAAAATCTTTCCTGATTCAGACTGTTCAAATTCCGTGTCGGCCTTGGCCGTAAATCCATCTTTACCATAGAAGGTCCTGGCCGGTACCGCCGTTTTTAATAATCTATTGGGGTACACCTCGTGAACCGTGCCGGCCTTAATCACAAATGAATTTGGCAGCTCAAAGTCCTTGGCAAGGACAGCTATTTTTGTTTTGCCGTTTTCATAAAATTCTACTTCCTCGCCGCCTTTTAAAATCGGGCCGTTTGGAATTTGCCAGTCCTCTGCTAGCGTGGCGCGCTTGGTCTTACCGTTTTCGAACTGTACATATTCTGTGCCTTTTTTTACAACAAAGCCCTCCGGGACGGCCTTATCTTCGTTGAATTGCGATATATGCGGACTTCCATTGCCGTAAGACTGCATTACCGTCTGGTCCTCGGCACAGGTAGTTCCGATAAAAAACCCAATAAAAATTAAAACCGCAGCCGTCAACGCACTCAATAAATATCTCATCACAACCCCTCTCAAATATGATTATAAGCAGCGCCTATTAAAGGGCAGCCGCACTTGCAGTTAGTATTCTACCACAATCGTAAAAAAATAAGTCATAGTGTAAAAATGATACTCGACAAATAATTTGCTTAGTATTACTTCAATGATTACTTCACACTATTAGTATGATTATGAAAAACATTTTTAAGGGAGGCAGTAAATGGGCAAAGTCCGGTTCATCCAGAATCCTATTACCGGCGATATGGAGAAGCGATGTTTAGGCTGATGATGCATAAAGAACGGGTATAATCCTTTCCATCTGACACATCCATTGAGTGTAAGCGTCTAAATAACTACACAATCTGCTTTCACGCCAAAGGCATCTCTATCGACATATTGCGGCAGCAGGGATTTATAATCA
>JAKOEO010000044.1:23291-28893 GCA_022321325.1 Candidatus Magnetominusculus sp. LBB02 | reverse complement strand
CTGTCACGCCATTGTGGCTCTTCTGGATTGATACGATCCATACCCATTCCAAGTCCATACTCAAGCATTGTTACGGCGTCGTGGCATAACCGGCACAGGGTGCGTAAGTCGTCTATGGACTCATTGCCACCGGCACGCCGGTACGTGATGTGCTGAACCGTTGTGGCAGGAGACTTACAAAAGACACACAGATGACAGTCATTGTCGAGCCTTTTAATGCGCTGTCTTTTGTACTCGGTATTTTGATAATTAGCACGTGGGCGTGGCTGCGGCGGGGTTTTGCTTTGTACCGGCGTTTTTTCATACGCAATTTCTCCGTCAGTACCAACCAGCAACCGCCTGCGAATGACGAATCGCGCACTATGCGATGGCGGTTCAAATGTCAGGGGTACGTCATACCAGATTAACGCATCATTAGGGGCCTCAGGCTCTTCGTGTGTCGGACGCCAATCAAGCAGGCAATCCACGTATGGAGGTGGATCGTCTGATTTGAGCTTGTGGACGGGTTTCACCGCAGCAAAATTGGAACAATCCACGTATGGAGGTGGATCGTCTGATTTGAGCCGTCGGCACCAAGGAATCGATCTGAGAGCTGAAAGCAAATCAGGGAATTCGTAAGCTGGAAGCTCCAGCATCGGGCGCGACGGTGGACATGACTTTCTCCCAAGATAAAGTGTCCATTTTGGGTCTTCCAGCGCTTTAATCAATTCGTCAATAATGTCAGGTTCGCCCTGAAGCGCTGCGAGAAATGAGGCGTCGCACAGATACTCGCGCCGTGTGAGCATCGCGCCGAGTTTTGTCTTTCCATCAGCAATACGCATCTGCATTCCTGCGCCGACCGTGTGATAGTCCCACCATCGAATGCCGGGTTTATCTATGCGCACACCCATGTTTAGTGTACGTAGTCTTGGAAGCTCATTGACGGCCTCTGGGCGGGAGACGCCCATTGCCGCACAGAGCATCCCTAAAATACCAGACTTAGTAGGGGCCTCGGCTGTCCGCCTGACAACAAACTTCGATTGCTGGTCGCCCCATGCCTGCATATGGCCTTCAAGGCGAAGAAACAGAGTATTAAGGCTCATCAGGCCACCTCAACAAAGTCCTTGACATCCTTAACAACAACTTTTTTCACGTCCTCCCAGTCATAACCGATAGCCGTTAGGACGGCATTTCGCAATTTATCAAACGATTCAATGCCTTCGCAGACTGGTATTTCATTTATATTGTTGTCCACGTAGCACAGGGGATGGCGAAGGCTTGGCGAGAACCAGAAACGTTTATCCGGCTTGCCGTAGCCGGTGTCTATGTCGTGGATATATTGGGCAAGCTGCGCGATACTCTGCTTTATAACATCACGCTCCCCCTTGACCACAGGATCGGCAAAGGCATTAGCGTAACTTATTGCGGTGTTTCTGTTTCTAATCTCGACAAGGACTCCTGATGGGAAATTGTGGGCGGCAAAGCTGTTCTGCTTTCCAGAAGGGTTATTGTACGCTGCCGCATTGAGGAATGCGCCAACCGTGTGAGCAGCCAATTTCTCAAAATCTTTTCCATAACCCTTCAAGTTTTTGGTAAGCTGTTCCCAGTTGATGGAGAAGTACTTATAGAAACAGGCTGATGCGAACATGGCCTCGCCCAAATGACCTGCACCCGCATCATCGCCGGGGACATCGTCCGCAGCGACAAAGTAATCAACCTCCTGGCGGGCCTCATGAGTGGAGATAGCATGGGCAGTTTGAAGGGCCGCCTCAACCGCAGTGTTTTCAATCTCACCGGTTTCGAGCATCCTGCCACAGAGAGCCATGTCAGGCACGGCGGTTTTGTCACTGATGAGTTTCTTAAAATCATCTGTCAGGGCTGCTTCTGTTTTTTCGCTGTTTTGCAAGAGTCTTGCCATTTCTTTAACCGCCTCATAGGTAGTGTAAACGAGCATCTTGCTTTTGTCTTCGTTTTCAGATTCATCGTCTTCCTGCTGTGTACCTTTTTTGACAGGTTTTTTCTTTTTAAGTTTAATTCCACATGCCTTGAAAATATTCTCCGCGCGTTTTGTAACATCCTTACCTGTTACTTTTTCGGCGATAAGATCCACCAATCGCCGTGTGCGTATCCCTCCACATAAACTCTTAAAGTCATCGCTCGTGCGGATACTGCGTTTAATGCACTGGCTTGAGATGCGTGAGCGCAATACCCCTCCGAAGTAGCAGGTCTTTGGCGCGTCCAGGTCGTCGCGGTTCAGATTAGCCGGGCAGTGGTTCTGAATAAAATGAATCTCAATTAACATTGTCGTCCTCCTATGATTTAGTTGCTTCTATAAACTGTTCAGCCCACGCAAGTCTTGTGAATTGGCGTTCCCAGAGGGAGAGGTCATCGGTTAGCCTGACCCAATCGATTTCTTTAATGATCTTTTTGTCATTTGACGATATAGTGTTAAGCGCCCACCGCATGGCTGGTTCGATTTTGTCGAGCGGCAGCATCAGCAGCCTGTCGAACCTTTGTGAGAAACGTTTTTTGTCAATATCCTCTTCGGGTTGGCACAAGCCTAACTGGTAAGCAAGCTCCTTATCCTCTGATTGTGAAAGCGGGCAAGAGGCGTAGAGTTTAGCAATCAACCATGCCACAGTTCGTTTAGGCGACCTCTCGTTTTTTTGGCGAAGCGGCCACCAAATGCCTGTAAACAGGTCAAATCCATCCACGCTTTCGTCAAGACCCTGCCCGGCATGTGTACGCAAAAGCCCAAGTTCGCCGTGTTTCAGATGTGTCAGCCCGTCAATATATTCCTTCGTCGAAATCATTTATGCCCTCCCCTCTTCTTGCAGGGCTTCTTAGTTGCCTTTATCCCCATATCAGGTGCAGCACTGGCAATCTGCATTCGCTGCCGCACTTCCTCCGTTGTGAACCCCGGTGAGAGCGATTTTGCGATAACGTCCATCATTGGTTTGTATTGGCTGGCCGTTATCTCCCATGCGTCGCCGCCGGTTTCAAGTAATTCGCCTATATTTGCCGACACGGTAGTTTCAACATGAGGGCGAATAGAGGCAACAATTGAGCGAATCTCAATAGGATCTTCTTTCCCTGCCAGAGTATTTCCTTTCTTCTGCCACAACGCTATCTTTTCGATTGCATCTTGAGTTTGCTGCGATGAATGGAGTTGAATCACAGATTCTTTCGCTTCCAGATACTTGGCATTCTTTACTGTGGCAAAGTCGATAACCCACATTGCACATTTATCAACTGTATATCCATGTTTGGTATTTTTCTTTAAAATCCCTTCTGTAACTTTTGTCCATCGGCCTGCTGCTACATCAGGTGTACTGAGTACATCAACTTTGTTCTGTCTTTGTTCAACAGTGCTTCTAAGGGATTTATCCTCATTATTGTTGTTCATTTCATAGATGACATGGGAGTCTATCCATTCGATAGCCTTGTCCTTCTGAGTCCCAATACCGGAAAATTCACAGTTGATTATCAGAGGTTCAATGCGTCCACATGAGATACAGGTGGCTTCATATTTCTCTGGTTCGTCCAACCACACTTGCCGAGGCAGCCATGTGATTCCGGTAAGAAGCGGGACATTGCCATTTTTAGGGAGTTGTAAATCAGGCTTATCCCATGCCGGTGTTCCTAACTCCAGAACACTCTGCCATGAAAGCCTTAAGGTTTCAGCAAGAGATTGGCCTAACGGAATGGCATAAATCGGTGGTTTTTCATTAATCCCGGGGGAAAAGCCTGGCCCCCCGGACGTTGTAAACATCGGCAGCCGTATCAATCCCATAGATAGCGCAACATGCCGGGCATAAACCATCAACTTTGTCCGTCGTGTGTCTGAAGTGGCAAAAGTTTATGCCTGTCGGTATTTCGTGGATAAGATAATTGGCAGATTTATCAGGCTTGCCTTTCCTGTATTGATAGAAACGTTTTTCCTTCCCCAATAGATCAAAACACCCGGCATTGTCGTCGAGTTTGGAAAACCAATCCGATGGAAATGAGTCGTTACGATATGCGGCGGCATTGTCCGGCGGGTTTCCCTTGCACCAATATAGCAAGGCAAGCAGAAAACGCAGAATAGCCGCTCGGTCCATAGGATTTACAGCCGCGATTTGCCGAATCTTGTGCGCTTCTGTCAGGGCATCACAAATCCCGACGCGCTTAGTTGTTCCATCGTGGTATAGAACGGGAATCCATTGTTCATTGAGCAGATTATAGTTTGAGGTTATATTGTTCACCGCGTCCTCCAAACTTAAAAAAAATTAATTCAGTATTTCATGGTAATATCCATAGATTGTTCAGTTTAATTATTATTTTGTAAAATGTCAAGATATATTTACATTACAATTATAAATTAACACTGGGCCGGGAATTAAAGGGAATCAATAATTAATTATAGTGCTTTTGCCCAAGGTAATATCCGCACAGACTTGCTTGTTCTCCATAATATCAGACAAAATACATCATATTGTCTATTCTTTAATATATAATAGTTTCTAAACCAGCATATTTATAAGGCAGGGAAGGCCAACATTAGACAAAATGTTGGCCTTTCTTCGCATTTTTGTTCTATTCCTCTTCTTCCTCTTTCTTGGCCATTGCGATTATCTTTTGCGCGTTGATGTGCGGCACCTCATCGTAGTGTGAAAATTCCATCGAGTAAAGCCCCCTGCCGCTTGTTATGCTGTGGAGCTGATTGGCGTATGTCAGCATCTCCGACATCGGCACGGTCGCCCCTATCTTCTGATTTCCCCCTGACTGCGGCTCCATTCCCTGTACCTTGCCGCGTCTTGAGTTGAGATCTCCTATCACTGCGCCAAGATAATCATCAGGCACAAATACCTCTACCTTCATAACCGGCTCAAGCAGGACCGGATTAGCGGCCAATACCGCCTTCTTAATCGCCATCGAACCCGCTATCTTAAACGCCATTTCAGAGGAATCCACCGCGTGATACGACCCGTCATATAGCGAAACCTTGACATCCACAAGCGGGTAACCGGCAATAATGCCGCCCTTCATCTTATCTATAATGCCCTTTTCAACCGCCGGGATGTAATTGCGCGGGATAGACCCGCCTACGATTTTATCATGAAACTCAAAGCCGCCGCCCCTTTCCAGAGGCTCTGCCGTAATCCAGCAATCGCCGTACTGGCCCTTGCCGCCCGACTGCTTCTTGTACTTGCCCTGTACGCTGGTTGTGGAGCGAATAGTCTCTCTATAAGGAATCTTCGGGGTCTTCATATCAACATCTACGCCGAATTTCCTCTTGAGTTTATGCAGCGTAACCTCTATGTGCACCTGCCCCATGCCGGAGATAATCATCTCGTTGGTCTCAGGGTCGCGGTGGAATTTTATCGTTGGGTCCTCGTCCAAAATTCTGTGAAGCCCTGTGCTGACCTTGTCCTCATCGCCCTTAGTTTTTGGCTCAATTGCGTATGAAATGATAGGCTCCGCAAATTTAACCGCTGAAAACACAACCGGATGTCCTTCGTCGGTAAGGGTATCGCCCGTAAGGGTTTCCTTGAGTTTAGCAACGACGCCGATTTCACCCGGGCCAAGGGCCTTAACGGGGATTTGCTTCTTGCCAAGCATGTGAAATATCTGCCCTACCCTC
>JAKOEO010000044.1:12395-23281 GCA_022321325.1 Candidatus Magnetominusculus sp. LBB02 | reverse complement strand
GGCCTTAACGGGGATTTGCTTCTTGCCAAGCATGTGAAATATCTGCCCTACCCTCTCCTTTGCCCCGCGCGTGGGATTAAGCAGCGTGGCGTCCGGCCTTAACGTGCCGGAGAAGACCCTGAATATGGTCAGTCTGCCCGCGTATGGGTCGGCAATTGTCTTGAAAACATAGATAGCAAGCTGTGCATTTTCATTCGGCGGCAGTTTCACCTCAGAGCCGTCCTTCTGGTTCGTGGCGGTAACAGATACAATGTTAAACCTGTCAAGCGGCGATGACAGATATGCGGTAACAGACTCAAGTAGCTGGGGGATGGCAATATTTTTCTCTGCGGAGCCGCAGGCAACCGTAACGAAATCCCGCTTACAGCAACCGTTGCGAATTCCATGTACGATCTCATCCTGCGTAAGCTCTCCTGTCTCAAGGTATTTCTCAAGCAGCGCATCGTCAAGTTCGGCTACTTTTTCAACCAGCTTTTTCCTGAACAGGTCATAATCGCTCATAAATTCAGAGGGGATATCTGCCGCCTCGGACTTGCCGCCTTTATTAACATAAGCCTTGGCATTTAAGACATCAATTACGCCGCTAAAGCCAAGCCCCTCGCCCATTGGGATGTAGAGCGGGACGGCGTCAAGGGAAAACATCTTTTCAACCTGCTCGACGGTCTGCTGGAAATTGGCGTTTTCCTTGTCCATTTCGTTGACGAATATGATACGCGGCACTGAGAACTCATCGCAGTATTTCCAGAGTTTCATGGTCTCTGCGCGTGCGCCGTCAATGGCGCTGACAACGACGATAGCACCGTCTGCGATTCTCAGGCATCCGCGCGTGTCTTCCATAAAATTGATAAAGCCGGGCGTGTCAATCAGATTAAGCGTATAGCCTGACCACTGGCAAGTGGCCACGGCGGCGTTAATTGTAACCTTTCTGTCAATCTCCTCCGGGTCGAAGTCAGTCACCGTATTGCCGTCGTTAACGCTGCCCATGCGGGTAGTGGCCCCTGCATTAAATACTATCGCCTCTGTGAGAGTGGTCTTGCCGCAGCCGCTGTGCCCCAGAATAGCCACGTTACGAATTTTTTCAACGCTGTCCATATAGTTCCCCCTTACAGTTGATATATTTTAACGTTCGATAATTTGCTCGACAATGGGCGTATTTTCTGTCTTTTTCTCTATATTTCCAGAAAGAATCTTTAGTGCGATATAGGAGATTATAAATGCCGAGAAGCCGGAGGCGGCAGAGAGCGTCTCAGGATTAACCGCCGGAAACGCGCCGTGAAGCAGATACTTGCCAAACACCGCGCCAAGCAGCAGGGCCACTGCCGGAAGGCCATAGACAAGCATGGCACCTTTGACGTAAGTGAATGACTTAGCTGTAACCTTGACCATTTGACCTACCTTGGCACCTGCGATGTTGAGGGCGGTGATTTCGATGGTTTGGGTTTCGTTATCGCTGCTTGTGATGCCGCAGGATTCATTTTCCTTACAGCCCTCGCAGGTCTGGCGTTTTTCGACAACGACGGTAGCGTTAACGCCGTCAATGCGTTTAACTAAGCCAATCTCATCCATAAGTCATGGATTGTAACATAGAGGGGGCAGAGTGGGCAACTATGGTCTGGGCGGTTTTATCAAATATTATAACGTTTTGCAGCAGTAACGAATTTATTGTTATACAAAGACACTTTACATTATAACATCCTCACAGACGTTACCTTTAGGTAACATTACTATAATCATAACAGTCCTTATCCTGCAATAATAAGCATTTAGGCAATGACAATAATTAATACTTGACAAATAGTATTTTACATTATATACTATCATTAACCGTAACGCGAACAATTTAAAGGGAGGGAGTAGAAGATGGGAGTATGTGGCGAAGCGCATGTTTATGACGGCATAACCAGAGAGAAGGTGGATTTTATACTTGAGAAGTTAAAAGAAGGCAACGCCGACGTATCAGCCGTAGGCGCAGACGGCCCGTGGGACATAGACACACACGACTACGGCGTGAAGTTAAGAGGCGAATGGGACAAGGCCGCCTCGCAGATGTCCATAACGGTAACAGCGAAGAATCTACTAGCACCCTGCTCACTGATATGGCAGCAGATAGACCATCTGATGGGGCAGGTGTAGGAAAAGGGGTGATTAGGTATATTTGTTTAGCGGTGGATTACCGACGTGAGCGACTGTAAATGTTATATATAGGCGTTTTACGGGAAATGAGATATGTGCACAAGTATCTATGTGGGGGTTATTTATGGAATACAATTTTCAACGCTGGTTTAATAAATTGAGATTTTATGAATAAGCAGGATTTATTAAAACATGCGGTCGTGGGACAGAGAGCTGTATCTCCAAGAGCCGAAGATCTGAGATTTGAAGACCATAAGTCTATCTTTGTCGACAATCCGCAACAGCATATTATGTCAAATATGAATAACACAGCCAATCAAATTTTGTTTGGTCGTAGAGGAACAGGGAAAACAATGCTTCTGAAGCAACTTTTGTTTGGTGGTAAACCAACAACCCCAGAAAGCGATTATATAGCTATAATGTTGCAGTCCTATGATTTTATCCAATCGCCCGATATAGCACAAAGAGATTCTGCGGTTATTAGAAGCCGCAGTTATTTTAGGGAATTTTTACGTCAAGTATCTGATCAAATGCTTCAAATAGCAGATAAGGTGCTCCGTGATGATGGTTTGATGGCAAGATTGGGTCTCACAAACAGAATAGAACGAAAACTTTTAGAAGACCGTTTTTTAAGGCTTAGTCACATTTTGCAATATGGGGTTCCAGTACCTCAATTGAATTCATCAACTCACATTAAAAATATTTGCAGTGAGAACCTTGATGAACACTCAAAGAAGCATCAAGCTGGAATTTCGTTAAATGCTAAATTAGAGGGTGGCTACGTAACGGCTCCATTACGTGTAGGTTCATCTGCACATGGAGATATTTCTTCAATGGGAAATAGTAGTTATATCGATAGTCAAAAAGCCTCAAGCCATTCAAATTATAACGCAGTTTGTGACATGGGTATACCAGAGATTCGCAATCTGCTTAGGGATATTATTAAGATGCTCAAGGTAAATCAAGTCATGATACTCTTGGACGAATGGCAGGCATTGAATGATTGCCAATCAGAATTTGCCGAACAGTTAAAGTCATGTTTATTTGGCCTTGACTGTGTCTCGATAAAAATTGCAGCATATCGGAATATATGTACATTCAACAATGGTGCAACTAGAGCTAATTTTCGGGGTCTTGAAATTAATCAGGATATTTTTGATGTTGGAGATGTTGACTTACCGCCAGCCACAAAAGATACCCAAATGTTCTTTTTTAAGATGTTATATAGGAGGTTGGTTTACAAGGTGCCAGAATTGCAAACTTTTTATGGTTCCATTGACCGATTTGATTATAATCAGTTGGTAATAGACATTTTTAAGAATCAGCGAGCAGCCGAAATGCTTGCGCGAGGGTCTCACGGGGTATCAAGAGATTTTATTGAAGTGTTCAATTACGCATCTAATCTTGTTGCTAATGATGTTGCACGGGATAAAATCACCTTAGATCATGTAGAAAAAGCCCACGGTGCCCTCAGTCGTAATATTCGACGAAACATTCAAACTGCAGATGATATAGGCGGCTTTCTTTTTGAAATTATTAAGCCTCAAGTACACAGAACGAAAGTTCCTTATTTCTTTATAAATCGTTGTCAGTCAGATTGGAATGAACTCATATTGGAATTAGTTGAAAAGCGTGCTCTCCATATTATACATCAAACTGATATGCCCGATGGTGCTGAGGTTGACTGGATAGGGTATGAGGTTTCATACGGTCTCTTCGAAGATTGGCAACGAGCACTATTGTTTTCCAACAAACCAGGTTGCAATGGCTTCGACTGGACAGATATTAAGGATAAAACGTTTAATTCTGAGAATTTCGACTTTTACGTTCTCAGGCTGGATGAAAGCCCAAGAGCATTAAGGTTATGCACGAAGTGTAAAAAAGAATTTTCAACGGCATCTCGCTCTTATATAATGGCACGGCGTTGTCCACATTGCTTTGAAGAACAAACAGAAATAGAAGAATCATAATGAATGGTATAAAGTTGAAGAAATCATTATTCTTGGTTGGTCCTAGCGGCAGCGGTAAAACTGCTGTTGGCGGTGCTTTATCTCGCAGGTTAAGATTGCCATTCATTGATACCGATGCCATTATTGAGCATAGAGAAAATAAGCCTATATATCAGATTTTCGATCAGGATGGCGAAGCCCGTTTTCGAGCTTTGGAGAAAGCAATCATCATTGAGCTATTTAAAAAATCTCATATTGGAATTGTTGCGACAGGTGGAGGGTTGCCAACTATTGACGGATTGATGGGCGGACTTCTAAGCAACGGGACAACTGTTTATCTAAAGGCAACGATAGATGAGCTCTGGACTAGATTGTCTGTCATTCCAGAGGAGTTAGAGAAGCGTCCCTTGCTTCATAAAAAGGGGCGAGTGGGCCTGGAAGGTATGATGAGATCACGAGAGAGTATTTACATGATGGCCGAACATATTGTAAACACAGATGGTTTAAATGTTGATCAAACAGTAGAAAGAATACATCAAATCTTAAAGAGGAATTAAAGGTATCAGGTCTTGACGGGCTGTTGCCAAAATGGTATTTATGAGTTTGGGATTTCGGGAGTAATACATGGACACATCCCAATTATCAATAACCCATCAACATGTGACTCAATCCTGATCGGGGGGAGGAGCGGAGTGTGTCTTAATCGCGGTGAATGATAATACGATGGTTTTCCCCTCACCCCTGAACGGTCAAAGGTCTATTTAAGAAAAGCCTTCAACATGGCAAACATCGCTACTAACTGCCCCGCCCAAAATAGGAACATCCATTTCAGGGTTTCGGCTTTTGATTTGTCTATTTCAGCCCTAACCATTTCAATTTTGAGTTCAAGCTCAGACTTTAAGATTTCAAGGTCGGCCTTAGTAGCAGCCTCACGCTTGGCCTGATTAGATACCTCGTCGAAAGCCTCAATAAGCGCCTTTGTTTCCTGCTCGCCTAGCTTATCCTTGAGCAATATGTATAACTCCATCGTCTTGGTCATAGTCTCATTATACCGTATCCAATGAGATATTTCAACATTAATAGTGTCAGCCCAGTTGATGTGACACATGGACTTAAAGCTTCTGGAATTGACGGCGTTTGCGTGAAAAGGTAATAGACAGGCCTATAATTATTTAATCAGCACAAGTGGCTTAGTCTGCGGGTCTATTTAAAGAATTTAAACATTAAGCCCATAGCGGCTATGATTACTCCGGCTTGCGTTGCCCCAAATACTATCATCCATTTGATAGTCTCTACTTTCGATTGTTCTATCTTGAGTTCAAAGTCTGCCTTTATTTCGAGCTTTGCTTTTTCAAGGTCTTCTTTAGTAGCCAGCCGGTCTTCAATGACCTCTCGCAAGACCTCGGCTATCTCTTTGGCGGCTTTGTCGCTAAGTTCAGCAGTCTTTAATCGCTCAAAGATATTTAACGTGTCGAGTGATTTCACCATGCCTTAATTATATCCCACGCTCTGATAATTGTCAACCGCCCCGCGCAAGCGCAACTGGCCAGTCTATTTAACAAATAATTTAAGCATGACCGCCATTGCGGCTATCAGTATGCCGATTTGACTTGCCCAGAAGGCCAACATCCATTTGATAGATTCTATTTTAGAGGATTCTATCTTGAGTTCAAGCCTCTTAATCTCTTCTTCAAGCCTCTTAATCTCTTCTTCAACCACCTTAATATCAACTTTCGTGGCTAAGTCTGTGCGTGTATTAAGACTTATTTCACTGAATACTGAAAGGAGGGCATCCACGCCATCATCGCCCAGCTTCTCTCTTAATACCCTCGGTATCGTCATCACGCTCATTTCCTTATTATACCCCAAGTTGGCCAATGTGTCAAATAACGCACGGGCTGAACGTCAAATATGTTAATCTCTTTGGGATTGCGCAGCCGCGTCCGTTGAATCCAGCCGCTGGGCTATCGCCTTCATTTCAGCGTCTCTTTGAGCGTGCAGCTTAGAGGACTTGTCTTCTATCTCTCTGGTTTTCTTTATCAGCTCACTCTTTTGGCTGTCTGACAGGTAGTGCAGCCATTGGTCGTTTGTCTCCATGTCCGCAGCGTATTTATAATCTACTATTTTTGCGATAATTATAAATAATATCAGCGAGATTATCATCGAACCTACCCAATGCCCCGATAGCGCACCGGCGATTAATGCAAATACTATGGCGTATGACAGCCATTTAAGCGAGAAATAAATTTCTTTGCATTTTACCGTTTCCTTAAACTCAGAAAGGATATTTTCCTTTTCATTGTGCAGCTTTATAAACTCCGCAAGATAACGCGCCTTCATCTTTTCCATAGGAATATTAACTCCGCAATTGGTACAGAACAATGTCTCCAGAGGCATATCAAACCTGCACGATGGACACCTGACTACAAGTGCATTGTCGCATTGCGAACAGAAGCGGTCGCCTTTTTCGGCAGGGGCGCCGCAGCTTGGGCATGAAAGGCTGGTCTGCGAAACCTGCTTGTGGTCGGGGCTGAAATGTAGTGAGGCGTGGCAGTACTTGCATGTTTTATCTTCTTTATGAACATCGCCGCCGCAATTAGGACAGTTCAGGGATACTATTGGCATGTGCTACTGTCTCCAACTGCCTGTAATCCATCTGCACGGCATTAGATCTTATCCAGTATTTCTTTTTTCTTGGCCTGAAATTCTTCATTTGTAATCAGCCCGGCGTCGAAAAGCTGCTTTGCCTTTTGCAGCCTCAGCATGTCGTCGCTGCCATCGCCTGCTGCCGCAGTTGGGTTCATGGCCTGCCCCATCTGCTTTGCTACCTGCATACCCGCTCCAACTCCCATGCCGAGGCCAAGCCCGCCTGCCATAGCGCTGCCTGCCGTACCGGCCTTGTCCAGTGCGTCAAACGTTCTCATTGTAACGTAGGCCTGCCCGACTTTTGTCTGGCTTATCTGTTCAATCTCCATTTTTTTTGCGAATATCTCCTGAAACCTCTTCATATCATCGTCGGGAATCGTTATGCGCTCAATATTGAAATTGACAACCTCGATGCCAAAGCGCCCAAACTCTGGGGATATCGCCTCTGCTGCGTGTTTCGATAGCTCATCCAGTTTCATATTGACTTCAAATATTGATATGCCGCCTGTGATGAGAAAGTTTGCCAAAATTACGGAGAGCCTCTGGACAATTTCGCCGATGAAATATTCCTCAACCCTTGCGCTGTCTGCTCCTGAGAGCGTGCCTACTAACTGTTTGATAAAGCTGCGGCTGTCGCGAATTTTTGTGCCCCACTGCCCAAAGGCCCGCACATTGACCGGATAGTTATATTTTGGCTCGATGATAGGGATAGGCGATTTTGTCCCCCACTTCAAATCTCGTTTAACGGTCTTGTTGATAAACCAGACCTCAGCGGTAAATGGCGTCTCGCCCCCGAAGGGCATATTGACAAGTGTGCTGAGCAGGGGCAGATTCATAGTGGTAAGCGTAAAAGTGCCGGGGCCAAACAGGTCGTAGACCTCACCGCCTCTGACAAACAGCGCCTCCTGGCTCTGATTGACGATCAGCTGAGAGCCAACGCGCAGCTTCTCGCTGGGATATTTCCAGACAAGCACATCGTCCGATTCCGCATCGAACTTTATACGATCAAGTAACGCCATTTGGTAGAATGATACATTGGTAAATATTTTGTCAATAGGTTTTGGTCAGCCTGTGTCAAGCTACGCAGAGAATCGTATATCGCCGCTGCTCTATAAGTGATAGGATTACATAACCGCTACGGGCGTAGGTGGTTAGATGATTTGTCCTCTTAATAACTCCAGACCTTGTTTTACATTTTTTGTATGTGGATGGTCTTCACCATAGACAGTTTTAAAAATAGCATATGCTTTTTCTGCATAGTCGAGCGCCTTTTGGGGTTGTTGAAGAGCATACAACACAGCCCCTATATTGTTATATCTTATTGCAATATCAGGATGTTTGTCGCCGTAAATAGTCAAATCAATATCAAGGGCCTTTTCGCAGTATTCTTTTGCCTTTTGTAGTTCGCCGAGATCATTCCAAACAGTCCCTATATTGCTATAATAATTTGCAACTTCAGGATGATTATCACTGTTTATAGCTTTATCTATTTCAAGAGCCTTTTCAATATGTTCAATCTTCTTCTGGGGATCGTCGCAGACACTCGCTAAGTTGTTATAACATTTTGCGACCTTGGTATGTTTTTCACCGTATTCAAATAAATAGATGGCAAGCGCATTTTCAAAATATTCTTTCGCTTTAACTGGTTTGCCAAGTTCTCCCAATGCAAGTCCCAAGTTATTATAGTTTCGTGCGACATTAGGATGTTTATCATCATATACAGCCAAATCGATAGCAATGGCCTTTTCATAGTATCTAATCGCCTCTTCTGGCTGCCCCAAAGTTCTAAAAGATTCTCCAAGATCGTTCAGTAATGTAGCAACGTATTCATCTTTTTCGGCAATAGCTTCCTTAATTATTTCATCTTTTACTCTGTCCGCAACCATCTTCTGTAAGAATAACTTATTGTGATACAATAATAATTTTTTCATATAGTTACCAAGTGCAACTGCATATTTGCATGCACCTCTTATCTTACCGCATTTTAGGGCGTGGTGGACTGCTTCTTGCAGATGGTTGAATTCTGGCAGTCCTTTTATCTTATATACTTCATTAACAATATCTGCAAACCATTTATATGCAATTTCGTGGAGTTGTTTTTTCTCGTCAGCGTTGAGAGCGTCCCACTGTCGTTGTCTTATTACCGGCGTTACCCAGTAATGGGCGGTTGTGCCGATTGTCTCTTGTTCGTGGAGCGTCAGGCTGACACCGGTTCTTAGAAATGCCGTGTCGCCTATTTCTTTAAACGCAGCCTCCGGTACCGGTATCTTATATACCGCAGAACGCTGAAGGAAGCGTTTGAAATCATCGCCAGCCGTCTCTGCTATAACCTTTGCCAAATGTTCCTCAATGAACTCCTCTTTCTTGCCCGTAATCTCAGCCTCTAATTTAGCGAGATCATACTTGACCTCCTCTTTTGCAATCTGTTCAAACCACTCAAGCAGACGCGGGTTGCCGCCGCCATACTTAATATACAAGTCTTTGTGGCCGCTGTTTGCGATAGCGTCCAACTCGGCAATCTTCTTATTCAAATCGGCGTCTTTAAAGGCCATCATCGGGATTGAGTCAAGTTTTGTTGCCGGCAGGTTTTCCATATCAACGATTAACTCAAATGGATAGCGGCTCGTTATCAGCAGGTTGGTTTTATGCTCTGCCCACTGCAACGCCTCAAGAAATGGTCTCACACACGGCAGCGGCTCAGATTTTAGTACATGCTTATCATCACTAACACGTATCAGGTTTTGCTCGAAATCATCGAAATATATCAGTACCGGCCTTTCTCTAAATATGCCCCTGAATAGGGCCTTTATCTTAGCCTCATAGCTCTTGTCAGTTGACAGCAAAAGTTCACGCGCCTCATCAGCGCCCATTTTGTCGAACAGCTTGGCTAAGCCGCTAACAATCTTAGCCTCGGTAATCTCCCCGTGAATGACAAAGAGTTCCTTATCCTCTCTGAACCGTTCAATTAACTTACCGGCAAGACAGCTCTTGCCATTGCCGCCCGTGCCGTGGATTACCACGCCGTACTTGCCGCCTATTCCTTTAATTGCCCTAACGCCGCGCTGGAGTTCCCGCCTTCTGCCTATAAACCCTTGTTTTATAACCTTGACCTGCGTGCCTTCAAGATATTCATATGTGCTTGTGCGCGTGGTGTGATACCTTACTGGCTGCCCCGCTGTGATAAAGGGTTTGAGCGGTTCGCCGTTTGTGAATACCCGCAACAGCGGCCATGTGTGATTAACGTCTTCAAATAGCTGCCGCGCCTTCTGGACGGCCTTCGATACGCCGTCGCCGATTGATAATGAACGATATAGCTCTGCGGCAAACTTCGTAGCGCCTGTGTCAGATACCGGCAGCCCCCAGCCCATTACAACGGGAATCCCTTCCTTCGCCATCTGACAGGCAAATGAGCCGCTTGCCCCGGCCTCATCCACACCGCCCGTATAACATCCTGATAGGAATAACATTCTCGGCGGGTTGTCCCTGATATTATCCCATAACCTCTTGGGAGTTACCTTATCTAAAAGGCCGGTCTCATCTTCCATGTAAAATATTGGCTTATGTTCTGCGTCATATCCTGAGTGTCCTGTTATATGAAGGATGTCGCAGCCCGCATTCTCAATCAGCGTGTATCTAAGGCGGTCAACGCAGCCCGAATCGTCAAATCTGATATCCAGCGCGAATTCCTCTGTGGATTTAATGATCAGTTCCTCTTCTTTTTCATAGCTCAAGACGGTTAGACCTGGCTCCTCAGGCGAACACGCCATAAAAACCATCTTTAACGGGCGATTCTCAGGCGATATTGTCGAGTGCCAGCCCGCCTCACTTACCAATCGAATCAACTGCCTCTGAGTATCGAGAAATATAAATCGGCTGCCATCGTGCATAAGCTCAAACGGCAGATGGGTCAGATCAGGGGCAACATCGAGGTAAACGAATAAGTTCTTGCGGCGGCTTATTGAGTCGTTTATTATTTCAGCGAGTTTCCCGCCATTTCCATTTATGAGGTCATATAACTTAGCGCCGATTGCAGTGCCTTCATTTCTGTCATTCTTCCACAGTTCGCGCGCCGCCCGTTTGATAACATCCTGAAGCGCCGCCTCGTCTATCGTATGGGAGGGAACGCCTTCATACATTACATCGCGCCCCGCTGCCTTC
>JAKOEO010000044.1:11735-12385 GCA_022321325.1 Candidatus Magnetominusculus sp. LBB02 | reverse complement strand
GTCTATCGTATGGGAGGGAACGCCTTCATACATTACATCGCGCCCCGCTGCCTTCGCCGCTATCTTAATCCTAATTCGCTTTTCATCATCCGGCATTTCATGCACCTCGCATGGCTTAATAAATGGAATAGTTAATCATAAAATAATATTAATAAAATAACAACTATAAATTAATTTATTTTAACAAATACGTGATATTGAGCGTCATGTATGGCAATATGTTACCTATAGGTAACAACGCCATTGATTAAAGGCTGATAAAACAGAGGGAGCAGACGAAGCTTGCACGCAATTTATTAGTTGGTCTCAGTTTGCCTCATGTGCAGTTGTCATAACCTTCTTGTGCGTGTTCAGGCGTCGCCCTGATTCTTCTTAGTCCTGCGTTTGTTGCTTCCCGTGTTTATGGTTGAATAGAGATGAAAGGCGCAGTCCGGCCCCACAAGCTGTACCGCCCCCTTGTAGTGAATCACCAGCCTGCCCTTCATTATCAGCGTCCTGTACTTGTACCTGATTCTCATCTGCTCGGCCTTCTCTGTCTTCATTCCATCAATCCTTCAGTGCAGTTTTTTTCTCGATTGCCTTCAGATATAGCCCCTCGTACTCTGCTGCGGCGGCCTGCCATGTGAAACGCCTCGCCATCGCACTTTTGA
>JAKOEO010000044.1:0-11725 GCA_022321325.1 Candidatus Magnetominusculus sp. LBB02 | reverse complement strand
TCGTACTCTGCTGCGGCGGCCTGCCATGTGAAACGCCTCGCCATCGCACTTTTGATAAGGCCGTCCATCAGGTCCTTGCGGTTATAATATGTATATACCGCCCACTCAACCGTATTTTTCAGGGCGTCTGCCGTTAAATCATAAAACTTAAAGCCTGTGCCTGTGGCCTCGTCGAGGTTGTCAACGGTATCGTTAAGACCTCCGACTGCCCTGACAATGGGAATCGTCCCATAGCGCATGCTGTACATCTGATTCAGTCCGCAGGGTTCAAAGCGCGAGGGCATGAGGAAAAAGTCAGAACCGGCCTCTATCTGATGGGCAAGCGCATTGTCATAGCCTATGTAGCAGCCAAACCTGTCCTTATATTGATTAGGCATATCGCCAAAATAGAAATGCGCCCACACCTCGCCGGCCCCAAGAAGCACTACCTGCACGTCAAGTTCTAAGATCCTGCCTATCGCCTCGGCAAGAATGTCTATGCCCTTCTGTTTGACCAGCCGCGTAACAAGCCCTATGACAGGGACATCCGCCCTTTCGGGAAGTCCGAATGTGCGCTGTAACTCTGTCTTACAGAGCGCCTTGCCCACAAGATTATCTATCGAATATTTACTTGCAATAAGCGAATCGGTCTCCGGGTTCCAGTTTTCGTAATCTACTCCGTTTATGATGCCATACAAATCAGCCGCTCTGTCTCTCAGAACGCCGTCGAGATTCGTGCCAAACTCAGGCGTTTGAATCTCTCTGACATACGTCTGGCTTACTGTATTAATCAGGGTCGAAAGGTAAATGCCGCCTTTTAACAGATTGGTCTTGCCGTCGCGCTCAAGGCAAAGGTAGTGGAAATGTTCCCAGCCAATGCCGAGGACATCCATGAGGCCCTCATAAAACTCCCCCTGGTGCTGCATGTTATGAATAGTTAACAATGTGGCGGTCTTGCTGAACATGGGGTCGTCTTTATAGGCGGTATTAAGAAAAACAGGGATTGCGGCGGTGTGCCAGTCATTTACATGGATGCAGTCAGGTTTAAACCGGAGCGCGCGGCAAAGTTCAACAGCCGCCCGCGAAAAAAACGTAAAACGGTTGTCATTATCCATATAGCCATCGCCATCAACAGTCGAGTATAGCCCTCCCGGACGACCAAAGAAATATTCGTTTTCAATGAAATAAACGATAACCTTAGTGCCAGGCAGCTTGCCTTCCATGATGGCGGCCCCCACTGTGCCGATTACACCCATCGGGACAGAAAGCGTCTCCTTACGCCGCGTGAGCCTATATCTACTTGGGTCTATCTGATAATAAAATGGCAGGACAAGCCTGACATCATGCCCCATTAGAGAAAGCGCAGCGCTCAGCGCCCCCGTCACATCGGCAAGCCCGCCCTCCTTCACAAACGGGGCTGCCTCCGAGGCGGCCATTAATATCTTCAATCGTTTGTTAGACATTTTCACCGCTATTATAACATTAATCCGGCGCCTCAATTATACAAGATATTCAGTAATATTATATACTGATATCACATGGAATGTAGAGACATAATAATCACCCTTAAAGGCTATGCTAATCCAGAAAATGTCAAGGGCATGGCCCGTTATGGGATTAATCCTCACAATACGCTTGGTGTAAACATCCCGGTTCTAAGAAAAATGGCTAAGACCATAGGGAAAGACCATGCACTTGCGCTTGAACTATGGGAGACGGGAATTCACGAGGCCAGAATTCTGGCAGCATTAATTGATAGTGCAGCCTTAGTAACCAGCGAACAGTTAGAGAACTGGGCGCTTAACTTTGACTCATGGGATGTGTGCGACCAGGTGTGCAGCAACCTGTTTGATAAGACTGCGTATGCGTATGAGAAGGCGTGTTCATGGAGCCGGAGGGAAGAGGAATTTGTAAAGCGGGCGGGGTTTGTCTTGATGGCCGCCCTTGCCGTCCATGACAAAAAAGCGGGCGACGAGGTCTTCATGAGCTTTTTTCCAATGATAAAGTCTGGTTCGTCAGACGACAGAAATTTCGTAAAGAAGGCGGTCAACTGGGCACTGCGCCAGATAGGCAAGAGAAATCAGTTCTTATGCCGGAAGTCCATAGCCCTTGCCGCGGAGATTGAGTTCATAGGGACAAAGACAGCGCGCTGGATAGCAAAAGACGCCCTAAGAGAGCTTCACCGCCAGTTTAAACCCATTGACACCCATCTGCCGCCGTTATAGTAGTACATTGTGCCGTCTGACCCCGCCAGAAGGCCAGTACCGTTGGTAAACAACTGGTAGTAATACGTGCCGCTTGTTGTAGTTCCTTTAATAATGCCGCCATATAGCGTGCCAAAGTATGAACTATACTGACTTGTGAGATATTTTATCCAGGCAACAGCCTTGGCCAACGTACTATTCCACGCAATTCCAAAGCCGTATATCTGGCCGTTATAGTAGGAGTACATGTAGCCGTCTGTCCACGCCACAAGGGCGGCACCGTTAGTAAACCACTGTACGTAGTAGTGGCCGTCAGAGGCGGTTGACGTTGTAACGCCGCCTGATTTAGCACCGAATAGTGTGCTGTATAATCCATAGAAATAACTTATCTCATTAGAGGCGGCGCTATCGTCAGATACAGCGAAAGTGGCTGTTACATTTTTTACCGCATTCATTGATACGGTACAGGTATTGCCGCTTGAAGTGGCACAGCCTGACCAGCTTGCCACAGTAGAGCCACTGTCACAGGTGGCGGTAAGCGTTACAGATGTCCCTGATGTAAAAGGCGAGGAACATGTCGAGCCGCAGGTTATTCCTGCCGGTGAACTTGTAAGCGTGCCGCTTCCTGTCCCATATTTGGCAACAGTCAGCGTATTATAAATCATTGATGAGAGCCATCCCGTGCCTCCGTTAAACTCTGCGCTGGCGTTGTCCATTATGTAAACTATTGTTCCATCAATGGCGTTGACGTTATTGAACTGGACACGGGAATTGCCCATCAACTTAAAAATTGGGTGTTCAGTGCCGTTGTCAGAGTTTTTTACCAGAGTTGTGCCGTTGAGAATAAATTTAGAGTTACCCGTTGTCTCGGTCATATTGGAGTATAGTTTTACCTGCTGGCCAAGTGTGAGGGTGGCATTGTCAGACATCTGCGGCTCGGTTATCTCGGCGTTGCCGTTAATGACGATATTGCTTGTACCGCCTATATATACGTTGAAAGTCAGCAATTTAGTATTTGTATATACGAATTTAGAGCCTCCCTCTTTGCTGAAGTCCAGAGTGCCGGATGATGTTGTCCCTTGCGCAACGGGGGAGTCCAGCGTCTTGCTGATATTGTTAAAGTACATTGAGAAGGTAAGGTCTTGTGTATCGGCCACGTATACCGTTGCGTTGTCTTCTATGTCCAGTTGAAAATTCACATTAGAATCTTTTGCCGTTAAGTGAGCCTGGCTCGTGTCTGATGTATTTACATAGAAATCGCGGTCAACCTTTACATTACTTGAAAAGCTGCCCGTGGACAGCTCACCTTTTGTAAAGTACGATGTGGATGTGCCGGCTACGAAGACCCCAATGTATGCGTCTGCACCATTTTTTAATGATAAGCTGACATTATCCAGGACAAACAGCTCTCCTATGACGGTATTATCAACGGTAACCCTGCTGAGGTCGTGCGGTCTGGTGCTTGTATTTGTGCTGCATGAAGAGTTCAGATAGCTCATGCTGGAGTTGTCCCACAAATTAAATAAGATGTATTTTGACTCAGGGTTCTTGATGGTGCTGTTATCAATTGTAATAGAGGCATTTCCGGTAAGCTGCATAACCTCTATATCGTCCACATTGGCGTCAAATGTGAGTGAGGATTGCCGCAGGGTAAGCGAGCCGCCGTTTTGAATTTTTAGTGTGCCGGTAACAGTAATATCCCTGTTTTGCCAGAGCTGCGTATCTGTTATGACAACGTCATTATATGTCTCGGCTGCTACAGCCGCTGTGCTGAGAACGACTACCATTAGTATGGCCGCTAAAATGTGAAGTTTCGAGCCTGGTTTTAGCAGTACTAACCTGCGCATTTTGCTTATTTCCACGTCACCCCCAATGAATACCACGTGCCGTTATAATATGTATATAGATTGCCGTCATAACCTGCCACAATCGCCGCTCCATTGCTAAACCACTGGACGTAGTATGTGATGCCGTTATATGTTGCCGATGTCAGACCGCCTGCCTTTGTCCCAAACCATGAGGCATATTTAGCATAAACCGTGTTGATTGCCGATGCGGCCTTACCGTAGTCTTTCCATACAATACTCAGGCCGTACCATGTGCCGTTATAATATGTATATAAATTGCCGTCATAACCTGCCACAATGGCCGCGCCATTGCTAAACCACTGGGTGTAGTATGTTATGCCGTTATAGGTACCAGATGTCAGGCTGCCCGATGCTGTCCCAAACCATGAGGCATACTGTTCATATATTGCGTTAATTGCCGAGGCGGCGGCGCTGCTGTCTGATGCGGCAGTGCGTCCGCCGCGTACTGGCCAGACGTAATTTGTGTTGTTAGACTTATTGTCATAATTCACCGCTCCGTCGTCCATATGGACAACCCATGCAACATTAGTGCTGCCTGCATATGTGGTTGACGACCAGTACCAACATAAATCAGCCGTGGACTCAACATTCGTAAACGGGTGGTTTGCAGGCAGGGCAGGATAGTAGCGGGAGACATCTATGAGACTGAATAGCTCCTCCTGATTTGGAAGCCGCCAGTCAGTATATCCATAAGTCCCGGAACTTGTGTTCATAGAGGCCGCATAGTTAAGCGCTCCCTGCCATGATTTGGTTGCTCCAGGCAGATTCGCGTTTTTTGTCCACATAAGCCCCGTGAGTTTATCTGTTACTGTGCCGTCGGAGTTATCAATAAACCTCGGACTTAGCCATGCAACGCCCTTCTTTAATGCCCCATCATCCTTTTGGGGTCTGTTAGCGTCATATGAACTCTGCTGCCCTGTTCTGCGCAGCTCTGCGTCATAGCCATATGCTGCAGAGATAAAAATCAATACCGCTGCTATTATAAAATACAGTCTCTTTGCCATACTTGCCCTATACTACTTCCCGCCGCGAACCGGCCAGACGTAAAAGCGATGTGAGGACTTATTGCCGTCGTCCATATTGCCTGTATCCAGGCTGATGATCCATGTATAGTTATTGTCGTAGGCATTGGTGGTTGACAGCCAATACAAATCCGAATGAACATTAGTAAAGCCCTGGGTTTGCAGCCATGCGGCAACACTAGCCGCGTTGTAGTTGATGAGGCTCTTAAGCTCTACCACGTTAGGCATCCGCCAGTCTGAGTAGCCATGGTAGGTCGAGTTATCCAGGCAGGCCACATAGTTCAGCGCATTTTGCCATGACATAGTGCCGCCGCTGCATGACCCTATCGTAGATGTACCGGCGTCTTTAGTCCACATCAGGCCGGTGAGGGTATCAGTCATAGTTTTATCGCCGTTGTCGGTAAAGCGCTGACTTGACCATGCTGCCCCGGCCCGTATATCGCCGTCTTGACCTGTACCGACACAAGAAACGGTATTCCCGTCGGCATCCCAGCACGCTGTCTGCCCGGTCTGCGGCAGGTTAACGGTGTCGGCCCATGCGGCATGGGATAAAATGAAACATAATGCGGCTGCAATGATATAAACTTTGAGCGTCACAATGCCTCCATTCTGATAATGTACGGCGTGTTATCTATTCACTTCCATGTCACCCCCAATGAATACCACGTGCCGTTATAATATGTATATAGATTGCCGTCATAACCTGCCACAATCGCCGCTCCATTGCTAAACCACTGGACGTAGTATGTGATGCCGTTATATGTTGCCGATGTCAGACCGCCTGCCTTTGTCCCAAACCATGAGGCATATTTAGCATAAACCGTGTTGATTGCCGATGCGGCCTTACCGTAGTCTTTCCATACAATACTCAGGCCGTACCATGTGCCGTTATAATATGTATATAAATTGCCGTCATAACCTGCCACAATGGCCGCGCCATTGCTAAACCACTGGGTGTAGTATGTTATGCCGTTATAGGTACCAGATGTCAGGCTGCCCGATGCTGTCCCAAACCATGAGGCATACTGTTCATATATTGCGTTAATTGCCGAGGCGGCGGCGCTGCTGTCTGTAGTGTTATTGTCAGATGATGCGGCAATTACGAACAGAGAGATCGAATTAGCTGGAAATGACGCGCTGAAGCCGGTTGAGCCTAAAGTCTGGTCGGTTTGACGCACAATAGCGGTGAGATTATCGCCGCTGTAGCGATAGACCTTGGCTGAGGCAGCAGTGCTGCTTATCCCCGTCAGCGTAACATCTGCCGCTTGAGAGCTGCCGGTTTTATTGATTACCATAATGGTTGATGCCGAATCGCTTGCGCGCGTTGCGGCATAGACTGCTAAAGTGGCACGGTCTGAGCTGGTTGCGGTTACGCTGGTGTCGCCGAATTTCCCTCCGGCCCCGTCGTAGTTGCGATACATGCGAAAGGCGTAGCCGCCTGGCAGTGTATCAAACTTCGTATATTTGAGCGAATCAGAGGGGTCTCCGGCAAGTCCGTAAACGAACAGGCAGGCCATGTCCAGCCCCTGCTGTCCAAAAATCCCAAGTATATCGGCCTGAGTCAAGGCACCGTTGATACTTTCCAGGGCACCCCAGTTATACTCTGAGATGGAGAGCTTTGTATTGGGATAGTTAGCGTCCACCCACTCATGCATCATGGGTATCAGCCTGACAATGCCGTTGTTAATGCCGTTGGTTCCAATATAACTCTCATCCACATAGGTGCTATCCCATAGGGCGCGCGTTGAGCGAAGACGAAGCGCCTGGGTTTTACTTTGATTATCATCCAATACCAAGTCAACGCCGTTCTGCGGGTAAAAGTGTACGTCAAGGTAGTCCAGAATACGAGTTCCGTTTGACTTTTCATAAGTGTACATCTGCTTTAGGTACCATGGGATGAAGTCCATGCCGCCGTGATTATTTTTATCCTGGTCAGCCTGTGTCTGCGTGACATAAGAGGCATAGAAATAATTTGGCCAGCCAAATGGCACAGGACCTAGGACAAGGGCGCTGGGGTCGGCGGCCTTTATTGCCGCTGCATAGACAGACCCGCGCGCGTAGCTCTCATCATAGGTCAACGGCGTGGGATGAACGTCGCGGTGAGTTTCGTGCCAGATTCCCGGTTCGTTATCCAATGCGTAAAACTTTACGCCGCCTTTTGCGGCAGTGCCAAACTTCGAGGTTAGGTGATTAACCCATCCTGTGGTGTGCGTTGCATCAGGGGTGTTGACGCCACCTACCACCTTGTCTATTAACCTACTGGTATCGAGGGGATTATTGCCGGTTATTGGCGTAGGAGTTGGCGAGGGCGTGGGTATGCCGGCAGAGCCTGCCGGGCCGGCATAGCCATTGCCGCAATCGGAATACGGGTCATAGTCCTTTGAATTTTGAGTCCCATATTTGCTGATGCTGAAGCCGCATGAGGTACGCAAGCCATCCTTTGAGACATAGCCCATCATAGGCACTGAGATTATGGAGTCAGCGCCGGTACTCACGTTTTGAGCCACCCACTGGTCTGCGGTTTCAGCCGCATTGGTAAACTCCTCCGTATGGGTATCGTTTTCATAGAACCAGTCCTGTGCGTGGTTGAAAGAGTTGGTCTGCCAGTCGTAACGTGAGACGTCGTTGCCGCCCCAGCGCCTTACCGGAAGTCCAATTTCTTTAGCGAATGACGCTTTTGCGTTTTGTAGGCCATAAATGTACGGGCTTATCGTTTTCTTTCCTGTAGTAAAGTTTACGGCAAGCTGTATTGATGACGACGATGATTGAGAAACTCCTGAGGTGCTATGTTCGGCGGAGATCACATTAACCAGCGCAGCAAATACTATAGCTATGGCGGCAGCTAAAGACAAAATAAATCGTATTCTATTCTTTCCCATTCGGAAACTCTCCCCTCAATTCCATTTTAAAATAGGGCATCAAGCGCCCTACGTCCGAAAATACCACATCAGCTTGCCTGAATACAAACCGCCCTCTCGCTTGCTAATTATATCTCAGCACCTTCCTCTCTGAATGCACCGGAAACTCAAGGCCATCCTTGTGGATATAGGTAATTTTAGCCTCAAGTTTGATTAGTTTTTCATGTTCGGGAAAGACCGCGTAGTATTTCTCTGTGGTAGTCTTTCTTGGCTGAAGCGAGTAGTCAAGGATGTCCTTTATCTGCCATGTGTCATAGCGCCGGTTACCGTCTGTGTCAAGGCCAGGCTCAAAGAATTCCTTCTGCGCCGTCCAGACTACCTTGTCTTTTTCATTAGTAGCCGTTACCGTAAGAACCACCCGCGATGTCCACATGCAGCCGTCTGGAACTCTATGTCCGGCGCGGTTTGTTACATCAACCGTGATAGCCGCCGCAGGTATCCATTTCTTATCGCCGTATGACTGACTCTTAAACGCACGGGCTGTAATATCAAGCGCAATCCCCTCTTTGAGCATTTCGGGCACATAGGCGCCGGGGAATGAGTGCCCCCTGTTATTTTTTCTCATATGGCAGTCCTGGCATGTCGTCTGCCCGCCGGCCGCCACGTACTGGTCGCGGTAGCTTTGCGCTATGGTGCTGCAAATTATTCGCTCCATGTCTGGGGCGGTGTAAACCCCGTGACACTGCATACAGAATATGGCATTGTCAAGGTATGCGGTCTTCTTAATGGCGTGATATGGTACATTAGCACCCCCTTTCAGGCCGTAAACGGTTTGATTTTCCGGCGTATTGGGCGGCGATACGGCCTTCATGTTATGGCAAGTGTAGCAGGATACGTTTAAGTGTGAGAGCAGGTCTTTTGCCTTTTTCATGGCGTCAGGGTTTGCAGATTTGCCGCCGGCTATCTTAATTGCGTCAACCACTTCACGCACGAATTTATCTGAGGCTTGTTCCATCACAGGGGCGTGGCAGTGCAGGCATTTCATCAGCTCGGTCTTCAGCGGCAGCCCCTTTCTCACCGGGTCTTTCTCTATGCCCTCGATTATGTATGAGTAGATATTGTCAATTGAATGAAGCAAGGACGCCTCGTGAACAGAACTTTTCCACTGCGTGTAGATTTCGGCGTGGCAGGCGGCACATGCCTCGGAGGCATTTCCAATGTCCCCGACCTTATCTATGACGGCCTCTGCCGATGTTATAATAAGAAAACAATTTAATACTAATGCTGCAAGCAGGTATCTCTTCATAGCTCGAAACCTCATAAGTTCAATTATTTAGCAGTCAATGTAAGTGCGTTGGCCTGATAAACTTAATATAGACCATCGTCCAGTTCCCTAGTATTATAAAGACGATTGTAACAAAACTCGACACGGCTAGCGTAGATGCCCCTGTAAGGCCATGGCCTATGTTACATCCACCGCCAATAACTGCGCCAAAGCCCATGACAAAACCGCCCACAAAGGCGTCAACAGTCTCATTGCCGCCGCACGATTTTAGTCTGAACTCACCGCCCCGTCTGCTGCTAAGATATGAGCCAATGATCATGCCAATGATCATAAACACACTCCACGTAGGGTCATCCCCCTGCGTAATCCACCTGAAAAGTTCTACGGTCGGGCCTGTGAAAGACAAACCGCGCGCCTTGCCGCCAAAGTAATCTGACGCCCACCATGCGGCAACTCCTATAATGCCCACAAGCGGCCCTGCAAAATACCATGAGTAACCGGAGCGAGACGCCTTAAAATCCCCTCTTAAAATAACGAACAGGAAGGCCGCACCAATGACGACAACGACAATCCACTTGTTAATGCCGAACATGTTATAGAGCGTCAGCGGGTAGATTTCAGAGTGGGAGGCCCAGGCATGGTCTACTTCCGTTGCGGTGAGAATTTTAATGCCGCCTCCGGTAAGCCAGACCTGATACTTAGACAGTGCCTGATAAAACCTCGCAAGCACTCCCTCGGATGTTGTTAAGATACCAAGGAAAAATCCCAGCACAGAGACCCACGCGGGCACTGTCCCTTCGCCTATTTTAAACCAAATGCCGCTGGCGCAGCCGCTTGCCAGCACAATGCCCATGCCAAACAAATAACCGCCAATGATATTAGCAATAGGCATAAAGCCCTGCCTGTAGAGAACCTTTATCACGCCGGTATCTTCAAGCAGATTAGCGCCAACTATCATGATTATAAGCGCCGCGAGAAATGCCCTGAAAATCTCTGTATTCTGGACTAAAATAATATCCCTAAAGCCTGAGTTCATGCAAACCCGTCCACGCTGCAGCACCCAGCCAAGTGCAACTCCTATGATTATCCCTGAGATTATCATGTAATTAATAAGACATCATTTGATTTACTTCTGCAATTCGTTTTCTGGCAATCTCTACATATTTATTATTTTGCTCAATGCCTATCCAGTTCTTGATAAACAGAATATATTCTGGGACTGTCATCATATCCCATTGTTCATTAAGCATATACCAGTCGCCGCCGGTCTTATTATCCTGCCATTTCAGGCCATTGCCCGAAAGATTGTAGGGCGGGTCTGCGAATATTAAACCATTCGTTTTTTTGTCATCTTCATTTTTAATATTTTGTTCGCATATTTTTTCAAGCATTTCTTCCAGTTCCATGAGATCGCAATGTATATCATCAATTCGACTCTCATCTTCAACAATTCCGCGTGAAAACACAATTGCGCGCAACATCCCTTGTTTCTTTTTCCTGATTCGCTCTTCGATTGTTTTAACGTCCAGCATAATTATCACAATTATCAGATAATGAATAATATCCTTTCCTATCTGATGATCGAATAAATAAATCCATATTATCTGGATGATTACTCTTGGATTCGTGCTTATTCAATTCACCCCTTATTGAATTACGTAAGGTGTCCATCTTAAAGATGAGATTTCTTTCTTCAACTAATCTTTCTACTTCTTCATAAATTTTTGTTAAAGACACAAAATCAGCTCCCTTTATTTTCTCGTTTTTGATTATATCAATAATTAAACTCTTTAATGATGGCACTGTACCAGGTAAATATTCTTCACGCTTCCTTATTTTTCGGACAACTTCCTGTACACTATTATCTTGCTTAGCCCTATTTTCATTCTGTATAAATGCTTTGTAGACTTCGGAGTACCCAGCCACATATTCTTCATCTGGAGAAAACACAGACTCAGTAAATTTTACAGAATTGTAAATAGATTCAAGCTGGGAAAAATAAAGCGGCTTTGATTCTTTAATTATGATGTTAACTTCAAAGTTTGTTAATAGCCCACCCTTTGTCAAATTGGTACTCCCAACAATTCCTGTCGTTTCCCGTCCTTTTTGAAAAAGGTAGATTTTAGGATGAAAAACCACATCGGTTTTATTTTCATCTTTATCTCCGTAACAATAGAATTTAAGGTTTGAAACCTGTTTTTGCAGCTGAACAAAGTACAGCATTGATTGCGGGTCAGTTGTCTTAAAGTCCAATCCTGTAATTATTTCGATATTCCCATTATTTCTCACACAATTATTCAGAGACTGCTCAATGACTTTTAAACCAGAATATTTTAAGAAAGCAACTGCCATTCTTGCCGCATTGGCATTTTGCAACTCTTGGTTAATTATATTGCCGATCGGATAATTGAGATTAGAGAGAATCTGTATTGTCATAGTTATCTTTTCTTATATTTATCCCAGATTGTCCATTAGAGATGAGAAGCGAACTGAATCGGGAGGTCAAAAG
>JAKOEO010000043.1 GCA_022321325.1 Candidatus Magnetominusculus sp. LBB02 | reverse complement strand
TGCGTTTGTATATTTCACCTTTAGATGAGGTATAAGCAACAGGCAGGTGGGCAAACTTTTTCTTTCCTGCATCATCATCTATCAGTACCAATATATCTTTTATCCTCCAGTCATATTGCATCTCTGGGATAAGCTTATGAAGAAATTCACCATTCATGGTAATCATCCCAAAATAGTTTTCATCGAACACAAGATAAAATCGCATCTTAACATACGAGCCGCTTTCAATTCCCTCAGGAAGTCTACAATGAAGCGAGAAGGCGTATATTCCGCAATCAAATAACAATGCTGGGTAGTGACCAAAACTGTCTATGTCAAATATCCTTCCTACTCCTTCATAAGTATCAATGTCAACCTTCTTAAATGACTTAGTCGCGCTTTCAGACGGCTCTATTGCTATATCAATAAAAGTTAACGCGCTGGGAAAAGTATCTCCAACATTGTAGTCGCCATATTCCCTAAGTGACATTCCACTGCAAGAAATCCAAAATACGTTTGTCGCCTTCTTATTGAATATCATCGTCATCCTCCTCCGACGCACTCAGTGGCCGGTCATGTATTTACCTGTCATATCATCTCACATATCAAAATATAACTGGCATCGTAGCCATCGCAGTCCTCATACGCATTGGTTTCTCTGATGCGTTTGTATATTTCACCTTTAGATGAGGTATAAGCAACAGGCAGGTGGGCAAAGTTTTTCTTTCCTGCATCATCATCTATCAGTATCAATATATCTTTTACTCTCCAATCATAATCCATTTCTGGGATAAGCTTATGAAGAAATTCACCGTTCGTGATAAGCGTCCCAAAATGGCGCTCGTCAAACGCAAGGTAAAATCGCATCTTAACATACGAACCGCTTTCAATTCCCGCAGGAAGTCTGTTATGAAGCGAGAAGGCGTATATTCCGCAGTCAAATAACAGTGTTGGATAGTCACCAAAGTTTTCTATGACAAATATCCTGCCCACTCCCTCATAAGTGTCAATATCAACCTTCTTAAGTGACTTTGTTGCACTTTCAGATGGCTCCATTATAGGATGTGTAAAACTTAATGCGCTGGAAAAAGTATCTCCAACATTGTAGTCTCCATATTCCCTCATCGAAATTCCATGGTTGACAACCCAAAATACGTTTATCGCCTTCTTGTTGAATCTCATCTTATTCCTCCTTTTAGCAGCTTGATTTATTATACAGAAATAGAGTAACTATCGTATATACCTTTGTTGTCTATCGTTAGTAACCTCCTTTATTTATTGTGATTTTAGTAGTTTTCGTGTTTCTACTTTATACATCGTCACGAATTTCATTTTCTTGTTAACAGGGTCAACCTCATAAATCATATGTATAACTCCACCATCTTTTTGTAACTGATACTCAATAGTTTCAAACTCCTTATTCTTATTCGCTGGTTGAAACACAATTCTGCCATCTTTGCCATACGCCTCTTTACGATACTCTTCTATCTTTTGATAATCCTCTTTTTTCAGAGGCATATTGTACTTGCCGCCCTTTCCTTTAATTTCATTCTCAGGAATTTTATCCGTCTTACCTATTTTCTCGCCGCTTGCCTCTCTTTTTTTAGCAATTTCTACCTTGTCTTTAGAATGTCCTATCATTGAGTGTTCAATGTCCTTTTGGGTGGCCTCTGCCTTATATCCATCAAACTTTGTTGATGAGCCTGCCTTTGCAGCTTCCTCGTTCAACCTTGCTGCCTCGTCCGCGTTTATATCTCCATGACTGAATATATTTGCCTTCTTTCGTTCTACAGCCTTGGGGTCATATTTGTTGTGCACTGTTTCGTCATATATCTTGCCACGCTCGTCTGCTCTTTTCGCAGCTTCTTCAGATGCTTTTTTCTCTGCGTTGAGGGTTGCTTTCTCGGCGTCGGTGGCAGCTTTTTCTGCTTTCTCTGCGGCCTTTCTTTCCAGTATTGGCCCTTCAGCCTTTGCCGCGTCTTTTGCCGTTGCTCTTGAGAATCCTTTAATGCCTTTTATGACTTTCGCCGCAGATAAAGCAAGAGCAGCCAGCGCAATGCCAATAGCCCCATAGCCCGGAAACTTCTCATTGGCATATTTTATTATCTCGTCCATTGCCATATCCTTCGCAATTGCAGAGATAATTGCCCTCGCGTTGAAAGGACCAAACAACAATGCAAATTCCGCTGACTTAAAAAGTTCCATCCATGGTTCTAATACCCCTTTAGTCTGGGCCTCTAAGAACTTCTTTTTAAATGCTTTTTCTTCCTCAGTTAATTGAGAGTCGGGTTTGTTCATTATCTCCCGTATTTTCTTATCCATATCAACTGCATTAGCCCCGACATTATCTCCCTTTGGCTCTATAACCGTTGTGGTATTATCAGATACTTTCTTATCAGCCATCTGCATAACGCCGGACTTGGTCATCTTGCAGCCCGGCCTTCTTCCCATGAACCGCCCGTGTTCGTCCTTTATCCAACATGTCTCTGCTGCCATCGTTTCACTCTCCTTGCTCATATTAATTTTTTGTGCCTATATATATAGGTGAGATTCGCATGAATGCCTGTTAGAGCCAATAAACAAGCCGATCTCCTATTCGCATGATTTTGAAAAAAGGGCGTTTTTGGGCAATTTTTCAAAAATTGCTACATTTTTGTAGGTCTGCGACAATTTTGTAGCTTTTGTGAAATCTCCTAGCAAATAATTTCGTAGTAGAAAATCGCAAAGACCGGCTTGCCGCCCCGTTTTACAGGGGATTCAGGCTTTGCGCCGCCGTGCCTCTCATCCCGCCAATACCTGCCATGCCGCGCCATTGCCCATATGATTATGTTAGAATACCCCCGCGATGAGGTCTGATTGCGCACATAGCGGGCGTATTGCCTTTCTGGTTGAGCTTAATACGCTTAAAAACGCTATTATTGCCGAGAAGGATTTTAATGAACAGATTAAGATTCTCTGTACCGGCATTCTTGAGACGCTTGGCATGTCGCGCGTGCTCTATTACTTCCCGCTTGACGGTAACCGCCTCCATGCCGCCTATGAATTCATCAGACGCGGCGGCGATATAAAATTCGTCGAGGGTGCCGGTGTCCGGTCATCCTTTAATCCCCCGCGCGCCATTACAGAAAGCGAAAGGATGTATCTGGCCAGCCAAAACGGCTACTACATTAAGCTCAAAGATAAGATTTCAGACAACGAAAATATCTTCATCTTAGTCTGCATCAAAGACAACGAAGGCACCCCCGCCGGTTATCTTAAAATCGAGATAGACTTAGACGACGAGCGCTTCACGCAGGACTGCCTGATCGCCGACGAACCTGCCGCGGAGATTGACAACGCCGCAATGAGAAAAAACGAGCTGTTTGTTAACTGGCAGCGCGAACTGCTTTCAGAACTGCGCGAAATAATAGGGGCAATCGTCGAGCTTTCTACGTTTATCACCCTTAGCACCGTCAAAGACCCGTACTGCGAGCTAAACCGCGACATCTTTGACTCTGACAGGCTGCGCGCGTTTGAGCTTCTGGTTAAGGAATTTAAGGCAGGCGGCCTTACCGAACGCTTTAATCTCATCCCTAAGCTTATCAGGCTTCTGGAGGCTGAGAACATCAGGCTCTACTCGAAAAGCTCAAGCGAAATTGTGAAGACCATCGGCGTCTGGCACAAGGAATCGGCCATCGTTGACCCCGTCTATAAGTCCTCATTTTTAGAGGGCAGGAAGATCATCACCGACGGTGACTCAATCTATCAGGCCGACCTCAAAGGCTATGACATTGTGCTCGATATATCGAGTAACCCAAAGTGTTCCGGCATGAAGGAACTGACAAATCTGACGTCATATATAGTGGTAGCCCTCCACGATACAATGAAAAAGACCATTGGCTTTATGCAGGTCAACTACATTTTCAGGGGCGATATGGGGCGGTTTAAGTTTCAGAGGAAGCTGAAAAAAGACCTCGCCATCTTGCAAAGCGTTGCCCTCTATCTGACCGCTATACCGGAGAGCGAGGAATTTACGCACAATCCCGCCCCAGTCCTTGACGGCCTGAGAAAGTTTATTGATTTCCCCGGCGTTAATTTCCCCATCGGAGACGGCGCTGACAACAATCAAATCTTTAGTTTTATATCAGACACCATTGCGGCCTCATCCGATACCCTTGCCCCCGATACTCTGCCGGAGCTGATTGACAATCTGAAAAAATTCTCTTACTTCGTAAGAGACAAGCGCGTAGTTATCAATTTCTTCAGAAGCCTCTACGGCATGGTTGATGAGCCTTATAGGCCGCTTGTCGTCTCTGCCGTAACGATAATGTTTGAGCACTTCAGCATTGAACAGGGAAAGGAGCTTACAGTGTTTAAAGGGGCGTGTTATGACACGCTTGCCGAGTGGATGAAGGGGGAGATAAAGGCGATAATCGCTAATAAGCATGAGTTACGTCATTCCACAGACACGCTTGAGCAGCTTCTTCAGCTTAACTGCATATTTATTGCCAAGCATCGGGCTGATGGCGGGGCTTCCCAAGAGTGTAATGAATTCCTCGAGGCTATGAATATCAATGACGTTGACAATACGGACTTCCTGTTTTATCTGTTTACGCTAAACCCGTCAATGCCCGGTGTGTATAAGAAGGAGATATTTAGGAGTTTTCACTATCTCATAGGCAACGGCCTCTTAGACGCCGACAAGACTATCGAGGCGCTCGAACTTTCCTTGACGATGGCGGAGGGTTTCCCAGATGGCTACGGCCTGTTAAGCCAAATACTCTCGATGGCTGTCATAGCGTTTAACAGAGACGCCCAGGCGGCCAGTACCGCAACCGTGGACAAGTTTACAGCCATCTGCCGCCAGGCCCTAAGCGAGGCGGACGATTGGCTGGCAGGCTATACGTCGGCCCTGCTTCTGCTTACAATTTCTCAAATCCAAAATCAGAACTCCATAGACCTCACGGCATTTAAGCCATATCTTACGAAGGATACGCCATCAAGCAAGGCAGCCGTGCTCTCGGCCATGTGCGACTTCCTGCACTCACACGCACCCGACATTAACCTGACAGGGCTTGACGGGTCTGTGAGGCTGCTCCTGCCGCTGCTTCAGCCCGGAGACGCGGAGATTATTGACTTAGCAAAAGAGATAATCATGGTCTTAGGCGGCCATATTATAAAATACAGAAGCCCGGCCAAAAGCGGCAACTTTATCAACATTCTCATAAACGAACTCTCAAACACAGAGGCACTGTCAGACATCAACTATAAACTCACCATCAGCGACATTCTATACTCGCTGAAAACCAGCCGCATAGAACACCAGTCCATACACGCAGCCCATCACGGCGGCGCTTCCAGCCATGCCTCATACATATCGGCAGTGTCCGGCACACTTGGCTTTAATCCCTTTGACGTTGGCGACAAGGGCTGCCACCTGCTTGAGGTGATAGGGCAGTGTTCAATCCCTGTGTTTCTGCTTCTTAAGACCGTTGCCTATGATGACTTTATAAATCACAATGGGCTGAAGGGGCAGATTATTGCAGCCATTGACGAGATTAACTTTGATATGAAAGACGGCCTCGAGATGCGCATAATCGAGGCAGGCGCGCAGATTGAACGGCTGATAATTGACGGCGCGTTCCCCGAACATATGCAGCTTGAACTTATTGACAAGTTCATAAAGTTCAAAGACCACATCGGCACGTACGAGCATTTTGCGACAATCGGGGCGCGTTCAACTGCTAAGGGCGAGGACGGCAGGCTCTATTCATTCGCCGGCCAGTTTCTTACCGTTCTCGATATAAAGACGCCGGAGGAGTTTCTAAATGCCATTAAGCGCATATGGGCCTCCTTGTGGTCGCCTAAGGCGCTGTCCTACAGGCATGACATCATGGAGTTTGACCAGTCGGCCAAGGAGCGCTTTCGCTATGAAAACCTCGGCATGGGCGTATTAATTCAGGGCGTTGTGGACGCTGCGGTCTCAGGGGTTATTATGACTAATGAAAACGGCGGCATTGTCGTATCCGGTTCATACGGTATCGAAGGCGGGACAAGATCTGAAATAGCGGCAGACAAATATAGCATAGACCTCCATGCCGCCGTAACCGACTCAATAATCGTTCCTCAGGATAAGGCCGTTTACTGGAACAAGGCAGAGGGGAAATTCATGCTTAGCGCTATTGACGACGAGGCTAAGCGGCTTACTCAGAAAGTCCCGGCAAATCAGTTGAGAGTTCTGTTTGAGATTGTGGATAAACTAAAGCGCCTGCCGCTTTTCATAGGCTTTCCGCTGGATATTGAATATGCCGTCACGTATGACGAAAAGATATTTATTACGCAGATAAGGCCAAAGACGGCGGTGTTTAAAGAACAGGCGGTTGAGGACGCAGGATGCGACTTCACGGGGTTTTCCTACTCTGCAGAGATACACTTGCAGACATACACATTTGGCTCTGCAAGGGCAAAGACGGCTGTGCTGGACATTGGCAGAGAGGCATCTCTTGAGAGGATAGTCCCCGGCGAGATACTAGTTGCCAGACATCTTGACCTGCCAAACCTTGAGGTATATCTGAAGCGCAGGCCGCCTGGGGCAATAATCCTTGAGACGTGTACGCCGTTTGCCCACCCTGTGCTTGTGGTGTCTGAGATGGAGAAAATGGGCATTTACATCCCGATCGTTCAGATACCGGGGGCGCTTGGGGTGTTTAAAAACGGCATGGACATCGGCGTAAGCGTAATAAGGGAAAATGTTGTGGCGATTTATTCAAATGACCAGTCGCTGCTTGAGTTTATTTCAAATGCGGCAAGCCCGGCGGTCTATAGCAGGCAGACTGAAAAGTCTCTAAGCGCCCCGGATATGATTAATCCCGTTGCCGCGTATGAACCGAGGCAGCGGCAGATTGCACAGTTCGGCCTTGAGGCGGTCATTAAGGAAGTGGGAGAGCTTACGCTGTTTAAGGAGCTATACCAGCTCTGGCTTTACAGGCGGGTGGAGATAGAAACGCTGCTTGAGGGGCAGCAGGGCGTGGGCGATGAGGACATCTATGAGTGGTACACATATATACTTCAGCAGTTTTACGGACGGCGGGCATCGCAATATGACATCTTTAAGGCCACAAGGATAGCGCCGTTTATCGGCAAAGACGCACTCAGTGAAATAGAAGACAAGGTCCAGAGAAACGCGGAGCTTTTAAAATTGCTTGACGACAATTTTAATCAGGTCAGGGCGCTCTGGCACCCGCAGCAGCTCCTGTTTGAGCTTAACGCGCCCGTCTTTATAGTTGACCCAAAGACAGACAGCGCCGACCCCCGGCATGACCCGCAAAGTACCGAGTTTAACCCGTGGGAATTTCAATTTTACTTAGGGGCGCAGGACATTATATTTCACGACCAGCTTGGCAGCCTGATACCGCACAAGGACAAGGCCAAATATATTCGGGGGCGCGTGGCGGGGACCCTTACCACAGACTCCACGATTGACCTCGGCTTTTTAGATAACACGGGGAGTTTCTACGACAGCTTTGAAAAACGCATAGGCGCCCTTGCGAGGCTTGCGTCAATTTTGCTGCGGCTTGGCCTTGCGCCATCGCTATGGGTTGAAGTTCTGCCGCGAATGACAGAGGATTTCGGGCAGCACGGCGTCCCTCAAAGGCTGCCTCTAAAGCGGCTGGCAAGATATGAGAGCGCCGCACATGTTGAAATATAGAACGCCGCGCTGATATAATTACACTTGGCCTCTTTGCCACGGGGCATCCCGCTTAGCTAATGAACAGGAGGATTATTGATATGATTGTTACGGTTGTCGAGGTAAGCGTTAAACCAGAATATATAGATGCGTTTATCGAGGCGTCAAAGAGTAACCACGAAGGTTCTGTCAAAGAACCGGGCAATATGAGATTTGACATCCTGCAAAGTGCCGTAGACGCGGCGCAGTTTGTCCTCTATGAGGCGTATGAATCAGAAGAGGCGTCAAAGGCACACAAGGAAACCGCCCACTATAAAAAATGGAAAGACTTGGTGGCGCCTATGATGGCCACCCCACGCAAGGGCACGGCACACAGGGTAATATGCCCGGCAGACAGGTCAAAGTGGTAGCGCCCCTGTCGTTTAATTTTGCCAGAATTCCGGCGGTATACTTTGGCGCGGGGGTGTTTAACACACTTCCGAAACTGCTGTGCCGGTTTGGGAAAACGGTGCTGATTGTAACCGGCGGCGCCTCATTTAAAAAGACAGGGCGGCTTGATACGCTGCTGGGTGCTTTAAGGCAGGAGGGGATTAAGTGTTATGGCTATCAGATACCGGGTGAGCCGTCGCCTGAGATGGTTGACGACGCCGTGTCAGGCTTTGGCGAAAGCGGCATAGAGGCGGTTGTAGGCATTGGAGGCGGCAGCGTCATAGACGGCGCTAAGGCAATCTCTGCGATGCTGCCCACTGGCGGCAGCGTTTTAAATTATCTTGAAGGCGTAGGAGACCCAGCAGCCCACAGCGGCGTTAAAATTCCATTTGCCGCGGTGCCCACAACAAGCGGCACTGGAAGCGAGGCGACAAAAAACGCAGTCCTAAGCCGCGTCGGCGATGACGGGTTTAAGAAGTCCCTGCGCCATGATAACTTCGTCCCCGACATAGCGCTGATAGACCCGGACCTTACGCTGACATCACCGCCAGAGGTGGCTGCCGCCTGCGCGATGGACGCCCTTACGCAGCTCCTTGAGTCTTACGTATCTGTGAAGGCATCGCCTATGACTGACTCGCTGGCCATAGGGGCATTGGCGCTGGCCATAGAGAACATGGAAGCCTCAGTCTCCGGCGATATTCAAGCCAGAGCCGCGATGGCCTATGCGGCCATGATATCGGGGATGACGCTTGCAAACGCCGGTCTTGGCGTTGTCCATGGGCTTGCCTCATCAGTAGGCGCCCGCTTTGATATACCGCACGGTGTACTATGCGGTACGATGGTTGGGGCGGCAACGAGGGCAAATCTAAAGGCGGCAGGCGCTGAGGCTGTCCAAAAATACGCGGCAGTCGGTGCGCTCATAACCGGCGAACAGGACATTAACTCCGCCCTTGTCGCCCTTACCGATAAACTCGATGGTTGGATAGAATCGCTAAAGATACCGCGCCTTAGCGCCTTTGGCATAAGGCGGGAGGATCTGCGGCAGCTCGCCGCCGCAACGTCAAACAAGGAGAGCCACGTAAGGCTTAGCAAGGATGAGATAGAGGCGGCTCTTTCTGAAAGATTATAGTGGAAGAGGTAGGTAATATGATATACATGGCGGCCTCAAATGGCTGAGGCCGGGACTATTTGCTGCGTATGCGCATGGAGACTGGACTGCATGAAGAAGTTCCTCATTAGCGGCAAGGACATGCGCTGCGCCGACTATGTCAAAGATATTTCTATAAAAGACAGGGAAGATTAGACCTTAGGCTTCCTTGTTCTTGGCGTCTTTGGCTTTGCGGCATCGGCGTTGGGGTCTTTCTTAACGCGCGGTTTGCGTGCCGGTTTTTCGGTGTCGGCTGTGGCGGCGCTTTTGGCCATAGGTGCATCAGCCTCTTTGATTTCGGTTTTAGTTTCCTGCGTTGGTTCGGAGCAGCCGCAGTGATGCGCAGAGTCCTTTGTCTCGGAACAACCGCCGAATTGGGCGGATATCGCTTTGGCCGAGGCGTCGTAGACCGACGCAGCTACATCCATCAGTTTCAGACCGGTCTTGTGAACATCTTCAGCAATACCAGGCCATACTGTCTTAGGTCCGAAATATTTGTCTATAAACGACGATACAAACGAGGTTACCTCTTCAATTTTTACCATGTGCTCCTCCTGAGATATGTTTTATACAATAGTCCACGCGCGGCACGACTTCGTCACAGCGCGCATGGTATATCAATCATCGCATAAATTATCCTGATAAGTCAAGCTATAGCCATGTCTTATAATGACAGAAATAAACGCTGTTGGACGGGTTAAACAGGGCTTAATGGTTTTTCACCGCACTGTCTTCATAAAAAGAACTACCGTTTTTATCATCGTAGATTTCCTGCAAATTCAGGGGTGTTTGAAATGTCCGCTATATGTTACAATAGGCGATGTCCCGGCGGGTGTTCGATAAGGTTTATGAAGGGAAGCGGCTTGATGATAAGGACGCACTGGAGCTTTTTCGCTCTGACGACCTGTTTGGAATTGGCAGGGCAGCCGCCTTTGTTTCTGAACGCCTCCACGGCAAGAAGGTCTTCTATACCCGCAACCGCCATATCAATCCTACAAATTTATGTATCAACAGGTGCAAGTTCTGCGCCTTCAGCCGCTCTGTAGGGCAGGACGGCGCATATGCCCATACCATCGGCGAAATTATTGATAAACTTGCAGCAACCGCCTCCACGTTTAATGAACTTCATATCGTAGGCGGCCTTCATCCCGACTGGCCGTTTAGTTATTACCTTGATTTGATTTCAGAGATAAAACTGGCCTTTCCGCACGTCCAGATTAAGGCATTTACCGCCGTTGAAATTGACCATTTCACAAAAATCAGCGGGCGGGGGCTTGAGGCAACGCTCGCTGCGTTAAAAGAACGCGGGCTTGATATGCTTCCCGGCGGCGGGGCCGAAATCTTTAACGAGAATGTTCGCAGCCGTCTCTGCCCGGAGAAAATCCCCGCCTCGCGCTGGCTTGAGGTTCACGAGGCCGCTCATAATATTGGCATAAAGACTAACGCCACAATGCTCTACGGCCATATCGAGACCTACGATGACAGGATAGCTCACCTCATGGCCCTTCGCGCCCTGCAAGACCGCACGCGCGGGTTTCAGGCATTCATCCCCCTATCCTATCAGCCCGTTGAAAGCATAGCCGCGTGTTCGCCATCGGGCATTGATGATTTAAAGACAATCGCCATCAGCCGCCTCATCCTCGATAACTTCCCGCACATTAAGGCATACTGGATTATGCTTGGCGAGAAGATTTGCCAGATAGCCCTATACTTTGGCGCAACCGACATAGACGGCACGGTGATAGAAGAAAAAATCGCCCATAGCGCAGGGGCCTCATCAGCAGAGGCGCTCACAGCGCAGCAGATGATTCACCTGATCAAAAGGGCGCAGAAAGAGCCGGTTGAGCGAAACGCCACATATGAAGAGGTCAACGCCACATGCGCGTAGAACAGGATGAGGCCGTAAGACATCTGACAGATACGCCGCTTTTAGACCTTGGCGCACAGGCCGATCAGATGAGGGCGTCCATGCACCCGGAGGGCCTTGTCACATTCATCGTGGACAGAAATATTAACTACACCAATGTCTGTATTAATAAGTGCAGCTTCTGTGCCTTTTATAAGGATGAGGGCGCTGACGGGGCATATATAATTGACGAGGGCGTCCTGATGGACAAAATCCGCGAGACTATTGCCCAGGGCGGTACGCAGATTCTGATGCAGGGCGGTCTGCACCCGGCACTGGACATGCGGTATTACACGGGTATGCTAATAAAGATAAAGAAGGAGTTTCCATCAATTAACATTCACGGCTTCTCGCCCCCTGAGATTGCCTATATGGCAAGCCAGTCCGGCGCTGCAATAAGAGATACGCTGATTGCCCTGAGAGACGCTGGTCTTGATTCTATTCCCGGCGGCGGGGCGGAGGTACTCTCTGACAGGGTTAGGTCGGTTATAAGCCCGCGTAAAATAAACACCGCCACATGGCTTGATGTAATGAAAGAGGCACATCTGCTTGGTATGCGCACAACCGCCACGATGATGTTTGGTACGATAGAAAAGCCGGAGGACATCGCCTCTCACCTTGAGGCAATATGGCGGCTTCAGGATAAGACCGGCGGCTTTACGGCATTTATCCCGTGGACATTTCAGCCCGGGGCAACCTCATTAGGACGCGAGACCACGCACGCAACGGCGGCTGATTACCTGCGCGTACTGGCACTGTGCCGCGTCTATCTCGATAATATCAAAAACATTCAGGCCTCATGGGTTACACAGGGGATAAAGACCGCCCAGGTAGGGCTTCGATTCGGCGCGAATGATTTTGGCTCAACGATGATAGAAGAAAATGTGGTCAAGGCGGCAGGGGTAGCATTTATTGTATCGAAAAATGATATAATAGGCGCAATTAGGTCGTCAGGTTTTAAACCGGCTCAAAGGGACACATATTATAATGTATTAAATTATTTCTAAGGCTGTGCTGAGGTAATATATTATGGAAGGGCAAACGCTATACGATGTTGTGATAGTAGGCGGCGGGCCGGCAGGGCTTTCCGCGGCGCAGTACGCGGCAAGGTTGAATCTAAAGACTGCCGTGCTGGATAAATCAAAGACCGCAGGGGCGCTTGCCTTCACAAGCAAGATAGAAAACTATCCCGGCATACCAGAGCCGATGACAGGCCCGCAGCTTCTCGATATATTCAGAAATCAGGCCATTGGCTTTGGCGCCGAATACATAGAGACGCAGGTAGTGGGCGTCAATATCGGGACTAATCCAAAAGAAGTCTACGCAATGGACAACACGTACTACGGCAAGACGGTAATTATCGCAACGGGTTCAATGGGCAGAAAGCCCTCGATTGACGGCGAGAAAGAGCTCCTTGGCAAGGGCGTAAGTTACTGTGCCATCTGCGACGCGGCATTTTACAGGGATAAGAATGTTTGCGTCATAGGGGATTCAGAGGAGGCGGTCAAAGAGGCGGAGGTGTTGTCGAGATTTACAGATAAGGTTACGCTTATTGCGCCAACCGCCAAGCTCAAAGCAAGCGGCCATCATATTCTTGATGTCGGGAAGATAAATGTAGTTGCCAATCATAGAGTAACAAAGATAAACGGTACAGACAGCGTTGAGGCTGTTGCCCTGCTGGATAACGAGACCAAATCTGAGAAAGTCCTGCCAATGGACGGCGTGTTTGTATATCTGCACGGCAACAGGCCGGTGGTGGATTATCTGAACTTCTCTGTGGATATAAGCGACGAGGAGTGCGTGATGACCAACCGGATGATGGAGACCAATGTTGAGGGCGTGTTTGCCGCCGGGGATGTCTCCTGCACCGAGGTCAGGCAGGTGGTGATTGCGGCTGCAAACGGCTGTGTTGCGGCGCTGTCTGCGGAGAAGTATATAAATCATAGGAAAAAGAGAAAAATGGTGTGGGGTTAAGACCATTCTGAATAATATGCAGCGTTTCTGGACTATAGTCGGCGCAGTGGCCTTTGCGGTGCTGGTTGCCGCGGCTGCCGCACGGGCGGCTGAGACCTGTACGCGGCTTGACGAGGGTTTGTATCTGTGCGAATTTGAATCCCCTCAAAAGTCAGACATGGGAAACTCAAAGATAACCGTGCTAAAGGTGAATCCGGCAAATTATGCGTTTAAGCTCCTAACCATATCCGAACTTGGCGGCAAGGCGATGACCGCTAAGGAATGGGCGAAGAAGTATAATCTTACCGCCGTCATTAATGCCGGCATGTACCAAGCCGACAGTTCTACGAGCGTGGGGCTTATGAAAAACTATGGCCATATGAACAATCCCAAGGCCGCTAAGTCATATAAGTCGGCACTGGCGTTTAATCCCATTAACTCAACCGTTTCAGAGGCGGAGTTAATTGACTCGGAGTGCCAGAACTTTGAGGAGCTTAAAGACAAATACAATACAATTATACAAAATATCAGAATGATAAGCTGCACGGGCAAAAATGTCTGGGCAAAGCAGCAGGCCGCATGGAGCATTGCCGCAGTAGGAAAGGACAAAAGCGGCAGTATACTACTGCTGTTTTCCCGCTCTCCTTACACAGTGCACGATTTCATTGATATAGTAATGTCGCTTCCGATTTCCATTGTCAGCGCCGCATATCTTGAGGGCGGGCGGCAGGCGTCTCTTTTTATCTTGACAAAAGATGCCGAAATCGAGAGAATAGGAGGCTACGGCGCCGACTACGATGACAGCAGCGCGCTTCAGTCAGCGTGGCCGATTCCAAATGTGGTTGGCATTGTAAAAAAACAACAACCGGGCAGCACGGGCAGCACGGGCAGCAAATGAAGAGAAACCATATGAAAAGACAAATGTCAAACCTTGCAGCCGCATTAATATTTATGGCGGCGCTGCTGACGGTTTCCTGCCAAAAGGCGTACACAGTGCCAAAGACGGACGAGATGCCGTCTTGCAGTATCTTTCATTTCGAGGAAAATCCCGCAGACAATATGACCGACATAGACCTCAAAGCGGCATATATTGTTGAGCTGTTATCAAATAACGGGGATATCCCCAAGTATGCCGACAAAATAATAGTAACCACCTTTGTGGAGTTAAACAATCTCAACAAGACCTCTATGTTTGGCCGTCTGATAGCCGAACAAATCCTGTCGCAGATGCACATGGCCGGCTACAGGATGGTAGATATAAGGGAAATGAAATCTATAGTGATGGCCGACAAAATTGGCGAACTGTACCTTAGCAGAGGCGGCCTGCCCGGTGCGCATACGCCCGTGGGCAAGATAGAGGTAACGCCTAAGATGTTTAACTTTAACTATAAGGGTGCTTTGATAGTGGCAGGCACCTATCAGGTCGAGCCGTGCGAGGTGTTTGTAAACGTGAGGCTGATAAACCCGGAACTGGGCGAGGTGTTCTCTGTGGCCTCGGTGAAAATTCCCATGACGCGATTGATAAAGTATCTGTTGAGCAAGTCAAACGAACTAAAGGACGAGCCAGCGCCTTCGATAAGACTGCGCCAAAATGAGACGACACCAGTGGTCAAGGCCCCTGAAACGGTAAAAAAAGTGATTAAAAGCAAGCCGAAACCAAAAAAGCCAAAGAAAAAACCAAAGAAAAATGTTGAAAAAGCAAAACCCGCAGACGAGGCCGCTCATGGTGAGCAAGTGAAGCCGGAAGAGCCTGCTAAACCCACAGCCCAACCGGCTGAACCGGCAAAAGCGGTTGAACCGGCAACAAAATGAATATAACCCTGACTATCAAATCCAGCACATGGCTGAAGGCGCTTGCAGCGGCGGCGCTTTCGCTAATGTTTATTAGTGGGTGCGGCGTATATAAGACTGCCGAGAAAGTTGCAGTAGGCGCTCCAAGCGGCCAGCGCTCAGGATATTACAACGGCATGTTTGACGTATATGACGACCTTGACGGCGCGGCAAGGGATATGGCAAACGGCCTGTCATTTGGGGCAAGGGTTGAGACCGAACGCGTCTATTCGCCGCAGATATCGCCCATACTGGTAACGACATTTGTTGACGTAAACGATGTCAGGCAGACCTCGCCGTTGGGACGGGCGTTTTCGGAGCTTCTGATGACCTATCTTCAGAGGAACTATTTCAACGTAATAGAGATGCGCATGGGAAACGTCATAGATATAGATAAGAAAAACGGGGAGTTTATCCTGACCAGAGACATCAAAGACCTCGCGGCAAGAGAAAACGCCGTCAGCGTACTGGCAGGGACATATTCAGTTACCGGCAAGTCGGTAATATTTAACGGCAGGATTATAAACCTGAAAGACTCTACGCTCTTTTCGGCATGGAGTACGCGCATGGTGGCAACTGACGAGATTAAGAAACTGTTGAAGAGCGACGATGCAAACAAGACTGGAAAAAGCCCTGACTCAATGCCGGTCTATGAGAGGCCGCCACTGTATAAAGAGCCGGTGAAACCGGAGACAGCGGCAAAACCCGGTGAGCCGACAATTAAAGAGCAGGAAATACAACCTGATAAACAGCCGACTAAACCGGCAGAGCCGACTAAACCCAAGACCGGCAGCTAACGGGCAGAGGGAGAACGATTATGAGGAGCTATTATGAGAAATAGTGTGAAAACAGTGCGTGTCATACTTATGATATTGGCGGCTTTCGCCCTTGCGTTCGCCACTTTTGCCTGTACTGTTGGAACTAATCCTCAGTCCACCATGCTTTCTCCTAATCCTAAGACGCTGACACAGTCTGAGGCCGAGGGAGGGCCGTGCCATAGCGATATGTATATAACTCCTGAGAGCGCCTTTCCCTACATGAGCCGTGCGGCGGTCTTTCTTCTGAAATCATCGAAAGACGCGGAGGACATATCCGCCTACCTCACCGACCTTCTGCATAAGCTCTTGCTGCAAAAGCAGATGTTTCGCATTGTGGAGAAAAACGATGAGATATTTAACGATTTGAAGTCTCAGATGAAATACGCCAGAGACAAGAAGTTTGACATTATAGTAGTTGGAGAGATAGAGAAGATAGTCAACGGCGGGCAGCTAAGGCAGTCAATGATGTCAATAAAGATGAGGGTGATAGACCCTAAGACAGAGGTTACGCTGCTTTATTTCGACCAATGCCGAACAGCAGAGCCGAAGCGGGCAATTTCATTTACTGACTTTGACGGCCTGAATTTCCCTATCAAACTATTCAATGTCAACGCGCCTCTGCCAAAGCAGCTTGGCGCTCTGGTCATAGCGGAGATTTCAAACACTATTGTCAGGTTCAAGGAATAGCTGCCATAAGGCTATGCCATGCTGCAAAAAAAAACAAAAATTAAAAAAATGGCCTAAATAATGAAAATTTCCCTTGCAAGGACGATTTAATATGTTGTATAATCCGTTTTGCTAAAGCAAATGTAGTCTTATAATATATTTAACCCAATCATTTAACAGGAGGAGAGACATGGCAAAGAAGAAGTATGTGTACTTTTTCGGCGTAGGAAAGACAGAAGGCGACGGTTCTATGAAAGACCTGCTCGGCGGTAAGGGTGCAGGACTAGCGGAGATGACCAAACTGGGCATTCCCGTACCCCCCGGTTTTACAATCACCACCGAGACCTGTAACGACTATTTCAACAACAACAGCCAGTATCCGGAAGGAATGTGGGATGAGGTACTGAAAAACATGAAGATGGTTGAGGGGCTGATGGGCCTGAAGTTTGGCGACGCCGACAAGCCTCTTCTGGTATCAGTCCGCTCAGGCGCGAAGTTCTCTATGCCCGGCATGATGGATACGGTTCTGAATCTGGGTCTTACGGACTCAACGATAAACGGTGTTATCAAAAGGTCAAATAACGAAAAGTTTGCCTATGACGCCTACAGACGTTTTATCACCATGTTTGCCTCTATCGTCATGGGTGTGGACAGAATGGAATTTGAGCATGTCCTCGACAAAAAGAAAGAGAAGAACAAGGTAAAATACGACTCAGACCTTTCAGCCGACTCCCTCAAGGAACTGGTAAAGGAGTTTAAGGCGCTCTACAAGAAGAAGGTTGGAGACGACTTCCCTCAGGATCCGATGGAGCAGTTGAAGCTCGCAATCAATGCGGTCTTCGGCTCATGGTTTGGCGAGAGGGCAAAGACATACAGGAAGTTAAACGGCATAGCTGACGACCTCGGCACGGCGGTAAACGTCTGTACGATGGTATTTGGAAACATGGGCGATACGTCTGGAACGGGCGTTGCCTTTACAAGAGACCCGTCCACCGGCGAGCACAAGTTTTACGGCGAATGTCTGATAAACGCCCAGGGCGAGGATGTCGTTGCCGGTATTCGTACGCCTCTGAAGGTTGAGGAACTCAAAAAGCCGATGCCGCAGGCATATGATCACCTGATGGAAATTTATCAGAACCTTGAAAAGCACTACAAAGACATGCTTGACCTTGAGTTCACCATTGAGGATGGCAAGCTCTACATGCTGCAGGTCAGAGTAGGAAAGAGAACTGCGGCAGCCGCCCTGAAAATAGCTATGGACATGGTTGACGAGGGCATGATAGACAAAAAGACCGCGGTTTTAAGGGTTGAGCCTCAGCAGCTTGACCAGTTCCTGCATCCTATGATAGACCCTAAGGCGAAGCTGAAGAAGCTGGCTAAGGGACTTCCGGCATCGCCTGGCGCTGCGGTAGGAAAGGCCGTATTCACCGCAAAAGAGGCAGAGGAGTGGGCAGAGAAGGGAGAGAAGGTTCTCCTGATCAGGCTTGAGACCTCCCCTGAGGACATCGGCGGAATGCACGCGGCAAAGGGAATCCTGACGGCAAGAGGCGGTATGACCTCGCACGCCGCTGTTGTGGCCAGAGGCATGGGCAAGCCCTGCGTAGCCGGCTGCGGAGACCTCGTAATAGACGCAAAGAAAAAGACCTGCACCGTTAAGGAAAACGTAATAAAAGAAGGCGACTGGGTAACGATAAACGGCTCGACCGGCGAGATAATCCTCGGCGAGACCAAGCTTATCGAGCCATCAATCTCCGGCGACTTCGCCAAGTTTATGGGCTGGGTGGATGAGTTCAGAGATATGGGCGTAAGGGCGAATGCCGACACGCCTCACGACGCAGAGGTAGCGCTGAAGTTTGGCGCCGAGGGAATCGGACTTTGCAGAACTGAGCACATGTTCTTTGAGGAAGACAGGATAAAGGCCGTTAGAGAGATGATCCTTGCCGATGATGAGGCCGGAAGAAGAAAGGCACTTGCAAAGATTCTGCCTATGCAGAAGAAGGATTTCAAGGGCATCTTCAAGGTAATGAAAGGCAAGCCCGTTACGATAAGGCTGTTGGACCCGCCGCTTCACGAGTTCCTGCCGCACACTGACAAAGAGCTAAGCGCGCTGGCCAAAGAGATGGGCGTGCCTGCCTCGAAGCTCAAAGAGAGAAACGAGCTTCTTCACGAGTTCAACCCGATGCTTGGACACAGGGGCTGCCGTCTTGGCGTAACCTATCCTGAAATCTATGAGATTCAGGTACAGGCCATCATGGAAGCGGCTGTTGAGCTTCAGAAAGACGGTATCTCGGTTATCCCTGAGATAATGATTCCTCTGGTTGCACTGACTGCCGAGTTCACCAAGATGAAGGACATGACCGTTAGAATCTGTGACGAGGTCATGGCAAAGGCCAAGGTAAAGGTTGAGTACATGGTCGGAACGATGATAGAACTGCCGAGGGCCGCAATAGTGGCAGACAAGATTGTCGAAGCAGGTGCGGAGTTCTTCTCATTCGGCACTAACGACCTGACGCAGACCACGTTCGGCCTAAGCCGCGACGACGCCGGAAGGTTCCTGCCGTACTATGTTGACCACAAGATACTGCCGGAAGACCCGTTTGTCAGCATTGATGTTGACGGCGTTGGCGAGATGATAAAGATGGGTATTTCAAAAGGCCGCTCAGTGCAGTCGAAACTGAAGGTCGGTATCTGCGGCGAACACGGCGGAGAGGCAAAGTCCGTAGAGTTCTGCTACAACGCAGGCATGAACTATGTAAGCTGCTCACCGTACAGAGTGCCGCTTGCAAGACTTGCAGCAGCCCACTCAATGTTAAAGAAAAAGGGAAGCCAGGCCACATCAACGAAGTAGCCCTTTACTTTAAATAAACTTACACAGGGGGGAGAGAAATCTCCCCCTTTTTTTTGCCCACCACAATGTCTGCCGCGTTTGGCAGTCTCAGGGAATGTTTCTTTATACAAGTGTGTATTGCGCCTGATGTCTTATTTATGTTATATTCTCAACTAGCTGTTAGCGCCCACACGCTTAAAGGTGCTTAATTTCAAAAACGGCAGCGCCGCAGACAAGCTGAAAGTTATGGAAAATAATAATAAAAAGGAAAGGCGTATAATCTGCTATCTCAATACCCCGAGGCTGATAGCCTCAACATTGGCGATAGCCGTGGCGTTATTAGCAATCACTATTACATGGACAAAAGACAGGGCAATAAAGCGGCTCCATAAGCAGACGACAGCGAAATTTAATGAGTATAGGACCGATATTCTGAACAGGTTAAACGACTATATCGCATATCCTCAGTTATTGTCAGACACTCCCCATATTAAGGAATATTTAAGGCACCCCGCCAACCAGAATGAAATCAATGAGTATTTATCGAGTTTCAATAAAACCGTTAACGCCTCCCAAGTTTATATAATCGCTAAGGACGGCGTTGTAACGGCGTCGAGCAACTATAAGGCCGCTGACAGCTTTGTCGGTAAAAATTTTGGCTTCAGGAACTATTTTCAAACGGCGATGAAAGGGATACCAGGTGAACAGATAGCTATCGGCACTATTACAAAAAAGCTGGGTTATTACAGGTCATCGTCGGTAAAGGACGGCAATGAGATAATTGGCGCTGCCGTGATAAAATTTGACATAAACCTGTTTGCGCCTCAAGATTTGGAAAAAGATGAGATACTGATGATTGCTGACTACCATGATGTTATTTTCAACACAAACAACAAGCGCTATCTCTATCACGCGATACACAAACTGTCTGAGAGTACGTTAAAACAAATTATAGATGACAAGGAGTTTGACGACGAACCACTGACGCCTCTGCCAATCATAAATGAATCAGAAAAAAATGATATAAAATTTGTAACAATGCGGGAGCCTGCGCAGAAGGGCTATAACGATGTGGAATATATGATGGTTGGCGCCTATGACAACTCTTCTATGTGGAATGTGCACCTGCTTACCGGCCTTTCCGGCGTTGAGCATGAGATCAGGAGAAATGTGGTAGTTGTCCTATTGCTGATGTTCATATTTTATTTGGCCGCCGCATACCTTAGTGACAAAGCTAAGTCGAGGCAGAACTTGCAGGAAAGATATTTGGACTTATTAGAGCAAAAGTCCATTATTGAAAGACACGAGAAGGACGAGGAAGAACTGAACTCTGCCCTTAAATACGCGCTGTCCTCTGAGGCCCTTGAGGTTCACCTGCAGAGGAAGTTGGACATTATTTTAGAGCATTTTAAGAGTCAATCACAGCCAAAAGGCTGTATCTTTCTCCATGACGAGACATTTGATCTTCTGCAGATGGCGGTGCATCGCGGCTTTAGTGAGGAGCATCTTAGGCTCTGCGCCTCAGTGCCTGACGGCAAATGCCTGTGCGGGCTTGCCTCGGCCACTAAAGAAGTGGTTTTTGCCTCACACAAAGAAGACGAAAGACACACGATTTACAACGATCTAATGGCAGACCACGGGCATTATTGTGTGCCGATTATTTCAACAGACAGGCAGTCAGAAAGGCTCCTTGGCGTAATCAATATCTATGTGGACGCTGGATATCAGCGCAATGATGAGGATGAGACGTTTATTAAAAACATTGCGCATGTCATTGCCGGCGTAATCCTGCGTAAAAAAGAACTCAAGCTCATAGAGTTGAACAGGACAGAGAGCATGACCACCCTTGCGGCAGGTATCGCCCATGAGATAAACAACCCGCTGTCTTTTATTAAGTCCTCTATAGGCTCATTCAAAAGAAATCTCATAAAGATTGAGCAGTACATAAAAGATTCACAGGCTCTGACAAACGGCGCCGATGCACAAACAGAGCCGCCGCAGGTTAATATTGCCGAGGTGCTTTCTCTGCTTGACAAGAAAATAGATACCTCTAATAAAGGAATAAATAGAATTATGGAAGTCGTCAACGGCTTGACGCAATTTTCACGCATCAACAGGGCTGATGATGAGGAAGTGGATATTAACAAATCCATTGACGAGGCGTTATCAATGCTGCTACCTGAAGACAACGCGGTAACAATCATCAAGGAATACGCTGAATTGCCGCCGCTTCGATGCGAGGCGCGTGCGATAAACCAGTGTTTTTACCATATCATTCAAAACGCGCTTCAGGCGGTAGACAAAAATGCCGGCACAATACGAATAGCGACCATACAGACAGTTGTAGCCGACATCCCCGAGTTCATTATGATAAAGATAGGAGACAACGGCCACGGGATGACACAGGAGCAGATAAAACGCGCGTTTGATCCTTTTTATACGACAAAAGACGTCGGCTCAGGCAGGGGTCTGGGGCTTTCCATAGTGGATGGTGTAATAAAGCGCCATGGCGGCACCGTTGCCATAGACAGCCGACAGGCAGAGGGGACAACCGTAACAATACACCTGCCTCTTGTACATAATGCCATGTATTTTTAGCTTGTTGCAACTTATGAAATCAATTTATAATGGACTTGAGCAAAGCCTGTGTGCGCGATAGCTGGAAAGATTGTCCTCAAGGGGGCAGTAACCGAGCGTGATATAAGCGCTATGAACGCCGCAATGGCCCATCGAGGCCCGGACGGCCACGGCATGTTCATATCTCGCAACGGCAAGGTTGGGCTTGGCCACAGGCGGCTTGCGGTTATAGACTTATCGCCGCTTGGAAGGCAGCCCATGTACTGCCAGGGCAGATATTGGATTGTCTTTAACGGCGAGATATATAACTATGAGCATGAACGCCGCGAACTCGAAAAGGACGGCTACGCCTTTCAGTCAAACACGGACACAGAGGTAATCCCCGCCCTCTATGACAAGTACGGCGTGGACTGCCTCAGCCGCCTTCGAGGTATGTTTGCTTTTGCGATATATGATGAGAAGCGGCATGTGCTGTTTTGCGCGCGCGACAGGATAGGGAAAAAACCATTTAAATATTTTCTGAATAGTGAAGTGTTTATCTTTTCCTCAGAACTCAAGGCTATTCTCACGCAGCGCGAATACCGCAGAGTGCCGGACTATGAGGCCATCCACCACTATCTTACATATCAATACGTGCCGTCGCCGCTTACCGGTTTTAAGGAAATTCAGAAACTTGAACCGGCACACTACCTGCTTATTGAAACAGACACGCTGAAGGTAACTAAGAGGCGTTACTGGCGCCTTGACTATTCAGAGAAGTGGCAGCTTACAGAGAGGCAGTGGCAGGCAGGAATTTTAGATAAACTGGAAGAGGCAGTAGCGCTGCGAATGCGCTCTGACGTGCCGCTTGGCGTGCTGCTTTCAGGAGGCGTTGACTCAAGCGCCGTAACCGCACTGATGAGCCGTCATAGCGGCGCTGCCGTCAGGACATTTTCAGTGGGTTTTGAGGAGGACAAGTATAACGAACTGGGCTACGCAAAGACAGTAGCCGATAGATTCAGGACTCAGCATACAGAGTTAATTGTCAAGCCTGACGAGGCCGAGGTAGTGCTGCCACAGCTTGCGCATATGTACGAGGAGCCGTTTGCCGACTCAAGCGCCCTGCCCACATACTATGTCAGCAAACTTACGCGGCAGCATGTGACGGTTGCCCTCAACGGCGACGGCGGCGATGAGAACTTTGCCGGTTACGATAGGTATGCAATTCACAAGTTTGCCGTTTTAAGTAGCTCCCTGCTGCCAACGCCACTGATTCGCGGCGTCGGCAAGTTAAGCCGTACAATTCTCGGTAGAATAAAAAATACGTTATTTAACCGCCTTGAGCGTTTTGTTGATACGCTGCCAGATGAGGCCGCAAGCAGGTATGTAAATTATATCTGCTACTTTACTAATGCGATGAAAGTCGCCCTCTACAGCGATAGCTTTGCCGCACTGATGAGCCAAACAGACTCATACCGGCTCATAGAGAGCAGATTCACAGAGGCCGGTACGCGCGATATGCTTGACGCCGCGCTCTATGCAGATTTTACGTCCTATCTGCCCGATGACCTCATGGTAAAGGCCGACATTGCCTCTATGGCCGTGTCGCTGGAGGCAAGAAGCCCGTTTTTAGACCATGAGTTTTTAGAACTGACGGCTAAAATCCCTTCAAGTTTGAAACTCAAGGGGCTGAACGATAAAAAATATATCCTGAAAAAGGCGCTCCTGACACTGCTTCCAAAAGACGTGATGTACAGGCCAAAGATGGGTTTTGCCATCCCGCTTGACGTGTGGTTTCACAAGGGCCTGAGAGACTATGCCGGTGCGGTGCTGTTTTCTGATAAGGCTGTCGGCCGCGGTATATTCAAAAGAGAGGCCGTTAAGGCGCTCTTCGATGAGCATTTGGCAACTAAGATAAACTGGGGCTATCAGCTTTGGGCGCTTCTGATGCTTGAGTTGTGGTTTTGCGAGTTTTTCGATTGAGAAAGCAGATTTCAGATAGCAGCCGCCACAGGGTCCTCCACCTGATAACCGGCATGGAGGTGGGCGGGGCCGAAAATATGCTCCTGCGTTTAGCGCCCTGCATGGAGGAGGCGTTTGAAAACCGCGTTTGCGTAATACAAGGCCGCGGGCCGCTTGCCGCAAGGCTTGAAGCGGCTGGCGCTGCGGTTACGTATCTTGACCTTAAGAGCATGTTCGATTTGAGGCCGATATTAAGATTCAGACGGCTTGTCAAAGAGTTTAAGCCTGATATTGTCGTTACATATTTAATCCATGCAGATCTTTTTGGAAGGATATTTGGACGGGCGTTTGGCATAAGAAAAATCGTTTGCTATCAGCGCGGTGCCCTTCTGAACTGGGAATTTCTGCGTAAAGTTGACCGTCTTACAACAGCGCTGGTCAGTAAATATATAGTGCAGACAGAGACGGCAAAAGAGGAGTTGGCAGCCACACTTAACATTGCCAAACAAAAAATAGCAGTCGTGGGCAATGCCGTAGACCTCGAAACGTTTAACTTCCACATTGATACGGCGGCAAAAAAGAGAGAACTCGGCCTCAACCCCGACAACAAAAACATCGTCTGCGTTGGGAATCTAAGAGAGGGCAAGGGACACCTTTACCTGCTTGAGGGCTTTGAGGCATTATTCAGAGACTTTCCCCGCGTAAATCTGCTGATTGTCGGCGATGGGCAGAGAAAGAAAGACCTGCTTTCTCAAGCAGGTTCCTTTACATCGAAGGCTAATATACATTTCCTCGGCAACAGGGACGATGTCCTTGAAATATTAAAAATAAGCGACATATTTGTCCTGCCAACGCTTTACGAGGGAATGAGCAATGCCATAATGGAGGCAATGGCGTCAAAAGTTGTGGTTATAACGACTGATATTGCTGTAAACGCCGAGCTTACAGGCGGTACCGCCGTCCTTGTTACAGTCAAAAACGCTGGGGCAATTACCATGGCAATGCGGATGCTATTAGAAGACGACGCACTAAGAAACGACTTTGTTGAAAGGGCATACGATAAAGTCTCATCGCAGTACAGCCTTGACATTATTGTTCAGAAATACACGGCGCTGTTAAAGGAGGTAATAGACGGCTGAATATGGGGTTATTCCAAGTCCCCGATATCAATATCTTCAATCTTTTCCAGCAGAGTCTCTTCGCCGATGTCGAGAACGTCGGCAGCCAAGGTCTGACCCCACGCGGCAGACTCAAGCGGTTCACTGGCTGCCATGCGCTGCTTACCTTTGGCGGCTTTTGGCTTTTCCTTTTTGAGCGGGTTTCCATGCTCAATGTCATATTCTTTCATCTTTTTCCACAGCGTCTTTCTGCTGATATTCAGCTTTGACGCGGCCGCCGCCCTGCAGCCTTCCTGCTGAAGGGTCTTGATGATTGCCGCACGTTCAATTTCTTGCACTGCCCTTGCCTTTACCTTTTTAAGCGACATCAGCGGGATGGATAATTTGTCCGGCTGTAAAAAAGAGAAATGTTCGCCCCTCAAAAGTACGCCATCTGAATCAGTCACCGCCCTTCTGACGGCTGTTTTAAGCTCTCTGACGTTGCCGGGCCAGCGATAGTTTAGTAAGATTTTCTTCGCATCATTAGTTATGCCCCTCACCCCTGAATTCAACTCGTCAGATAACTCCGCTATGAACCTGCTTGTCAAAAACTCTATGTCTTCAATCCTTTGTGCAAGCGGCGGCAAGCTAATCTCAATCCATTTCCCGTACAGAGAGGCTTTAGTTTGCCGTTCAATATCTCTGAGATTTACAGGGAAGCTTGCAATGATGCGAACATCCTGCTGCATATCAGCCGCCGCCGAGGCCAAACTGGCAGCGGCGGCTGGCGATATATTATTGTGAAGTCCCCTGAGGTAAATCGTCCCGCCAATGGCCTGCCTGAATAATTTGTTCACTCTGGCAGACATAGCCGTATTTTCTTTTAGGACAGCCTTGGCGTCCACTACTATAAAGGGTGCCTCAGCCCCGGCGCTACAGTTATGAATCAGCCTTGCAACCTGCGATTTGCCTGTGCCGTCTTCTCCATGGACGTTTACGGCATAGCTGCAGCCCACAGCCTCTTCTATCTTCCCTATGGCTTCCTGCATAGCATCACTATTGCCTAAATGCCACCTCAACATCGCATTAACAGATTGTTTCGTTTTGTTTAACGCAATACCCCTATTCAAAACAAATAATAACCTATCTATGTCCACAGGCTTTACAAAGTAATCGTAAGTCTCTTTGTTCATACTATTGGCAGCAATATTTTCGTCGCTATAATTGACCAATAATATGACCGGCACCCCTCTGCTGACTTGTCTGATTTGCCGTAATGCTTCAAAACAACCGTCTGATAATATTAAATCAAGAATAACGGCGTCCGGCAAATATCTCTTAAAACTATCAAAAGGCGAAGTGTTTGACAATGCTTCCATTACTGAATAACTATTCGATTCCATGAATGATTTCAATGCTATTAATGTAGAATAGTCCGAGCTTATTAACAGCACTTTATACATAATAGCAGCACCTCATTAATTAGAATATAATATGTGATAAAATATCCACCGCAGTAATATTGCAATTATCATGCCAGCACAAAAATGGCGTGTTACGTAGTATTTGCGCGATGGTGCAGACGATTTATTAGTATTGTGTTACCAATATGTGGAATTTGCGCCCATCTCTACACTGGGTCTATGTCAATGATGAGGCGAATTTTGTTCTTCGTACACAGTTTTCTTAGCTCATCTGCGGCCTGACGGGCTGCGGCAATTAACAGGGCGGAGTCTTTTGCCTTTATAATCAGATGAGAGCTTTGGTTGAAGCCCTTCAGTGTATCTTCCGAGGCGGCAGGCCCAAGCAGTTGCACATCCGTATCAGTTTTAAGTTGTAGTTTTATATCAAGCGGCCTGTCGCCGTTATAATGCAGCGTAATCACGGCCATTTTCCAAAAGGGAGGGTAGTTCAACTCGCTTCTTTTGTTCAGCTCGTTTGCCATAAACCCTTCGTAGTCGTAATGTTCCAAAAACTTATACGTCGGTTCGTCTTTGAGGGCGGTAAGCAGATAGAGGCGGCCATCTTTCTCTGCCATTTCGGCAATCGTTAAGACATCCTGATACAGACGTTCGGCTGACAGGTAGTCTGGAAAACTGAAATAAACATCGGGGTTTACCGCGGCAAGGAGCTTAAAGCGTTTACTGAAGAGTATCTTGTTGAGAGCGAGTTTTGTGCCGACTAAGACATCACCCTTGAGGGCGTTGGAAGCGGCGCGTTTAAACATTGCAGGCGTTTTAGCGGTATCGCTGTCAATACGAACGGGCTGTCTGCCCGTCTTTTCCCTGATAAATTCCTCCATCTGCTGTGCCCCGGGTGAGACCTTTCGCATGTCCAGGCCAGAGCATACAGGGCAGAAATCATGCGGCTTGGCGCTATAGCCGCAGCGTCGGCACCTCATCGTCATGTCATCGTAAAAGGTCAGCATAGTTTTGCAGACGGGGCATTTTTCAACGTGCCCACAGTCTTTACAGATAATTGCTGCATAGCCCTTTTTATTTATATAGACAAAGGATTTCCCGCCTTTTTCAGCCGCTGCCGCGATGCCGGCGGTTACCCTGTCGGGGATGAGTTTCTTAAAAGAGCGGCTTGCTACGACGCTGACTTGCGGCCTTTTCGGCCCTGCCGCCGGTTTGTAGTATGTGTACCGCCCCGATGTTGCGGCCTTGAAATAAGAATCGCTTGATGGGCAGGCTGACATCAGCACAACCGGAATATTCTCAAGGCTTGCCCTCATAACGGCGACATCTCGGGCATTGTAACGCGGCGTGCGCTCATGTTTATAGTATGGGCTGTGTTCGTCGCTGACGATTATCAGTGATGGTTTAATAAATGGAAACAGCGCCGCCGACATCGTCCCTATTACGATAGAATATTTACCGCCGCCACTGGCCTCTTCAATAGCGCAGAGGCGTTGGGATGCGGTGAGGCCGCCGTGTATAATGATTGGCCTGATACCGGTTATGCCAAAAAAGACAGCGCCAAGATTAGCGGCCTCCTCAACTGTCGGGCACAGGACAAGGGCCTTCTTTGCGGCCTTTGCGGCCTTGCATATATAGGACATCTGGTAGTCATAGGAGGGACTTTGAAAGAGCACAGGTTTGTTGGCGTCAGTGGCATTGAGGTCTTCTTTTGTTATCTTTAGGGGCTTAAACGGCGTCTTAGGCATGGCGGCTGCGCGCTTTCTTTGGCGGAATGTCTTGTCAGTGAAAAATACGCTGGGCAGGACAAAGCTAAGCGCAAGCCCTGGCTCTGACAGGTAATGCCCTGAAATCCACTCTATCAGGCTCATCATTTCTTTGGGCAGTGCAGGGCGATGGCCGCAGAGGCCGGAGATCTCTTTTAATGTCTTCGGTTTGCCTTTAAAATTAGAGTCTATGCCGTAAATTATCCCCATTCTGGTCTTTCCCTTCAGCGGTGCATAGACAAGCGTCCCCGCAGCCGCCTTGTCCTCTAAGCCCACCGGGCATAGATAAGTCAAAGGCCGCAGATTATATGGAAACAGTATGTCAATAATCAGCATTAACGATTGTATCACAACCATCGCGGAGATAACTATTGAATACGTCTTTAATAACCGGGGTCGTTTGTAGTATAGGTTGGCTTTAAAGCAACTCTATTAATAAACCTCGTCGTGACAGCCTATGTTGAGTAAATACAAGGTGTCGTCGGCCAGCATGAAGGTAATACGGATGTCCTCACTCAATGAACTCGCATATCTATCACTTAGATTGCCTGATAACTTATGGGTTTTAAGAGAAGGCGTAAAAGGATTCTCACGCAACGACATTAAGACTTTAGGTAGTTTAGCGTCCAGGGACTGTAAATTTTTAGTGAGCTTTGATGACTGCCGCAGAAATTGCTTTTCATACTTTATCTTTGGCAAGTCATTCTTTCCAGTTTCTTATCGCTTCCATAGCATCGTCTATGGTGTCAAACTCATAACACTCGCCTCTCTGTTCAGCCGCATGCGTTTCCTCAACAAATATTTTATGCCTTCGTTCTCTATCTGCAAGATAATCTATAAACGAAGCAGCCTCTTTGATACGCTCAGGAGACAGTGCAGACAACATCTCAATTATATGCTCAATGTCGGGGTTGGCAACGGCAGCCACCGCAGCGGCTGTATCTGTAATCGTTTCACTCATACTTGAGTATATCACGGAAAGAGTAAAAAGCAATCAAGACTGTCAAGGCACAGTAATTCTCAATGAACGGGCAAAAGGCAGGTGCATGCTGTAATCTTTGCTGAGGGAGCTGGCTATGAACGGAATTTTGCACAAAATGAGACGAGTTTTTAGTTTAGGCTTCCTTAAATGCGCAGGAATTGGGTAAACGACAGGGACAAATC
>JAKOEO010000042.1:28922-29840 GCA_022321325.1 Candidatus Magnetominusculus sp. LBB02 | reverse complement strand
CCTCTACTATACTAACCGATTTTGGGAAATGTCCACTTCCGTCTGACCTAAAACATATTGACCAGTATATTAAAACACAGCATGGCAAACGAAGTCAAAACTCCACATCATCAAAAGATTAAAGACGAAGGGGGATAATCCCCCTTCACCCCTGCTTCCACCACCGTGTTCATTTGCTTTGAGGCTGATGAAGGGGTGATATAGCTTGAAAGGCGGGGATCAGCCCCTCATTTTGAGATATTGCCCTGTAACAGAAGCCGGGTTTTCCATAATTTCAATGGGGCTGCCCTCGGCAACCACGTAACCGCCACGGTCTCCCCCTTCCGGCCCAAGGTCTATGACATAGTCACAATACCTAATCACATCAAGGTTATGTTCTATTACAATTACCGTATTGCCAAGCAGCACGAGGCGGTGGATTATGCGAAGCAGCCTTTCAACGTCAACGAAGTGAAGGCCGGTGGTTGGCTCATCGAGAATATAGAGCGTCCTGCCGGTGGCGCGTTTAGTCAGTTCGCGGGACAACCTGAGGCGCTGCGCCTCGCCGCCTGAGAGTGTGGCCGCAGGCTGGCCAAGCTGCAAGTAGCCGAGTCCGACGTCTTCGAGCAGCATCAACTTTTCCTTTAACGGCGCAATCGGCGCAAAAAACCCGGCGGCCTCGCTCACCGTCATAGAGAGCACATCCGAAATGCTTTTGCCCTTGTATCGAACGCGCAGCGTCTCGCGGTTAAATCTCTTGCCGCCGCAAGTATCGCAGCGCACATGGGCGTCTGGCAGGAAGTGCATTTCATATTTTCTTATCCCCGCCCCTTTACATGCCTCGCACCTGCCTACCTTTACGTTAAAGCTGAAACGAGAGGTTGTATAGCCCTTTGCCCGCGACTCGGCAAGATTTGAAAACAGCTCCCTGATATACCC
>JAKOEO010000042.1:804-28912 GCA_022321325.1 Candidatus Magnetominusculus sp. LBB02 | reverse complement strand
TATAGCCCTTTGCCCGCGACTCGGCAAGATTTGAAAACAGCTCCCTGATATACCCAAACATGCCCGTATAGGTTGCGGGATTAGAGCGCTGGGTCTTGCCAATAGGCGCCTGGTCAACACATATCACCCTGTTAATATGCTCCGTGCCAGTAAGTCCGCCATGCCGTCCTTCACGCACACGACTTTGCATGACTGCATTCAAAAGTGCCGGATATAGCGTGTCCAGAATGAGCGTACTCTTTCCGGAGCCTGATACGCCGGTTACACAGGTGAATGCCCCAACGGGGATTTTGACATCAATCCCCTTGAGGTTGTTTTCACACGCAGCAGTTATAGTTATATATCCAGAGGGTGTTGTCGTTATATAACCTGCTGGAGTGTAATTATTGCGTTCCGGCAGCGCCATCTGTACTCTGCGGCTGAGGTATATGCCGGTGAGGGATTTCTCCTGTTTCATTATCTCAGAGGGCGAGCCTGAGGCGGTAATCTCGCCGCCTTTGTGGCCGGCGCCTGGCCCCATATCTATCACCATATCGCAGGACAGGATGGTCTCCTCGTCGTGTTCTACGACGATTACGGTATTGTCGCGGTCTCTTATCTCTTTGAGACCTTCGATAAGCTTTGCGCAGTCGCGCGGGTGAAGCCCAATGCTTGGCTCATCGAGCACATAGAGGACGCCGGACAAGGAGGAGCCAAGCTGCGTTGCAAGACGAATGCGCTGGGCCTCGCCGCCTGACAGCGAGAAAACCAGCCTGTCCAGCGTTAAATAGCTAAGGCCAAGCTTTTCCATAAATGACAGGCGGTTGGTGATTTCTCTGATTATTCGTTCGGCAATGAATGTCTCCCGGTCGCTGAGACTCAGATGGGTGAGGAAATCTCCTGCGGCACTTAGAGAAAGCTGCGTGAGTTGACCAATATTAAGGTCTCCGATTTTAATGCTCAGCGCTTCCTTCTTTAATCGCAGACCGCCGCAAACCGTACAAGGTTTTAATGACAAAAGCGGCGCATCGCTGTACTCGTCAAGTGTTTCATAGCCAATCCCCCTACACTTCTGACATGCGCCGAGGTTACTATTAAAGGAAAAGAACATGGGCGTCAACTCTGGTATATTTATGCCGCAGTCAGGGCAAGCCATCGTCTTAGATAAGATGATGTCCCTGTCACCCTCAATCAGATTAAACACAACCACTGAGCTGAATCTCATGGCGGAGTTGACGGCCTCCCTTAGTTTTCTCTCAACGCCGGGTTTGATTATCAGCCGGTCAATAACAATTTCTATTGTGTGGCGCTTGTTCTTATTAAGTGTTATGTCCTCGGTTAAATCGCACATTTCGCCGTCAATTCTGGCGCGTACAAAACCCTCGCGGCGCATAGCAAGCAGCTCCTTTGCATAGAGACCTTTGCGTTCCTTGACTATGGGGGAGAGGATTTGAATCCTTGTGCCTTGGGGCAGCGCCCTGATAGTGTCCATAAGGGTCTCAGTGTCCTGCGATATGATGGACTTGCCGCAGTTGTAGCAGAAGGGTTTTCCAATCCTTGTATATAGCACCCTCAGGTAGTCATACACCTCTGTGAGGGTTCCAATTGTGGAGCGGGGGCTTTTAGAGATGGTCTTTTGCTCTATGGCAATTGAGGGCGAGAGTCCTTCGATGGAGTCCACGTCGGGCTTTTGCATCTCGCCAAGGAACTGGCGGGCGTAGACGGAAAGGCTCTCGACATAGCGCCTCTGGCCCTCCGCAAAAATAGTGTCTATGGCAAGGGTGGACTTCCCCGAACCGGACGGCCCCGTTATTACGATAAACTTATTTCTCGGAATATCGAGACTTATGTTTTTGAGGTTATGTTCCCGCGCCCCTTTTATAACAATCTTATCTTGCATATTTTTTGTAGTGCGTAGTATGTATTGCTCAACCAATACTATAACTTATTCAGCTGAAACCATGCAAAAAAAATGTGCTGTGACATGCAACAAAAAAAAATGTGCATTGACATTCTACATACTATCATGCTTCAATAGCCCCAGACGACTAACAAGGAGAGTATGTATGTATGTATGTATGTATGTATGTATGTATAGAAGTGATTTACCTCACTACACCTTTTCACGCGCTTTTGCAGTAGCCAGTATCATCTTACTCTCGCACTCGTTAGTACGCAGGCGGGTGTAGACGGCAATGCAATCCTTCAAGGCAAACGACAAACTATACCGTCAAGTAGTTGAACTCTCCCATGATGGCATATGGGTGCTTGACGAACAAGGCATCACCACGTATGTAAACAAGGCAATGTGTGATATGGTTGGATATACGCCTGATGAGATGATAGGGGTTGCAATGTTGAAGTTTCTGCCTGAAGAGTATCAATTAGCTGCCGCAGATGCCGTAGAACAACATATGAAAGGGAACAGTAGACGATTGGAAAGTCAATTATTGCATAAAGATGGCGGAAGAGTTGATATATCTGTATCTGCGGTACCTGTTATAGATGACAATGGGATAATTACAGGCTCATTTGCTATTATAACAGACATTACACAACAGAAAAACATGGAGCAAGAGATTAAAGAGATAGACCTTCTAAGACAAAATGAAATATTACTTTCTGAATTAAATAGAATGGCTGATTTGGCAACAGTCTCCGCAGGTTTATCGCATGAGATAAACAATCCTTTATCTTTTGTAAAATCTTCGATAGGTTTCATTCAGAAGCATGTTAAGGTATTTGAACATTTTATAAGATATACGGCAGATGTTATAAAACAAGGCAAATCATTAGACGATTATAATGATTTAATAGAAGAATTCAGAATAGAAGACTCCATTGCTGCAATGAATAAAAAAATAGAGACATCTAATAGAGGCATTGACAGAATATTAGATGTTGTTACCTCGCTTAAAACATTTTCGAAACGCGATGTGGCAGGCATTGAGGCCGTTGATATTAATGCCAACATTGAAACAACCTTAAAAATTTTAATACGTGAGGATTATCAAGTAAATATAATAAAAGAATACGGAAAGCTGCCGCCTTACCTTTGCGAACCGAGTGCAATCAATCAATGTTTATATCAACTACTTGATAACGCGCTTCATGCAATTAATTATAAAGGCACAATTGCGATATCTACCTTCGCAACATTTCATGAAGAAGAAGACGTGATCTTTATCAGGATAGAAGATGACGGGGTTGGAATGTCGGGGGAGACGTTGAAAAAGGTGTTTGTGCCATTTTTTTCAACAAGGGGAATTGGTGAAGGGAAGGGAATGGGCTTGTCAATGGTGAAAGGCATTTTGAATCGCCATCACGGCACTATTAACATTGAAAGCACAGAAGAAAAGGGAACAATTATAACAATACAACTACCGATAATGTGTACTTTACATGATAGATTATAGTATAGGTTATAATATAGATTATAGGGGGGAAATGTTAAAAGTCTTTGGTGTAATATTTGGGACGTATTTTACTGGTACGATAATAATTGAGATAAGCAAACGGCTGTCACAGACTTCAAAATCTGCCACACCGTTTTGCGAAAGAAGGTTTTTGCCGAAGCTTAAAATATCTTCAATACTCAAAAAGCTAACAGGGGTGAGAAAGGCTCGATGAGTATGGGTCGAGGGGGATTATCCCCCTCGCGGGAGTTTGAGGGCAGCGCCCTCATTCTTTCAATGTTTAAAAACTCTTTGCCCTGTAAATACCATCGTTACTTTTGGGTCGGCCTCATTGCAGGCAGTTATAGACTCAAAATCACGTTCTGAACCACCGGCATGAACAATGGCGCTGACGCCTTCCTCTATACCGACATCCACACCGTCTCTGAAAGGGAAAAAGGCATCTGAAATCATAGCAGAGCCTATCAGACCGCCGTGCGCTTCATTTGTCAGAGCGGCAATCTCATCAAGCTCTTCTTTATTTCGTTTTCCCTGCTTGACTTCCTGTTCAAAATTTTTCAAGGCAATCCCATGCCGTTTAAAACACAGCGCATCGGCATACTTAGTATAGGCCTTAAAGACGGCAATCTCTGCCACGCCTACACGGTCCTGTTCGCCAGTTCCGATACCCACGGTTACACAGTCTTTGACGTATATCACGGAGTTTGAGGAAATCCCTTGTTCGATATTCCAGCCAAAGAGCATATCCTCATACTCGGCCTCGGTTGGCGTTCTTTCGATAGCATAGTCATTACCTTTATAAGTTGTTTTAGCAAGCTGGAAATCAGCTTTAGACCTTATCTTATTGGTCTGTGACTGTTGGATAACCAAGCCGCCGTCAATAAGCGCCTTAAAATCAATATACTTGACATTCCTATATTCAGCCAAATCCGCCATCTTCTTCAGACGTATTATGCGTAAGTTTTTCTTCTTTGTCAAAATAGAAAGCGCGCCATCCTCAAAGTCGGGGGCTGCGACAACCTCCAAATAATTAGAAGAAATAGCCTCTGCGGCAGCCTTATCTATAGCCCTGTTTATAGCGAGACACCCGCCAAAGGCGGCAATCCTATCTGCCATATCCGCCTTCAGATAAGCCTCTTCGGCAGTTTTGCCATATGCCGCCCCGCAAGGGTTGTTATGCTTCATAATGACAGCGGCCGGTCTCTCTGTCAAATATTTTAATATATTAAGCGCATTGTCTAAATCTGTAAGGTTAATCTTCCCAGGATGCTTGCCAGCCTGAACCATATCATCCTCGGTGATAGCGCTGACCAAACCAAGCCCCGGCCTTACATATTCGCAGCCGGCAATAGTGAGATTGCCGTTGACAAGTTCATAGACGGCGGCCTCCTGGTCGGGGTTCTCTCCATATCGCAGTCCCTTCTCTATTAATTCGCCCGTTTTCTCATCTGGAATCTTCCAAGTCCTTTTCTTATAAACCAGTTTCGCATCGCCAAAGGTTATAGTCAGGTCATCGGGAAAATGATCGTCAAGAATAGTCTTATACATCTTTTTAAGTTCTGCCATTGTTGCGCTCCTATTGTTTGAGTTGGCCCTTTAACAGCATAGAGCCTTTGGTTAGATTCAGGTGCGAGGCTATGTAGTCGCACTTTGCCTGAAAAAGAAAAAATATATTTTTCTTTTTATCCCCATCGAGGGTCTCATAATTCCCCTGCCCCTTACTTATTATAAGAGAGTGCCTTTCATACTCCTTAATAAAGGCATCGCTGCAAAACGCCAAATCAGTGCCGACGGCGTCGGTGCCATTGTCCATCAACTTACAAAATTGTTGCATGTCAAGCTCAAGGGCGTCTTCCATAGTGGCGTCGTTAATGACAGCGCCGCCTTTGACAACCGACGTAACGCGCTTGCCCATCCCTGCGAGGACTTCAATCAGAAGTTTATCAAATACAATCTCCCCTGTGTTATCATGCAAAAAGAGGACTTCCTCGTATTTGTTTATTTCTTCTGTAAAGAAGTCAAAATCATCCACAGCGATAGAGTTATCGAGGGCGCGGGCAATGGTCTTTTCGACATCGAAAGATTCGTAGATGCCGAAGTCTATGATATTACCGGCGATAGCGATACGGGAGGCGCTCCAAAGCGGCTCGCCGCTTTGAAAAACTCTCTCTCTCAAGCTATCATAAAGCCCCAGGGCAAACGCATTATACTTACGTTTCAACACGGCATAGGGGTCGCGTCCTATCCTTTGCTTTATGGCCCTATAGATAAAGGTAGTGGCATGAGCGGGAGTTTTAGTGGTATCCACATCTTTCAATACGCCAAGGACATCCCTGATGACATCGAACATAGAGCCGTCATCCAAGTCAAATTGGGAAAGCGCGGTAACGGTCTGCCGTAAAAAACAGGGAAAACAGTCCGTACTGACTTTCATTTAGCCGCCGTTTTGAGGTAGTTGGCAATTGCCGAGTCATAACCAGAGATCACGCTAAAGACTTTCAAGGCAAGCGCCAATCTAAAGCCATAAGACAGCGAGCCGCCCGTGCCCCTCATCTCTTCAATTATCTTGTTATAATCCTCCGGGTCAATAACCGGCGCGACATCCTTAAAATTCTTAGCCGCTGCGCGCAGCATAGTAGGGCCGCCTATGTCAATGTTTTCGATGGCCTCGTCAAACGTAACTCCGGGTTTTGCAACAGTCTTCTCAAATGGATACAGATTAACCACAACAAGGTCTATGGTCTTGATGCCATGGGCGGCGATAACGGTCATATCGGCGGGATTGTCACGCCGGGCAAGAATACCGCCGTGCACCTTTGGATGGAGGGTCTTGACCCTGCCGTCAAGCATTTCGGGAAACCCGGTATATTCTGAAATCTCGGTTGCGCTGACGCCGGCCTCTTTCAGCGATTTGGCGGTGCCGCCGGTTGAAAATATCTTTACGCCCATCTCCTGAAGTTTCATAGCGAACTCTACGACGCCCGACTTATCGGACACGCTTATGACGGCGTTTTCAATGACGCTCAAACCATACCTCCGTAAACATTATTTTGTGGAGACTGATTTTAACATCTTCTACAATTTGAGGTAAAGAATATGTTAAACTGAATGCGGAAAAACTATGAAAATAATCTCAACCGTGATAATATTTCTAATCTTCGTAAGCGCTGCCAACGCCGCCGACAACGCCACAGCAACGTTGGGCATAAGCTGGAACAAGGGCGGGCAGACCATAATAGACGCCGACCGCCTCAACTACGACGGCGAAGGCAAGACATATTACCTAAGAGGCAATGTCGAGATAATATCTAAGAAAGACAACTCCACAATATCGTCCGACTATGCCGAGTTCCATGAAGACAGCGCGCTGGCCTTATTCAAGGGAAACGTAATCTACGAAGATAACGACGTCAGGGCGATGGCCGACGAGGCAGAGCTATATACAGACAACAATACCGGCATTTTGAGACATTGCCGACTGCTCTTCAAAAAAGATAACTATATCGTCAGAGGCGACACAATCCACAAACTAAGCCCCGACAACTACTATGTAGAGAAAGGCTCTCTGACAACATGCGACGCCCCTGTTCCGGCCTGGTGTTTCTATGCCGATGAGACCACAATAGATTTAAAGGACAAGATAGTCTCAAAAAATGTTACGGCTAAGGTAAACGGCACCTCTGTGTTTTACACGCCATATTTTTCTCAGTCGCTAAAGAGAGAGACGGGCTTTCTGATGCCGGTAGTCGGCTACAATTCATTTAAGGGGACTCATATCAGTCTGCCATTTTACTGGGCGATATCGGAAAACAGGGACATGACTATCGTCGCTGACTATCTGTCAAAAAGAGGCGAAGGGTTAGGTGCGGAATATAGATACATAGAAAAGGGCGGCATTGAGGGGAAGTGGTGGATTTACGGCCTGCGCGACAGGGTTGCAGACATGAATTATGTTCAAATCAAAGGTTCGCACAGCCAGTTTGACGACAGCGGTTTTTCACTTGTAGCCGACGTCAACTATTTAAATGAAAAAGACTATTACCAACTCTACAGCCCCTCAATTCAAACAAGCATCTCGCGCTATATTGACTCAACCGCCGAGGCTGCATATTCCACAGAAAAAATAAGGACATACCTGCTATCACAGTACTGGGTGGATTTACAAAATCCAAACGGCTACATATCGGAGCGCGTTCCCGAACTTGGGTTTGTCGTCAACCCCACAAGCGTCGGCCTGCTTGACGCATTTTCGATGAGGTCGTCGCTGGCAAACTTCATATCCCAGCATAATGTCAAAGGGGAGCGGTTTGACATATTCCCTAAGCTATACTACTCGGCGGGAGACGGCATCAGATTTACACAAACGGGCGGGGCGCGGGCAACGCTATATAGACTCTCCCATACGGCAGATGGCCGCGACACGATAAACAATGTGGCCGGCGTCTATAACGCCTCTATAGATGCGACGTACACCAGGGACTACTCATCGTTTACGCACATCTTTCAGCCGTCTTTGAGATTTCGCTACATATCGGACGACATATACAATGACAGCGACACATACCTGCCGCCAATTTTTGACTCAACAGAGCTGTTTAAAAAGACCGCGGCTACTGAGCTTGCCTTTATGAATTATTTCAGAAACAGAAGCGGCACGTTTCTGCTTCTGAATCTCGTAAACTCATACGACGCACTCGATACAACATACAGGCTGCAACCAATGAAGCTTCAGATAGCGTTGAAAACCCCGTTTATCTTAAAAGCCGAGGCGGCCTATGATTTCAAAACAGGCGAAGTAACGGAAATCAACTCGGCAATAGGCATTAAAGTCTCTGACAAGATAAATGTCTCAGTTGGAGAGAGGTATAACCAGCCAAACAGCATCACCTACATATCCCCGACGACAGACTTTATATTCAGCAAGGAATATTCCCTGAGAACCAGCATATGGTATGACGCAAGGGCGCAAGAGGCAAAATACTACAGCGCAGACCTATTCTATAAAAAACAGTGCTGGGGACTTGATATACGTATCACGCGTACCCCAACTGCTTTTGGCGTATATGTCCTGCTCGATTTAAAGGGTTTTGGCAGCCAGCAGATGTTTTCCTTTATGCACTAATGTGACAGCGCTTATTTTGACTCCTCCGGCTCTGCCTGTAAAGGCACAAGCAAGTAGTTGCCTTGTTCGTCTTTTTCGACCTTATAGCCGAACATAATGACGGTGTCAATAAGAGGGCGGCCAAGCAGCAGGTCAAGATATTGCTCCGGGACGCCTGACTGTTCTACCAAAAGCGGCCTCATATAGGTATCATAAGCGAGGATTTCGAAGACATCGCCCGTTAGATCATTACCCTCTCCGATAGCCGTGAAAAGCTCTGCGAGTTTCGTATACGAACATTTATCGCTGTGGGCGTTAACAATGTCTATGAGGGCGGTCTGCCCTTTGAGCAGTTCGGTGCGCGTGAGTTTCTCATCGGTGAAAGTGGACATAAACTTATCGGTATCCCAGCACTCATAGGCGCGGCATTGGACGGGGCGGCGGTCATATATGGCGCAGGCGGAGACGCCGTCTTCGTTATAATAGATACACTTGCGAGAGCCTTTGACCTCCCTGATCTTAATTAGCTCGCAGTCAATGGCGATGAACTCATCGTCCATGTTATTGTAAACAAGCTCGCCCTCGCGAATGGTAAAAAGGTCTTTATAGTTTAGGGTACCGTCTCTTAGCAACTGTGAATCTGCGAAATGAAGCGTAGGGCTGCCCTTGGTGCAGCACTCTCCGCAGCGCGTACAACTGGTTTTAGCGCCAATGGTTACGATGTCCATAAATTCTCCTTCTATTAATTATTGAGGCTGTTGAATTGAGGTCAACTGCCAGTTAGACGCGCCAATATCTCTGACAAACGTCCAGTACTCAAGAAATCCTACGGGCGTACTATCGTCGCCGTCAATGACCTTGCCGTGTTCGTCCGTAGTATAGTCAAGCATAGAGGCTGCAATCTCAACTGTGATAAAGTCCTTGCCGCCTTCCTGCCACACTTCCGAGAATTTTACAGTTCTGACGCCGATGTTTTCAAGTTTATTGATTTTACCGTCGGCTGTCATCTTTGCAATGTCTGCGTTAAGCTCACCGAAAATTTCAGAGGCCATGATACCTCTGACAGGGTGTAAATCCCTGCGCGACCATGCCGTTTGAATCTTATAAAATATGTCAGAGACAGTATCTTTAAACCTGTCTTCGTCGAAATAGCGGTCATGCTGGCGCAGATTATCGAGGCCGTCCTGAAGCTCATCGGGCTGGTAGGTGACCGCCTCAGGGGGCTGACCAGTTTGGTATTGGACGGCGTAACCGCCATCGTCGTAGGGTACTTCCCGTCTTTTTGCCTTCACAATTCTGTAGATAATATAGGCGATAACGGCAAGTAAGATAATATCAAAAAGCCCAATGCCGCCGCCGGCGTAACCGGGTGAGCCGTAGCCCATCGGTGCGCCGCCAAAGCCGAATGAGCGAAATAACATGCCGCCTATCATGCCGCCAACCATACCGCCTGCAAAGCTGCGCCAAAAACCGCCTTGTGCGGGGGCGGGCTGAACAGCCACAGGTGGCGCCGGCCTTTGAGCCTGCTGCTGAGGGGCAGGCTGTGGGGTGCGAGTGGGCTGCTTAGGGGCGATATTAGTTTTGGAGCCTCTGCTTCCAATGCTGCTGCGGCTGGAGCTGCTGCTTTTACCAACGCGGGCAAGCGCCTCATCGGCAAAATACACGCTAAGAATAGAAACCGCCACAAGCCAGACCACATACTTCTTTATACCCGAATTAGCCATAACCTATCCCCCTGAAATCATTTATTTAGAGCGGCCAAACCTAAGTCACAATCAGCTATAGTTAATTATACCGTCTCCGGCGAGGAAATGTCTATAGAATTGAGAAAGGCATGCTGGTATCATTAATCAGGAAAAAGGGAAAGCTGCCCGCCCGCAGCAGGCCGTTTAAGTTCATACTGTTTTACAATATGTTGCGGTATAGGCAGTACGCTTAAATTCCCAGGCTCAACTTTTATTGCGCCTGAACCGTAACTTTTGCCGACAAGCGGCAGGTTACTTAAAGTATCAGGATGGTTGAGCGCTTCCCACAATTTGATGGTATAAGCCTTGTCTTTGCACAATGGATAAACGCATAGAAAACCTGTTAACGGGACCACACCGGCCTCGTTTAAGATAAACCTCGTGTTTCGCCTTCCTAAATAGGCAAACAATAATGGGGGAACTTCTCTTGTCTCCATCTTATACCACGGGCTTCGCTGTTTGATTAATGGACGGTCGGAAAGCCCCATTAGTTGGCCAATTTCTAAATACCGGCTGACAGAATCTGGAAGTTCAGAGTGCCCATTGATGGAAAAAAGATAGGTGGGCCGGTCTTTGTCTTCCAAATTATTAACATCCGCAACAGTAAGAATATCACCCGTTACATCTCTGGTTCGACCAATTGCCCTTTTAATAAACTCTGCCGGAATTGCCAATTCTTTTACTTGTCTGGCCGTCAGGAAAAAAAACTCATTTGAGCCGGTAGCAATGCCTCTCATAACTGTGGCGAAGGCATTCAGGCGAAAAGTAAAACCGCTTTGAGCCTGTTGTGGTCGTGTTAGTCCGGTAGCAATTGCTACTCCTAAATTTCTACTTACTATTTCAAGACTGTCAAACATGTGCGTTTTAAAATCGGAGGAAACAAACTTCAACAGGTCAGTTGAATGGGCCTCGTTTGACTTAACCCAAAGAATATTCTCAACTGGCCTTGAGTTTTTAATCATAAAAATAATTGCATTTGTATCTACCGATGGAAAAGGCGTAGCCATGGACTCAAATGTTATGACGGCTTCAATGCAAAATTTTTCTGAAATCCACTTCCATAATTTACCGGCAAAAGTCCCTTCGCACGTGTCGGCAGGCATAATAAACGCGAGCCTGCCATTTTTTTCTAATAAATTCAGGGCTTGAATCAGAAAAAATATATGATAGCCCGCCCTGCCGTCAATGCTATGGCCTATTATGCGTACAGAGAGCCTTTTAAGCAGCAGCTTTGTGTCATTGTCAATACGATGATGCCTTATATATGGCGGATTAGCGACAATTGCCCTGAACTTATTAAGAGGGGGATGTTTTATGAAATCCCTTTCTTCAACTAAACAACATTTATTATTATAAATCTTGTCGGTGAGCAAGTCTTTGTCTGTATCAGTTCCAAAATACAAAACATCCTGTCTGCCTATTTTTAATAGCGCCTCAAGAAAAGCGCCCCGACCAGCCGCAGGGTCAAAAATTAAATCAGTATCTTTTGCGACATAGGCAACCATAGCCTCGGCAATCCAGCCCGGCGTCCAAAACTGTCCCTTGTCACGAAGCGCTTCCCTTTCGCTCCAACCAGCCGGTAAACATTGATGCCTTATCATTCCCCTCACATTACAACAATTTTAAAACATCAATTGCGTCTTGCATGATTTCAAGAGAGCCGCCCTCGAACTTTACATATGGGAGAATATGTCCATTCTTATCCTGAATATAGTCTGGAACTAAAGAACTTCTTTCACGCCTCTTAATTCAAGCTCAATGTCTTCCTTAGAAACTGACAGGTGCAGTTCAAACTGGTGCAATTTGCCCCTCCACAAAAACCTTTGCTCAGTATACTATCACAACAGAGGTCCATCAGGCAAGCATGCTGACCCAGATCCGCTTAACGAGTACTCACGCCACAGCATCTCCTTCTTTATGGCAACGGCCCGGCGTTGTTATCCCTCTTCCTTAGTCATGGCTGATCGCTTTAAATTTAGATTTACTTCCAGAGCCAAGCTTAAAGAATGAAATAGCATCTCGCAGTTGATCTGACTGGCCGGCTAAACTATCTGCGGTTTCGGCCATCTCGGCGGAGGCCGCAGCATTTCGCTGAATTACTTCGTCTAGCTGCTGGATGGCCTTGTTAATCTGGTCAGCCGAACTGTTTTGTTCGCTGCTGGCTGCGGCTATCTCCTGCACCAAATCAGCCGTCTTTCTAATATTCGGTACTAATTTGTTCAGCATTATGCCGGCCTTCTCTGCAATATTTACACTCGATACAGAGAGTCCGCTTATCTCGCTGGCCGCTTTTTGGCTTCTTTCGGCAAGTTTCCTAACCTCTGACGCCACAACGGCGAACCCCTTGCCATGTTCGCCCGCCCTAGCCGACTCTATTGCCGCGTTTAACGCCAACAAATTCGTCTGCCTTGCTATCTCTTCTATAATAGAAATCTTGCTTGCAATCTCCTTCATCGCGTTGACGGCCCCAGATACTGCCTGACCGCTCTCTGTTGCATCTTTTGCCGCGCCGACCGCTATTGACTCGGTCTGCCTCGCATTATCGCTTGTATGCCTGATGCTCGATGTCATCTCAGTCATCGAGGCCGATGTCTGCTCGATAGAGGCCGCCTGCGCCGCAGCTCCTTCAGACAAACCCTGTGCCCCTGATGACAGTTTCCCGCTTGCCTCTGTCAACATTTCGGAAGTCTCTCTGACATTTGTGACAACCTCGACAATCTTCCTAAGCATCTTAGTAACGCCTCTTGCAAGCACCCCTACCTCGTCGTCCACATCATAATCACAACAGTGAAAGTCGAAATTCCCATCCGATACCCTTTGAATATCATTAGACATATTCACTAAAGGTTTGTGCGTAATCTTAAATGTAACGAAAAAAACGATCGTCAGGATTACTAAACCGGCGATTCCGGCCAATATGAAGATATACTTGACTCTGCCAATCTCCTCCATCGAGGCCTTCATGGAAATAACGACGCTTATGGCGCCAAGCACTTCCCCTTCTCTGACGTTATGACAGAGCAGGCAGTCCCTGCCCATGAAATTCTTGCTCGCTATATACGGGTAAACCCCTCGTATCTTGTCGCCCTCTATTACAACTTTCTCCTTTCCTGAGCTGATAACCTCAGTCTCCACCGGGTCTGACGCATATTCATGCGCCTCTCCCTTGCCATAGTCTTTGTCCAATGCCGCGCTTCTTAGCACCTTCACATCAATTATGTTTTTCATCTGCTCAAAGAAATCCTTCTTGCTCGTTTTGATATTGCCGGCAATCATCATTGTCGTAAGGGTGTTCAATACCGTGTCCCTATACCCCTTAATCGCGCCATTTCTTATTTCGTCAATTACCATTTGCTTTGACATGATTACCGATGTACCAACAATGGCCGTGATAACAAGTACCGAGATGATAATAACAGGGATAATTGTCTTCGTGGAAATAGATAGCTTTCCCATAGCGTTGCTCCTCCTTAGGTTGGACTAATCCTTATAGCGATCTTGATTAACCCTCATGTACAACTATAGCACACTGTCTTATTAATTGCAAGCGTTATTTCAACTCACACCAAGTTGCAATCATAGAGGTAAAGAATTTCAAAACTCCGTCATTCCGGCTTGTCCGGAATCTGTCTATGCACATCAGTCAGCCAAAGAAGATTCCGGACAAGCCGGAATGACGACAAGGCATGGCAGGTGGAGACGGGGTTTTGGCTATGAGTAATAATCTACTTATATGACTGCAACTTGGTATCATGTCCACATGAACTCGTATCGTCGGGAATCTGGACAGCGCCGCTTAACAAGTACTCGCGCCACAGGCTGTCTTTCTTTATGCCGTTGTCTATGAAATCCCACGGCAGCGGCTCATCGTATTGCTTTTTGCGAAATAGATATTCTGACGGGTTTATCGAGTGTGAAGCGCAGGCATTTTTCCAGCTTAACCCGTCTGCCATCGAGACGATAACAGATGAGAGACGCCTGTCCCCCATTGCCAATAGCCCCTCGGTGAAGGCATATTTCAGATGGTCGTGGTTTACGCCTACATTTTCTCTTTTCAGACCGTCTTTTAATTGTTTGAGACGTTTTAAGATGACCAGCTCCTGCGTCATCGGCTGCCACTGAAAGGGTGTAAATGGCTTAGGCACAAACGCACTCACGCTTAACGCTATGCGCCCTGCTGTTGATAGTGCCCTGATTTCCTTCACCAGGTCTATCATCGCGTCAATATCCTCATCGGTCTCTGTCGGCAGCCCTATCATAAAATATAACCGCAACATCGCAATCCCCGCGCTCAACACAAGGCGCGACGTCTCGATTATGTCTTCGTGCGTTATCTTTTTGTTTATCGCCGCCCTCAGTCTTACACTTCCAGCCTCCGGGGCAATTGACACGCTTTTTTTGTTCTTTATCAGGGCGGTTATCAGGGCGGCCTTCTTACTTGCCCTAAGCGACGAGATTGAAAACTCTACCCCTTCTATGCACAACAATTCGTTAATATTGGGATAGTCTGTTAACGACGCCCCGATGACGCCTATCTTTTTCGTTAAACCAACGGCGCGCCCTATCTCCTCCTGCATAGATTCCAGCGCTCTGACGCGCGGCGTACCGTATATCCCGCTTATCGCACAAAAGCGGCAATGCCACGGGCAGCCCCTCATCGCCTCGATAAGGTACATGGATGAGAACTCCGTATCGGGGGTTATCAACTGGCCGCCTACGGGCGGCATATCCATGCGTCTCAGGTAACGCCTCTTAATAGCGCCGCCAGAGTGAGTGGCGGGAACATACATGCCCTCAACGCCTTTTAACGCCTCAAGAAACTCAACCCTGCTGACGCTGTTATTATAAGTTTCAATGAACTCATCGAGGACGGCCTCGGCCTCAGCCACTACGATTACATCAAAAAAATCGGCAAGCGGCTCTGGGTTCATAAATGCGCAGGGCCCGCCCATGATTAATAGTGGATAGCGTGGGTCTCTGTCTTTTGCGTAGGGCGGTATGCCTGAGGCCCTTAAAATCTTTACCACGTTTTGAAAATCGTTCTCATATGATATGGAAAATGCCATTATGTCAAACTCCGACGGCATTGTCTGCGACTCCAACGTAAGCAGCCTTCCTGTCATGGCCTGTTCAGGCAGAAAGACGCGCTCACAGACTACATCGTCTCTTGCATTTAACATACTATAGACGAGCCTTAGTCCGAGGCTCGACATTCCAATGCGGTACGTGTTAGGATAGGCAAGGCAGAGACGGCACTTGCCGCCGTGGTCTTTATGTATAGTGCCGGATTCTTTACCGGCCTGAGGATATCGGCTGTTCAGATATTGACGATGGCCGCGTTTTGTAGTTTTCACTGGCCGCAGCTCCTCTTTCTAAGGGAGGAGGGGGGCAGGGGACATCATGGGGGGTAGTCCCCTGCCCTTCCTTGTGGAGAGACTTATAACCTTAATTATTCCGCCTTCTTCTGTTTTCTTATGAATGTAGGGATGTCCATGTCGTCTTCATAGCTTGCGATGAGTTCGGTTGTCGGGATTTTATCCTCTTTCGAGAAGTCAAACAGGGACTTAGATAGAATTCTGTCTGAACCTCTTGTGAAGCTGCGCTCTTTCTCCTGATTCTTCCATTTATTAAGCTCCGGGACTGATATCTTGGTCTCTTTCTTTTCCTCAAAGCCTGTGGCTATTACGGTAACCTTTACCTCGCCGCTTAGCGATGGGTCTATGACTGCGCCGAAGATGATGTCCGCATCGTCATGGGCCGAGTCGAAGACCAGCTCGGATGCCCCCTGTACGGCGTCCAGCGTCAGATCAGGGCCGCCGGTTATATTTATCAGTATGCCTCTGGCCCCGTCAATGGAGGTCTCTTCAAGCAGCGGGTTGGATATGGCCTTTTTTGCCGCGTCTATGTGGCCCTGTTCGCCCTTGCCTTTTCCGATACCCATGACCGCCTTGCCGGAGTACTGCATAATGGTCTTAACATCGGCAAAATCGAGATTTATCAGGCCGGGAAGCAGTATGAGGTCTGTAATGCCCTGTACGGCGTCTTTTAACACATCGTTGGCCACCTCGAAGGATTTAATCAGCGGCGTTCCCTTTTCAACTACAAGGGAGATCTTGTCGTTTGGAATCACAATGGTCGTGTCAACAAACTGGTTGAGTTCCTTGATGCCGAGGGTTGCGTTACTAAGGCGCTTTCTGCCCTCGTAGAAAAACGGCTTCGTTACAACCGCCACGGTAAGCGCCCCAAGGTTTCTGGCGACCTCGGCTATGATAGGAGCAGCCCCCGTGCCAGTGCCGCCTCCCATGCCGGCTGTTATGAAAACCATATCGGCGCCATCCAATACTTCCTTTATCCTCTCGTTATCTTCAAGGGCTGCCTCTCTGCCTACCTGAGGATTAGAACCGGCGCCAAGCCCTCTGGTTATCTTTTGGCCTATTTGCAGCTTTATCTCGGCGTTTGATGAGTTTAGAACCTGCAGGTCTGTATTTACCGCGATAAACTCTACGTTTTTCAACACTGCGGCTATCATATTGTTGATTGCATTGCCGCCTGCCCCGCCTACGCCCACGACCTTAATGTTGGCCTTTCCGTCATTCGATTCCACTAATTCAAACATTGCATATCCTCCTTGATTTGTATTTATCTGTTGAAAAACTTTCCTACAAGCCCCTTAAACCACTTCGACATCGAATGCTGCCCCGCCGTAAATGGCTCCTCTGAGCCGCCTTCGTCAAACCTTTTCCTCGCATATGAAATCAAACCCACAGTTGTCGAGTACATAGGACCGCGGATATTGTCGTTTATGCCAGGCCACTGGCAAACTCCAAGCCTTACGGGCAAATCCAATACGCCTGAAATCAAGGCTTCAAGCCCTTTGAGTTCCGAAACTGCGCCCGTCAGCACCACTGACCAGGGCTGCCAGCTAAATCCCGGTATAGCAAGAATGGAGTCTTTTATCAACGCCGCAAGCTCTTCGCTCCTGGCCTTTATTATCTCAGTTATAAACGATTTTGAAATACGCCTCTCTTCCATATTAGCCGTCACGGTTATCTCCTCGCCAAAATACTCATCGGGAAAAGTCGCCATGCCATATGCCTTTTTCAATCTCTCCGCCTCATAGACTGGAAGCCGCAGCCCCACGGCTATATCATTTGTGAACTGATTGCCGCCGATATCAATTACAGCCGCACCCATAAACACGCCATTTTTATAGAGCGCTATGTCAGTAGTGCCCCCGCCGATGTCTATCAGGATCGCGCCATAATTTTTCTCATCGTCTGAGAGAACCGCCGCAGCCGACGCAAGGGGATTGAATATGACATCTGTAATCTTAAGGCCGGCCATTTCGCAGCACTTTTCTATATTGCGAATGGAATTAGACGCTGCCGCAACAACCTGTACATTTACCTCAAGCCTAAGACCGCTCATTCCTATCGGGTTATATATCTGCCCCTCTCCATCAACCACATACTCCATGGGCAGCATGTGCATGATCTCCTTATCCAACGGCACGTATACAGTACCGGCGGTCTCCATTACCTTGTCAATGTCACGCTGCGACACGACATCAGCGCTCAGCACTACGGCACCAGTACTTCTAAAACACTTTATATGGCCGTCGGAAAGCCCCGTACAGACCTCTCTTATCTGTATACCGGCAAGCGACTGGGCCTTATTGACAGCCTCTTTGATAGCGGCGGCGGCGCTGTCAAGGTCAACAATAACCCCCTTCCTCACGCCGGACGACGGCACCATGCCAAGCCCCATCACTTCCATCGAGGAGTCTGTTACCCTTGCCACAATTGCGGCAATCTTTGACGTCCCTATGTCGAGCGCCGTTATATAGCTGCCTTCACCCATTTTAAATCCTTCTTTAACGGCTTTACTATAAGCCTGTTTGCAAATCTCAAATCTATATACTCTATGGCGATATTTCTGGCCGCTATCTCGTCTTTCAGGGAAAAGTAACTTGATAGTTTCTTCTCATAATCGCCAAAACCCATTAAAATCACCAGGCCGTTTAATGTAAACGATATATCCTCCGGCCTTACGCCGGTTATTTCTATCGCCTTGCCGCTTAGCTCAGCCGTCTTATTTATGACATTTACCAGCCTTACAGCCTCAGCGTATGCCCTCTTGTATGGTTCTTCTATATTTATTACCGGCAGACCGGCTGCCGGTTTATCAATGCTGTCAAGTTTCACCCCCGCGTCGTCTATCAAAAACATCGCGTGGCCGTCGTTTAGCACTGCCGAGGGGAATTTCTCTGTAATCCTGACCAGTATGGACGACGGCAGTTCCTTTCTTATATATGATTGCTTTATCCACGGCGACGCATCCAGCCTTCTGGCCAGTACCTGAGCGTCTATAGATAATATATTTTTCCCCTTGACATCCAACAGATCATAGACTTCGCTGTCTTTTAAGTGAACATTTCCCTCAACGCCATATGAGCTTACTTTGAAATACTCGGCGCTCAACGTATAATACCCAGAAAATATCAGCAGCCCCAGCACTATGAGCACAGTCAGGGCGCGGCCTATTACTCTGTGGTTTATCAGCTTTGGGCGGCTGTAGGCCGCAGGCTCCTTTTTAACTCTCATAGGGCGGCAGCCGCCAACTGCGCATTTTTTCTAATCGCCGCGTCTGTCAACATCTGTTCAAGAAGCGAAAGGAATGACATGCCGGAACTTTCGGCTATCTTGGGCAGAAGCGATGTCTCTGTCATACCGGGGACGGTGTTTACTTCAAGGACATAGACCTGATTATCTTCCGAAAGTATCGTATCCACTCTTGCCGCGCCCTTACAGCCCAGACAATCGTATGCGGACTTTGATATTGCCGCTATCTTATCATATGTCTCATGGCTGACCTCTGGCGGCAGTATGTAGTTTGTCATTCCGCTTGTATACTTGGACTTGTAATCGTAAAACTCGCCTGACGGCCTTACCTCGACGCCGCCAAGCACTGTGCCGTTTACAATGCCTATCTGTATCTCTTTTCCTTTTATGAATTTCTCCAAAATTGCCTTGCTGCCATAGTTGAATGCCTCTCTCAATGCCCTGGCATAGTCGGCCTCGTGCTTTACAATGCTTACGCCCACGCTTGAGCCTTCCTCAGCCGGTTTGATTATCCATGGGAAAGGTACCGCAAGCCGCGTTTTGCGGCATATGGCCTCTATACTATCGCGCATGGCGTCAAACGCAACTATCTCAAACTCCGGTACGCTTAGTCCGGCCCTCGAAAACAGGTACTTGCACATCACCTTGTCCATAGCCAGCGCAGAGGCAAGCACCCCCGACCCTGTATAGGCTATTCCCATGACCTCAAGCATTCCCTGTATTGAGCCGTTTTCGCCCCAACCGCCATGCAAGGCCGTCAGCACCACATCGGGCTGAAGCGACGAAAGTTTTAGCGCAACCTCCAGGTCGGCGTCAATAAGCCATACGTTGTAGCCGCCGTCTTTAAGCGCGTTAAACACAGCCATGCCGCTCTTTAACGATATCTCCCTCTCAGATGATAGTCCGCCCGCTAAAACCGCAATCTTCCTGTCAATTAGTTCTTCTTTCATAGCGTCTCCCCCGCTGTCATTTGCCCGCACGTACCAGCTCTTCGCCAATTTTCCATATATCTCCGGCTCCAAAAGTAACCAGAACATCGCCCGCTTGCAATTGCTCGGCCAGCCCTGCCCTCATCTGTTCATGGCTATTACAATAAACCGCGTCAACGCCGTTTTCAATGAGCTTCTTACACATTGCCTCAGAGTTTACGCCGTCAATCGGCGGCTCTCCGGCTGCGTATATATCGAGCAGATAGAGCTTGCCAACCCCGTCAAAAGACATTGCAAACTTGTCCATCAAATCGCGCGTCCGCGTATATCTGTGCGGCTGGAATGCCACTACAAGCCGCTTCGTTACATGCGTTTTTATCCCGCCTATGGTTGCCTCTATCTCCGTAGGGTGATGGCCGTAGTCGTCATAGACATTAACGCCTTTAAATGTACCCTTAAACTCCATTCTGCGCTTTATGCCCGCAAATGCCCCCAACGAAGCCGCGGCGCTTTCTATATCAACGCCAAGTGATTCTGAGGCGGCTATAGCCGCCAGAGAATTTAACACGTTGTGTCTTCCGGCAAGCCGTATCTCAAATCTTTTTATAAACCGGCCTTCCTTATGGAGGTCAAAACAACAGCGCATAAAGCCGTATTCAATGTTCTTAGCGGTATACTGCGCATCGCCGTCAAGACCGTAGGTTATGTATCTTCTGTTAATTTTCGGCAGAGTCTCTCTGACATTGGGGTCGTCCGTACATACGACGCCTATGCCATAAAAAGGCACCTTATTAAGAAAATCTGTAAATGCGTCTTTCAGCCTTTCCATTGTTGAAAAGTAATCCATGTGCTCCCTGTCAATATTTGTGCAAACGGCAATCGTAGGGTTGAGTTTAAGGAAAGAACCGTCGCTTTCGTCAGCCTCGGCAACCAGATAATCCCCTTTGCCCACCCTTGAGTTGCTGTTGGTCTCATTTAGTTTGCCGCCAAGTACGACTGTGGGGTCATACAGGGCGTCTATAAGGATGGTTGCAATCAATGAGGATGTAGTAGTCTTTCCATGCGAACCGGCTACAAGGACAGAGTATTTTAGCCTGCAAAGCTCGGCAAGCATCTCCGCCCGCGGGATAACGGCAATGGCCCTTCTCTTTGCCTCCTGTACTTCGGGGTTGCCATTGTTAACGGCTGAGGTTACTACAACTACCTGGGCGTTGCCGATGTTTTCGGCCTTGTGCCCAAGCATAACGGTAATGCCGGAGGCCCTGAGTTTATCAAGCGTTGCGGATTCCTTGATGTCCGAGCCTCTGACTTCATACCCAATATCATTGAGCACCTGCGCTATGCCGCTCATGCCTATTCCGCCTATGCCGACAAAATGAATTACTCTGTAACGGTTAAACATTTTTCTATTGCACTCCTGATTTAGGCAGAGGAACGGGTGTGGCTTCCTGCCGAAATGATGATTTATTTTTTAACAGCATTATAGCTATGTTGGCGACCTTTTTAGCCGCGTCAGGTTTGCCGAATGTCATGCAATCGCGGCTTAGCTTTGTCCTTAGCATCTCGTCGTTGTAGAGCCTCTGGATATACTCGGCAAGGGTCTTACCTGTTAAATCAGCCTCTTTAATCATCATGGCCGCGCCGCTTACGGCAAGCCTTGAGGCGTTGACCTCCTGGTGCGAGGATGTGGCATGTGGATATGGAACCAGAAGTGAGGGAATCCCAATGGCCGTTATCTCGGCAAGCGTCGTAGCCCCCGCCCTCGATATTATCATATCGCATGAGGCGTATGCCTCCGGCATTTTATAAATAAATGGCGCCACAGTGCCGGACATCCCGTGGCTTAAATAGGCTGCTTTGACAAATTCAAAATCCTTCTCGCCGGTTTGATGCAAAAACTGAAGCCTGTCTCTTAACGGCGTCAGATGCTCAAGCGCTTCCACAACTATCTTGTTGATGCTTGAGGCTCCCATAGACCCGCCGAATATGAATATCGTAAAGCGCCCGTCTTTTAAGGAAAACATTTTCATTCCCTCGGCCTTATCCGCCCTGAGAATCTTTTCTCTAACGGGGTTGCCGGTCAGAATGGTCTTATTTTTTGGGAAATATGAAAGAGAATTCTCATAGGTTATACAGATTTTTTTGGCGAACTTTGCAAGTATTCTGTTGGCCTGACCGGGCACTGAGTTTTGCTCCGCCACTACCGTGGGAATACCCAGGAGCATTGCCGCAAATACGGGAATAAACGAGGCATAACCTCCTGTGCCTATGACGATACCCGGCTTCAGGCTTCTGAGAAACGCATATGCCTTAAAAAAAGCTATCATAAATCTGAACAGTGCCGCGGCCTTCTTTCTGAACGAGACGCCCACGAAGCCATCGGTCTTGAGCAGCTTTACGTAGTAATTCTCGCTCGGCAATATTCTGGCCTCTATACCCCTCTCTGCGCCCATGAAGATAATTTCCACATCTTTTAACTGCTTTTTAAGCTCCTCGGCAATCGCAATCCCCGGATAGAGATGTCCTCCCGTGCCGCCGCCGGCAATTACAACAGTGCACTTTGCATCACTTGGCATATGTAAATATCCTTCCTTTTCTACGCTTGTTTATATAATCGGCCTCTGCGACTTCAACAGGGGATTCATGCCTTACCAATACCTCTCCTTCTGACAGGTTTAAGAGTATCCCTATGGCGGCGGCGTTTAATATCATAGATGAGCCGCCGTAACTTATAAACGGCAGCGGGAGTCCCTTAGTCGGAAGCAGCCCCGATACTACCGCCATGTTTGTCACCGCCTGAATGGATATCAAAATCATTATACCCATCGCCGTATACATACTAAAACCTCCCTTTAACCGGCTGACGATGTAAATTCCCCTGATAAAAATAACCATAAATAAAAGCACCACAAGGGCGGCGCCGATAAGGCCCGTCTCCTCGCCTACGATTGCAAAGATGAAGTCGGTCTTGGCCTCCGGCAAAAAGAACAGCTTTTGCGTGCTTTTTCCTATTCCCACACCGTTTAGCCCGCCGTTACCCAATGCCACAAATGATTGAATAAGCTGAAAACCGCCTCTTTTCTCATCTGCCCACGGGTCTAAGAACACAAGGACGCGCTTCAGCCTGTATGGTTCCATTATCAGCTTAATTACAACAGGGATGAGGACAACGCCTAAAGATAATATATACTTAATCCTCACTCCAGCCATAAAAAGCAGCGTAAACGTTATTACCCCTACGATAGCCGCCGAACCAAAGTCCGGCTGCAAGAGCAGTATTGCCTGAAGTACCATCATCAAGCCTATCGGCTTTGCAAACGCCTTAACGCTGTCAGTGGCAAACGACTCACCGGACAAATACCTTGCCATAAACAATACCATGGACAGCTTTACCAGCTCCGACGGTTGAAACGTAATGCCTGCAATCCTTATCCACCTTCTTGCGCCGTTTACGGAAATTCCTATACCGGGAACCTTTACCGCCAGTAAAAGAAGCGCCGAGCAAACAACCAGCGGTATGGCCGCCTTCTTTAACGTCTCCACGTTTGTCTTATACATCAATGCCATAAGGGCAAACCCTAAAAGTATTGAGGCAAGGTGTTTCTTCAAATACCGCAAATCGGTAAGCGACGCCGCCAGCGTATCGCCGCTCCTTGAGGGCGCCACCACAGAGGTTGCGCTATAAACCATAAACACGCCGACTAAAATGAGACACAAGACCGCCGCAAACAGTATCTTGTCAAACTGTCCCTTCTGCTGGGTTATTTGATTAGCGATGTCTTCCATTATTTTCCCGTGACCGCCGCTGCTCTGCTTCCCGGTAGACGCAGCACTGCCTCTTTGAATAGCGTACCGCGCTCTTCAAAATCCTTAAACATATCAAAACTTGCACAGGCCGGCGAAAGCAGCACAATATCTCCATAACTGGCCGCCTTTTGCGACATAGCAACGGCCTCCTCCATAGACGAGGCCATGTGAACCTCGGTAACTGCCTTTACGGCATCCTTAATCTTGCCGGCTGCCTCGCCTATCAGCACCACAGCCTTGACCTTTTCTTTTATTAAATCCCTTAGCGGAGAGAAATCCCCCGCTTTGTCTCTGCCGCCGGCGATTAACACTATAGATTCCTCAAAACCCTCCAGCGATTTGACGACAGACCAGATATTCGTCCCCTTGGAATCGTTAAAATACTTCACGCCTTCAACCTCTTCCACAAACTCAAGCCTATGCTCAAGCCCTTTGAACGACGTAAGCGTGGCGTATATATCCGAGACTGAACAACCGCTGACAAGCGCCATCAGAGACGCCGCCATTGCGTTTTCTATATTGTGCAGCCCCTTAATCCTGAAATTATTCGTGTGAAACACCGGCATCTCATTTACAACCAGCTCAGGGCACAGCACCTCAAGTTCAGGGATATTAAATGTTATTATGCCATTAGAGTAGAAAGCGCCTCTGACCTGTTTCTTTCTGCTGAAATAGAGGATTTCCGGCCCCATCGGCTTTACCTTAGAGGCTATTTTGGGGGTCAGCGGGTCATCGGCGTTGAGAATGAGAAAGTTCATCTGGTCTTGGTTTTGAAAAATCCTGCATTTTGCGTCCATGTATTCGTCCATCGTGTTATGCCTGTCCAGATGATCGGGCGTAACGTTTAATATGGCCGCCACTTTAGGCTTAAACTTCTCCGCCGATTCAAGCTGAAAACTTGACACCTCCGTAACAATGTACTCCGGGCTTACAAACTCCCGCGGACGCTGGAAATCCTTCACCAGCTTGCTTATCTCCTCTGTCAGGGCCTTGCCTATGTTGCCGCCTATAATGGCGTTAAATCCGCTGTGAACCAATATTTCATAAAGAAGCGTTGTGGTAGTGGACTTGCCGTTTGTGCCGGTAATTGCGAGGAAGCCGGCAGCCCCCGTTTTTCTTAATTCCTCAAGCACCTGATATGCCAGCTCCAGCTCTCCTACAATGCGAATGCCCATCTGGCGCGCCTTGTTAAATATCGCAATGCCCGGCGGCACGCCGGGGCTTACCACGACTACGTCTACGGCGTTTAAGATTTCCTCGTCATGACGGCCTAACTTAATTGTTACAGACGGGTCAAGTTGGGCGATATACGGGGCAAGCTCATCATGGCCTTTTATGTCCATAACCGTCACATTCGCCCCAAGTCTCACAAGCAGATTTGCAGCGCCAACGCCGCTCCTTGCCAATCCCACTACCGCTACATGTTTGCCCTTATAATTTTTATACATTTCCATTGTCATCCACCTATGATTTGTTATTATTAATATTGTCCGCAGAGACCGTCACATAGACATTGGAGTTGGAACTGTGGCCGGCCTTGCAGTTTTTGGTTTTTATATCCTTGACGGCGCTATGCCGTGCGGCATTTGCCTTAGCTTGTTTATATTTAGCGGCAACTGCCCTCCGGGCATGTATGGAACTACCCCTGACGGCGTTTGACTTAGCATGTCTGCCACTGAAGACATTTGCCTTAGCATGTTTATAATTCCCGGCAACTGCCTTGCGGGCATATGCGGCAGGTCTGTTATTTACTGCCGCCCTATGAGATGAGGGCCTTAAAACGCGGCCTCTTGCCTTTACTTTCTTATGCGACCTGTGGTAGCGGGGCGATTTTGCAACTGACGCCATTTTCTCATCCGCTGCGCTGCTATAGTAGATTACGGGCTTGGCATTTGACTCTGAGATGTCATGCCCTCTGGACAATACAAACTTCGCATCCCTCCATAGGTCTGACCTTCTTCCATCGCCCAACACGGCTGCAACAAGGGTATTGTCTCCCTTCTCTGCCGCAAACGCCAGACAGTGCATGGCGGCTCTGGTATAGCCGGTCTTGCCGCCTACAAGCTCATTGTCACTCCACAGGAGCTTGTTCGTATTCGATAACATGAATGTCCTGCCGCCCAGAGAATCCACTGTTTTTGTCTTAGTGTTTATGGTCTCTTTTATAAGGCTGTAGTCAAGGGATTTCTTCATTATTGTGGCCAAATCGTATGCCGTAATATATTGCCCTTCTCCGGGAAGGCCGTGGGCGTTTATGAATCTCGTATCCATTGCCCCGATGGCCCTTGCCTTTTCATTCATAAGGGTAACAAATTCCCTCTCGCTGCCTGAGACCGCCTCGGCAAACGCCAGGGCCGCGCCGTTTACCGATTTCATCAGAAGAAGGCTCAACAGGTCTTTCACATAGAACCTCTCGCCCTCATGCAGGGCAATATGCGGCGAGCGCAGCGCCGCCGCCTCGGCGGATATGGTTACAACTTCGTTTGGCCTCATGTGGTCAAGCACAACCATTGCCGTGACCAGCTTTGTCGTGCTGGCAGGGGCTTGTTTGGACGTGGGATTCTTAGCGTACAACACCTTATCGCCATCCATGATAACGGCAGACCTTGCTGAGATGTCATGCGGCGAAGGTTCTGTCACATGAGCAAACGCGTTAACGCTCAATGATGTCAGGCACATCGCTGCAAACGCATACGGCAGTAACTTTGTTAAAATAAGCCTTTTCATTTGTAATCACCTCAATTTAATAGTTGCCAAGCTTAGCAATGCAAGCATAATTCCAACAATCCAGAATCTTATAACAGTCTTAGGCTCCGGCCACCCCTTCAGTTCAAAATGGTGATGTATCGGCGCCATCCTGAAAATCCTCTTCCCTGTCAACTTATATGACGCTACCTGTAAAATAACTGACAGTGTCTCCAGTACAAAAAGGCCCCCTACTACCAGAAGAACTATCTCATGTCTGGTAATGGTTGCCAGTGTGCCAAGTGCCCCGCCAAGCCCTAAAGAACCTACATCGCCCATGAAAACCTCTGCCGGATATGTATTATACCACAAAAAACCAAGTGCCGCCCCAAGCATAGCGCCGCAGAATACGGTTAACTCGCCAATGCCGGCTATGTATATTACTTGCAAGTATTGTGCCAGCCCTGAATGTCCCGATATATACACCAGCAGCCCGGTTGCAAACACCGCTATTCCGACCAATCCTATTGCCAGACCGTCTATACCGTCTGTCAGATTCACGGCATTTGAAGACCCCACTACTACCAACGCCGTAAACGGTATGTAAAACACCCCCAGATCAAAAAGCCATTTCTTGAAAAACGGTATTATGAGCATCGTCCTATAGGGGTCGGCAACGTCAAAATACTGAATCAGGCCGATACCCAGCGCCACTATTATTTGCAGGCCAAACTTGTACTTGCCCCTAAGCCCCTTAGGATTGCGTTTTGATACCTTCAGATAGTCGTCTAAAAAACCAATCGCACCGAAACAAAATGTTGAGACAATCATCATCAGGATATATTTATTTTCAAGATTTCCCCACAACAGCACGCTAACCAAAATGGATATAATGATGAGCACGCCGCCCATTGTAGGCGTACCGGCCTTGGTGAGGTGCGTCTGAGGGCCGTCGTCTCTTATCTGCTGCGTCTTGCCAATGCGTTTAAGAAAGAGTATTGTCTCAGGGGCCAGAATGAAGGTTATGGCCATAGCCGTGATAACCGCACAGGCGGTGCGAAACGTTATATATCTGAAGACATTCAGCGGTGAAAATACATCTCTGATGCTGTATAAAAGATAGTATAGCATATGGTTATTCCAGTACCCTCTCCATTTTTAGTCCGCGAGAACCTTTAATTAATACCATGTCTTTGGACGCTAACTGTCTAAGGATAACGCCCGCCTCAACTGCGTCTGCCGCATGAACCGCTCCTTGTCGCAAGCCGTTAAACTCATCGCAGGCCAGTCTCATCAATGGCCCGACGGCAATGAATACATCAACCGGCTGTGTAACCATCCACCTTCCCAACTCTCTGTGATATCGTTCTGCATAGGCGCCAAGCTCAAGCATATCGCCAAGTATGGCAACCGACGTCCCCTTTTTCAGCCCTTTCAGCCTTGCCAGCTCTTTTACCGCATTTGACATTGACGCAGGGTTGGCATTATAAAAATCACAGATTACCTTAGAGCCGTTAATCTCTCTAAGCTCAAGCCTCATCGGGACGCCTTCAAAAGATGACAGCCCATGGCGTATATCATCTGTATGCAGCCCCATGAGAAATCCCGCCGCAGCCGCACTAAGGGCATTATACAGATTGTGCAGCCCGCCGCTTCTGATGGTTATCTCTGTTTCAGAGCCATTGGGAAGTCTTATAGCCGCCATAAGCAAAGATCCATTTGACTGGGTAAGACGGCCTTTGAAGGCCGCGTCATTTTCAACCGCGCATGTGATAATTTCCCTGTTCAGAGTCTTATTTTTTTGAAGCACGCCTTCCATTAGGAA
>JAKOEO010000042.1:0-794 GCA_022321325.1 Candidatus Magnetominusculus sp. LBB02 | reverse complement strand
TGATAATTTCCCTGTTCAGAGTCTTATTTTTTTGAAGCACGCCTTCCATTAGGAAGTCGTCATCGGCATTGACTATGATAGTTTTGGCGTAGTCCATTATTTCAAGCTTGGCCGTTCTAACGCCTTCAATACTGCCAAAACCCTCGAGATGTCCGGGGCCGATATTGGTTACTATGCCGATGTCTGGCTTAGCTATCTCGCAGAGTTCGGTGATGTCGCCCTGCTTGCTTGCCCCCATCTCAAGAACCGCCGCCTCTTCTTTGTCAAGCCTTAGAAGGGTCAGAGGAAGTCCAATGTGGTTGTTGAGATTTCCTTCTGTTTTAAGGACTGAACATTTCTTGCTTAGTACCACCGCCGCCATCTCCTTTGTGGTAGTCTTGCCGTTTGTGCCTGTAATGGCGATAACCGGTATGTTACGTATTTTTCTTACATAGGCGGCAAGGAGCTGAAGCGCCTTTAGCGTATCATCCACTAAAATCATTGTAAAACCATGCAAGTCGCAGCTCAACTTACGCGAAATTACCGCCCCTGCCGCAGTGCGCGACACATCGCCAATAAAGTTATGGGCGTCATATCTGTCGCCGGAAAGCGCAAAGAACAGCTCTGTCGCCTTGACCGTTCTGGAGTCAGTGGATACGCCCGTAAAGGAAATTGCAGCGGAATGTCCAGATATAAGCCTCCCGCCCACTGCCCTTAGGACATCGTCCAGCTTTAATAGGCTCACTGGGCGGCCTCCGGTACATGGCCAATGTCTTTCAATCTTTTCAGGATAAACTTCTCGGCCAATTCTCTGT
>JAKOEO010000041.1:6737-30326 GCA_022321325.1 Candidatus Magnetominusculus sp. LBB02 | reverse complement strand
CCACCATTCTGGCGAATTTAGAATATATGGCAACATTATATTGCTTTCGTTATCTTCTTTGCAGTAAGTCGAGAATGTTTCAAAGCTAAAAGTCAGCCAGTAATGAACAGCTACCCAATAGGGGTCTTTATGCAGAATGGGGTGTGAATGCACTCTAATGTCATAGGCATCCTTTGTAAAATTATCAAGTTTCAACTTGCCTGAATTTTCAATATTTTGATAATCATATGGTGGTGCAGTGTCTATTACCACCTCATCACTGTGTCCTGTGCCTTCAAAATACATCTCTGTCGGAATTTTAGAAATGTGGTACTCTATTACATCATCCCTGCAAGAGTATGCTATCAAATCAAGGATCGCTAATGGGATTAGCAGAAGTTTTAGGAGTTTTCTTAATATCTTCTTAAGCATTTTTATATTGTACTATATTGATGTCAATAATGTAAACAAGTGTTTAGCTTGTTTTTGAATCTGTTTAACACGGCTTAGTCAATACTCCCTCTCGTTGTTTTCCAATAATATCCCTTTTTTGTCTTATTGTCTATTGCGAAATATTCATAATATGAATAACCGCGACTGGGAATATCAACACGGCAGAGATAAAACTTATAGTTTGAACGGTTTTTTGTGAAGATCGTTGGAATAATCGTCTCCCCTAATTCCCTGGGCCACCATTGTGGAGAATTTAGAATATATGGCAACATTATATTGCTTTCGTTATCTTCTGTACAGTAGGTCGAGAATGTTTCAAAGCTAAAACTCAGCCAATAATGTGAAACACGCCAGTAGGGTATATCATCCAGTATGTGTTGCCAACTCAATCTAATGTCATAGGCATCCTTTGTAAAATTATCAAGTTTCAGCTTACCTGAATTTTTAGTATTATGATACGGTGGCACATTTTCTAGTATCACCTCGCTACTGTGTCCGGTGCCTTCAAAGTATATCTCTGTCCTTGGGGAACCATGGTCTAATATTACGTCATCCCTGCAAGCCTCTGTTATTAAATAAAGAATCGCGAATAAGATTAGCAGTATTTTTATGAATATTTTAAATATCTTCTTTAGCATTTTTATATTGTACTATATTGATGTCAATAATGTAAACAAGTGTTTAGCTTGTTTTTGAATCTGTTTAACACGGCTTAGTCAATACTCCCTCTCGTTGTTTTCCAATAATATCCCTTTTTTGTCTTATTGTCTATTGCGAAATATTCATAATATGAATAACCGCGACTGGGAATATCAACACGGCAGAGATAAAACTTATAGTTTGAACGGTTTTTTGTGAAGATCGTTGGAATAATCGTCTCCCCTAATTCCCTGGGCCACCATTCTGGCGAATTTAGAATATATGGCAACATTATATTGCTTTCGTTATCTCCTGTACAGTAGGTCGAGAATGTTTCAAAGCTAAAACTCAGCCAGTAATGTGACGCACACCAGTAGGGTGAATCTTTCAGTCTGTGTAGCCAACGCGTTCTAATGTCATAGGCATTCTTTGTAAAATTATCAAGTTTCAACTTGCCTGAATTTTCAGCATTATGATACGGCGGTACATTTTTTATTATCACCTCACTGCTGTGTCCGGCGCCTTCAAAGTATATCTCTGTCCATGGGGTACCTAAATAGTCATTTATTACGTCATCCCTGCAAGCCTCTGTTATCAAATAAAGAATCGCGAATAAGATTAGCAGTATTTTTAAGAATATTTTAAATATCTTCTTTAGCATTTTTATATTGTACTGGATTGATGCTATGAGTGTAAACAAATATTTAATTGTTTTTTAGTTGGGTTGCCCACAATGGCATTTAGCTGAACCATTGTGGGCAATGGCGGCTGGCACATCATGCAGTATTTGAGATAGAACGTGTCACGCTGTACTGTAAAGATAGTTACTTCCCGAATTCTGCATCTACCTTATCTCTTATGTCTTTGGGAACGCCCTTAGGCCATTGGTCATCACATACATCGTTACAGGATATGCGCGAGTCGCCCAGTCTGCCTGTACTATTGGCAGCAAGATCTCCTATGCTGTCTATTATGCTGGCCACAATTCTCTTATGGAAGCGACCATGAATGGTGCCTTTTTCTAAAGCATTTTTAAATAAATCATACACCTCCTTTGCGTATCCGGCTGGATATGAGGCAGCAATGCCACCCAAACCGGTTCTTGTGGCTATGCAATGCGCCCGGCAGTGATAGAACTTGTCCAGTCCTTCGTTGCTTATGTTTGTCTTATTCTGCTGATTTGTGTCCTTCACCTTCTGTTGTGCATTATGCATCTTTTTTAACTGGGCATACATCTCGACCATCGCGATTACTTGCTCTAAAGTGAAGAGAGCAGGATTAATCCCAAGTCCATGGAGTATGTCACCTTGTCTACCCATGCTCAATCCCTTTTTCGACATTTTTAGAAGCTCCACAAGTTGTTTGTCGGTTATAAGTTCATCGTTGACTGCTTTCTTATCACCAACTTCGTTCTTTACATTAGATACATCTGCCATAGCTTCAATTGCAGAGGCATCGGCTGTGTAGCCTTTCTTTGGTACGCCGGGTAGGCTGCCGTCAAATTCCCCGTCATCTTTTTTAACCCAAAATCTCTCTGACATTGTACGTCCTCCTGCGGTTTGGCTATATTGCCGCTAATGCGGCAATTATGATGGGCGTTATGCCCTCGTAGATCAAACAGAAGTAATCAGATATGTAGCCTACAATACTTATTGTAATACTATTTGCATTACTTGTCAAGCGCTATTTTAATAAAATCTGCAATTGTCAGAATTTTATTCTGCCGCGGTTCTTTCAGAAGTTAAGAGGCCAAAAATTAAGACAACAGAACCTATGACAGAACTGCGTGAAAATGCTACAATTACAGAGAACAGGAAAAATTGGAGCCATGAGGGACAACTCAATGTACGATAAGACTACAGGCATTGTTGGCGGCGGCCTCGCTGCCACAGCGACAACTTAGGCAGGCCATGACCAGGCTTTGCCTCTACGCCCAGGCCATCATTGACAGCTCGATAGATATGATCGTGGCCGTTGATTTGGACAGGAATATTATTGAGTTTAACAGGGCAGCCGAGACGGTCTTTGGATATGAGGCCGAGGAGCTCTCAGGCCGCAGTGTAGATATTCTATATAATGACCCTAAAGAGGCTAATGAAGTATACAGGCTGCTTGCCTCGAAGGAATCCTATCAGGGCACAATATCAAACAGGAAGAAAAGCGGCGAGGTATTCACGGCATATCTGTCCGCCTCAATTCTCAGGGATATTGACGGAAACCATGTCGGCTATATGGGGATATCCCGCGATGTGACAGAACAACGAAAAGCCGGTGAGGCCGTTGCCGCATCGGAAAAGAAATACCGCGCCCTCGTTGAAAACATGAATGAGTTCGTAGCAGAAATTAGCCTCGAAGGGCAGGTGCAATTCGTTAACAGGCATTTCTCCGATGGCACGGGGCATAGCGTTGACGCCCTGATTGGTTCAAATCTGTACTCGTTAGTCCATCCAGACGATGTTGAGTATTTATCTAGACAATGCCGCCAGGTTTTGGACGCCGGCATACGGGGCTGCGAATTCAGATTCAGAAAACAGGACGGCTCATTCATCAATCTCCTTACAAACGCAGACCCTATGTATGATTCTATGGGGGCCTTCAGGTCTGTCCTGCTTGTGTCATTCGATATTACGGCGATGAGAACGGTTGAACAGCAGATGAAAAGCGCAAAAGACCATGCAGAGGCCGCCAACGCCGCAAAAAGTGAATTCCTTGCCAACATGAGCCACGAACTGCGCACCCCGATGAACGGCATAATCGGCATGGCCGAACTGCTCCTTGACACGCCGCTTAATAAGGAACAGAGGAAATACCTGTCCATGCTAAGGGAGTCGGCTGCCTCGCTCTTAGCGCTGTTAAACAGTATTCTGGACTTTTCAAAAATAGAGGCCGGCAGGCTTGAACTTGAGGAAATAGATTTCGACCTGCGCGACCTGCTTGAGCAGGCCATAGAACCCCTCAGCGTTACGGCACAGAAAAAGGCGATTCTGTTTCTCCTGCATATCGCAGCTGATGTGCCGGAAATGCTCAAAGGAGACCCCGTTCGGCTTAAACAGATCATAGTCAATCTGGCGGGAAATGCCCTGAAATTTACCGAAGCCGGTGAGGTGGTTATAAGAATTGCCTCTAAGGTTGAGCAGTCGCAATGTGCGCTGCATATCTGCGTATCAGACACCGGCCCCGGCATTCCGCATGACAAAGCGGACAAAATATTTGAGAGCTTCACGCAGGTTGACGGTTCCACGACAAGGAGATATGGAGGCACCGGGCTGGGCCTTGCCATAACTAAGAAACTCGTAACCCTTATGGAAGGCGATATAAAGGTTATAAGCGAAGAGGGCAAGGGCAGTACATTTGACTTCACAGTGAGGCTGAAAAAGGCAGAGCTGCCGCCTCCAGTTCTCAGTGTGAAAGATAAACTCGCCGACAAGCGCATACTCCTGATAGACAGCCACAGCTTAAGCAGTACAATTGTAAGGGAGATGGCCGAGGCCGTCGGCATTCATGTCCTGGAGGCAAAAGACGCTGAAACAGTCCTTGCCGTTACAGAAAAGGAATCAGAACCATTTGATGTAATTATTCTGGATACAAATGCAGGCGGCAGCGACCCGGGTGATATCATAGAATTGATAAAGACCGACCCATTAACATTTGGGGCGGAGATAATCCTGACAGTAAACGGGCAGGACAAAGACGCCCTTGTGCGATGGAAGGAATTGAATGTTTGGGGGTCTCTCTCTAAACCTATAAAGAGGGCGATGCTGTATGATTCCATACACCTTTGTCTGGGAGGATTCTTGAGTGAGACCTCGGTTGTTAAGACAAGCTTCACTAAGCAGCCGGAGGCGAAGAGAAACTCCTATAGGATACTGCTTGCAGAGGATAATGTCGTCAATCAGGAACTTGTCATAGGATTAATAGAAAAAAACGGCCATTCAGTATCGGTTGCCGCAACCGGCAAAGAGGCTATTGAGGCCCTGGTAAAGGGCAGCTACGATATCGTGCTTATGGATGTTGAAATGCCCCAGATGAACGGACTTGAGGCAACGCGCCATATAAGGAAGTCAACCTCGGAAGCGTTTAATCCTAATATCCCAATAATAGCCATGACCGCCAATGCGTTTAAAGATGACAAGGAGCGGTGTCTGAAGGCCGGGATGAATGACTACATCTCCAAGCCCATATCAATTACGCAGTTATTGGAAACAATCGAACGCACTATGGCCGGCGTCCCGGCCCTTGCTGAGGCAGAACAGCCGCAAGCAATTCAAAGTGTCGTGTTCGATAAAGAAGAGCTATTTAGCAGGCTTGACGATGATGAGACGTTTATTAAGAAAATATGCGCCCTGTTTAAAGACGATGTGGCAGAGCATATGGCTAAATTAAAGGATGCCCTTGCGTCAGACAATGCCGCCGATGTGGAAATCATCGCGCATACGATAAAAGGCATGGCCGCAAACCTGAGCGGGATAAAGACAAAAAATGAGGCTATGCGAATAGAGATGGCTGCAAGAAAATCAGACCTGTCTCAGGCACATAGAATTTATCATCAGCTTGAGAAAGAGATAGATGACTTGCTTGCCTCATTTGCCGCCTTTAAATTAATATAATATCAAAAGAGGTAGAGAATGAGAGTATTAATTGCAGAGGACGACTCCACAAGCCGCTCTTTTATGCGGTCATTTTTGGAGCCTTACGGAGACTGCGACCTTGCGCTAAACGGCGCTGAGGCGGTGGATGCCTTTAAGCTGGCCAATGAAGAGGGAAAGCCCTATGACCTTATTTGTATGGATGTCATGATGCCTGAAATGGATGGTATCACGGCATTGAAGGCAATACGCGATATGGAAAAGGCCGCGGGCGTTGTTAAAGAAGACGAGGTAAAGGTTGTGATGACAACTGCCCTCGATTCCCCTAAGGATGTAATAGAGGCATATTACAGAGGCGGCTGTACGGACTATCTGACAAAACCAATTGACAGGCAGACGCTGATTGACCTTATAAAAGGATATGGTCTTATTGGCTAATGCCCATGAATAAAAACACAGAGGTGGAGAATGAGAATTTTAATCGTTGAAGACGACCCCGATGACAGCTCCTTTATGACGTCATCTTTGGAGCGTTATGGACAATGCGACCTTGCGCTAAACGGCGCTGATGCGGTGGAAGCATTTAAACTGGCATATGATGAGGGAAGGCCCTACGACCTGATTTGTATGGATATAATGCTGCCTAAAATGGGTGGAATAGAGGCATTGAAGGCAATACGTGCGATGGAGATGACTTTTGGTATCAGACCGGGAGACGAGGTAAATGTGGTGATGACTACAGGTGTTGACTCCCCCAAGGAAATACTGGAGTCTTACTACAAGGGTTGTTGTTTGAAATACATGGTAAAACCTGTTAATGCTCAGGATCTAATTGAAATTATTAAACAATACGGCCTTATAGACTAAATGGCGAATGACATATAAAATAATAAACAGGAAGAAATATATTGCAACGGCGGCAGCCGACGCACTGGGTGGGGCGCTTTACGCCCCGTTTAAATTATTCAGGCGGCACAGGGAAATAGACCCCGCCCTGATTAACGCCATACTGGTAGTGCGCACCGCCTACATCGGCGATGTCATAATGACGCTGCCCTTGTTAAAACCCCTGAGAGAGAGATTTCCAAATGCCGATATTTCATTTTTGACTTCGCAGACCGCCGCAGCCGTCCTTGAGACCAACCCCTATATCAACGATATAATCACATTTGACCCTCTTTGGTTTTATCCACGGGGAAATAATGGGAAAAACAACAACAATACTAAGTATTTTGAACTCATCCGGCGGCTGAAAAGACGCAGGTTTGACCTCGTCATCGAGGCCCGCGGCGATATCAGGGAAATCCTCTTCCTTATCAAGCCGCTTGCCGCGCGGTATAAGGTGAGTTACGATATCGGCGGCGGGGGATTTTTATTAACGCATGTGGTGCCATACGCCGGGCTGAAACATAAGGTAGAATATCATCTTGACATCAATAGATATTTGGGCTGCCCCGTCTCCTCAGATATTGAATGGGGTATTTACCTTACTAAGGAGGAGAAGGCCAACATCAGGAAACTCCTGCGGGACAATAATATTAAAAGACCATTTGCGGCCGTCCACCCTGGTGCAAGGATTCCTCTTAAGCAATGGACATTAAAGAAATATGCGGCCCTCTATGACATGATGGCCACAACCCTCGGACTAAGCACTGTCATTACCGCCGCCGAGAAGGACGCCGTATTCGTCAGGGAAGTATTAAAACTTATGAAAACAAGGCCTGTTGATTTAACAGGAAGGCTGACGCTTAGAGAACTTGCCGGGCTGCTTAGCGAGGCACTCCTGTTTGTCTCCAACGACAGCGCCCCGATGCACATTGCCGCCTCGATGGGGGTGCCGGTTGTAGCATTATTCGGGCCGTCAAAGAGTATTGAGACCGCACCCTACGGCAATCTTCACAGGGTTGTAGAGATGGACTTCCCATGCAGATATACATGCGACGAAAACTCCTGCAACCATGAGCGTTTCCATGCCTGCATGGAGGCAGTAGAGGTGGAAGATGTCCTTGCCGCTATAAAGGATTTACTGAAGGAGATAAATGTTTAGATTTGACGCCATAACAGTTGACAGCGTAAGCGAAATAAAATCAGGGATTAAGCGCCTTCTCGATGACCGGTATGCAGATCTCTTTCCATCTGACAAAAAGAGCAGGATTGTCATCAAACCCAACCTCAACAGCAACATGAACGCCCTTACGGGAAACACCACAGACCTCAGGGTTGTGGCTGCCGTTATTGACTATCTCAAAGGCAGAGGCTGCACGGACATAACAATAGGCGAGGGCACAAACAGCGGTTACTATCGAAGCGGCATAAGCGTTATTGAGAGGCTGAGATACGATGAGCTGGGGCGATACTATGGCGTGGCGGTAAAGGATTTTAACTACAGCGATACTGCCGGGGTATCTTTTGAAAGGGGCGTTAAGGCCGGTGTTGCGAGGGAGTGCGTAGAGGCGGATTTTATAATAAACATGCCTAAGATTAAGACGCACTTTGAGGCCGGCATGACCGTATGTCTGAAGAATCTGATAGGCTGCCTCGTCGGGCAGGAAAACAAGAAAAAAGTACACGGCGCCCTTTCTGACAATATCGTAAACCTTAACCTTGCCATCAAACCGGCGCTGCATATCGTTGATGGTGTTATCTCAATGGAGGGGCTTGGACCTACGCGCGGCACCCCGCTAAAGACTGGAGTTATCTTTGCCGGTGACGACCCGTTTATAGTTGATTTGATGTGCGCGCGGTTTGCCTCTTTTCCTTATCAGAAAGTTGGCCCGCTTGCCGCGGCAATTAAAAGAGGGATTGTTACAGAGAGGCACTTAGATTTCGTAAAGGACTTCCCGCTTCCGCATATCTTTAGGTTTAAGCCTCCTGAGGCAGGCCCGCTTGCCTCATTCATACACAGCCCAAAGAGGCAGAAATATTTTCTTGCGGTAAGGCGCACGCCGTTCTTTAACTACCTCTGTTCTACAGAGTTGGGGGGGAAGCTGCTCTATCTTACCGGCCTTCGCCAGGACGTGTTTATCAAAGATGAGATGCGCTGGGAGGGGCTGTCCCTGAATAAAGAAAAATGCACAAACTGCGGCATTTGCGCCCGCTACTGCCCGAGCGAGATAGACCTGCCGCAGGCCATTGACAATGCCGACGGCAGCCAGTTGCAGGATAAGTGCATACACTGCCTCTACTGCTTCAGCGTCTGTCCTCAGACGGCCATTGACTTTCACGGTGAGATGGGGTTTATGGAAGAACAGCAAAGGCAGTACGGACAAATTATAAAGAAGATGGTGATATGAAAAAAGAAAAAGATTTCAAGATAACATTTCTCAATCCGCCATATATCAAAAAATTTTCAAGGCCGCAGCGCAGCCCTGCCGTAACAAAAAGCGGGACGCTCTACTATCCCATGTGGCTTGCCTACGCGGCTGCGGCTGCTGAGAAAGCCGGTTTTTCTATAGACCTTATTGATGCCCCGGCAGACGGCCTCGATATTGCCTCTGTCACAGAGAGGATAAAGGCATTTAATCCATCACTCATCGTGATAGATACCAGTACGCCAAGCATTTACAATGACGCCGGGGTGGCTGCGGCGCTAAAGACGGCACTCCCCCGCGCATTCATTGCCATCGTCGGCACGCATGTTACCGCCCTGCCGGAGGAATGCCTGAGGTTAAGCCAGTCCATTGACGCTGCCGCCGTTGGCGAATATGACTACACGATAGCGGAGTTGGCCGCCGCATTATGTAACAATACCCCTATTGGCGACGTTACGGGGTTGTATTTCAAAGACGGCGCTAACTCAGGGGCAAGGCCGCCGATTGCTGACATAGACGACCTGCCGTTTGTAAGCCGCGTGTATAAGCGCTTTCTCAGGAAGGAGAATTATTTTAATCCAAACGCCCTGTTTCCAATGGTAACGATCACAACAAGCCGCGGCTGCCCGCATGAGTGTATATTCTGCGTATATCCGCAGACCTTGATGGGACATAAGCTAAGGCTGCGAAGCGTGGACAATGTCCTCGATGAGATAGAATATATAATCAGCGCCTTTGACGGTGTGAAGGCAGTATTCTTCGAAGACGACACGTTTACGGCAAACCGCAGGCGCTGCGTGGAAATCTCCGAGGGAATGCTCAAAAGGAAAATAAATATCTCATGGACGGCAAACGCACGCGCCTCTTTGGATTATGACACTATGAGGGCAATGAAACGTGCAGGCTGCCGCTCGCTCTGCGTAGGGTTTGAAAGCGGGAGCCAGGAGATGCTCGATAATATAAAAAAGAAGACCGTTGTGGAAGGCATGGGCAAGTTTATGGAAGATGCCAGAAGGGCGGGGATTTTAATTCATGGGTGTTTTATGGTGGGACTGCCCGGTGAGACAAGAGAAACTATGGCAATGACGCTTGCCCTTGCCAAGAGGCTCAATCCCGATACCGTGCAGTTTTATCCTATGATGATATATCCGGGCACTGAGGCCTATGACTGGTACAGCGAAAGGGGACTGCTGACGACGAAGGATTTCTCCAAATGGCTGACCCCAGGCGGGCTTCACAATACCGTAATAAAGACAGAGGAACTGTCCTCTGAGGAGCTTGTCAGATTTTGCGATGACGCGCGGCGGGAGTTTTACCTGCGCCCGGCCTATCTTTTTTATAAACTCAGGCAGGTAGCGCTGCATCCGGAGGAGCTAAAAAGAACAGCGAAGTCGGCCAGGACATTTATGAAATATCTCCTTAAAGGCTCTGACGTTCAAAAAGAAACCAATGATTAAGGCATCGGTAATTGTCCCCGCTTATAACGCCCAAAAGACTATATCACGCTCAATAGAGGCACTGCTGAGACAGACTTTTCCACAAGCCAACTATGAGGTAATCATCATTGACGACGGCTCAACTGACAAGACGGCAGAGATTGCCGTAAACTATCCAGTCAGATATTACAGGAAGGAAAACGGCGGCCCTGCCTCGGCAAGAAACATGGGTGTGCGTAAGGCAGTCGGCGAGATAATCCTCTTTACCGATTCTGACTGCGTGGCTTCGAAGACTTGGATAGAGCAGATGTTAAGGCCTTTTAATGACCCCACGGTCATGGCAGTCAAAGGGGCATACAGGTCTAATCAGCAGCAGTTGACGGCGCGGTTTTCACAGCTTGAGTTTGAGGAAAGATTCGAGATGCTTAGTAAATCCGAATCCATAGACATGGTAGATACCTACGCGGCGGCATTCAGAAAGACTGTCTTTGTCGGGGCCGGAGGATTTGACGAGTCATTTCCGGTTGCCAATAACGAGGACACAGACCTTTCTTACAGGCTTTCTGTGGCAGGACATAAGATGGTGTTTAATCCTGATGCGATAGTGTATCATTTGAACCACCCGGCGTCTCTAAAGAGATACGGCAGGATTAAATTTCTGCGCGGCTACTGGAGAATGGTCGTCTATAAGAGATACCCCGGCAAGATGATAAAAGATACTTACACGCCGCAAAGCCTGAAGCTTCAGATATTAGCTCTAATTGGCTGCATGGCTCTTCTGGCGCTTTCAGCGTTTATTCATGAGGCTCTATATGCGTTGTTGATTTTATTGATGGTTTTTTTATTGTCAACTGCCGGTTTTACCCGCTTTGCGTTGAACAAAGACACGACGGTGGGGATGTTGTCGCCGTTTTTCATAGCGCTAAGGGCCTCGTCAATAGGGCTTGGCGTATTGTTTTATTTTATTTGTGGCGCGAAATGCCGTTCCTTTTTACACAAGTAATTAAATTGGCTCAATACACTCTGACGAATTGTTCTTTGGCGAATTAACCATCATTGAGACATCAAAGGCAGTCATCTCGTTCTCATGATAGGGTTTTAGAAGGCTGGGTAATGCCGCCAAATCCTGTCCAAGCCACAAGCTGTAGTTTTCCTTATGAATGATGACCGGCATCCTGTCATGTATCGCTGCTATCATGGCGTTTGCAGTTGTGGTGATTATCGCGCATGTGTCAATAGCGCTGCCATCGCCCACTGTCACTGAGCTATACAGACCGGCAAACGCAAACAGCGCTGCTAACCTCAGGCGAATAAACACGGGGGTCTTCTTGCCTGAATGGCCGCGCCTCCATTCATAAAATCCATTGGCGGGAATGAGACATCTGTGGTGTTTGAACGCCGTACTAAATGCCCTGTTTATGGCGATGGTCTCTGCACGGGCGTTGATTGGCTGATTGCCTGCCGTGATGTTTTTGGCCCAAGGAGGGACAAATCCCCACCTGCACAGAAGAAGATGTCTTTTGTCGTCTTTGACAATAGCGGCAACAGTTTGCGACGGCGCAATATTATATGACGGGGCGATGTCCATATCGCCCCCCCATGCGTCAAACTCATGTAGTATCGTCTGCGTATCGCTGGTTCTGACAAATCGCCCGCACATTATTATGGCTTGAACACTATGGATGTTATCTTGTCTATGCGTACTACCGCATCATAGAAGTCCTTTCCTGTGAGTTTTGACAGATGCACTACCTGGTCTGCCACTGTGGCGACGGTTCCTTCGAGAGCCTCGCCGGAGTCTGTTTTAATCATTACGCGTTTACCCATTCGCTCGGTCAGAATGTCCTTCACAGAGGCCGCCTGCTTGACCTCATATTTACCTTCAGCGGCACAACACACGCCGCCATAGCCTCCAATACCGATGAGAACTGTCAATGCTGCTGCGACTGTTAATCTTTTCACTGGTTTTGACCTCCTTTAATTGTTGATATCAGAATTGTAGCATAATTGGCCTGAATATGTTCGATTTCGGTATTTTGTAATCAGGGCAGCGCATTTGAAAAATAAAGCAGAAGATGCCTATGCAATCTTGTCGGCTTGTCACTTTCGGTCATTCCGGACATCAGACTGTGTCATAATCATTCATGCCCTTGGGGGGGGGTAAAGGCACAGAGTCTGGTCATCAGATTAATTTTCACCCTTATTATAATATGTTCTATAAGACATCATCCCCCTATTTGCAAGCCGGAATGATGGAGTGGGACAAGATGGAGCAAATTGCATAAGCCGCCTCAGCTTTTTTTCAAATGCGTTTGCCCTGGCCTGCCCCGCGATTTAAGGCCTCGCCGCTTTACATATAATAGCCGCTTTCACCGTGCTGCGTTGTGTCAAGCCCCTCGACCTCCTCCTCGTTGCTTACTCTGATAGTTGTAAACAAGCTGATTGCCTTAAAGATAACAAGGGTCATAACAAAAGAAAAGGCTGCCACAGTGGCAACCGCGCCAAGTTGAATGAGCAGCTGTTTGGCATTGCCGTAGAACAGGCCGTCTGCGCCCTGTGCGTTTATAGCTTTGCTGGCAAGCAGCCCGACGAATATTGTCCCCATTGAGCCGCCCACGCCGTGGACGCCGAATGCGTCGAGGGAGTCGTCATACCCAAACTTAGGTTTCAGATTCAAAGCGAAATAACAGACCGTACCGGCAGCGGCTCCAATGGCAACCGCCCCCATAGGCGTAACAAACCCCGCGGCAGGCGTAACCGTGGCCAAACCGGCGATAGAGGCCGTAGCTGCACCGAACATCGTCGGCCTGCCGTGTAAAAGCCACTCAAGAATAAGCCATGCGCATACCGCCGTTACGGCGGCAGTATGAGAGGTAACAAAGGCCAGCGTGCTTAACTGCCCCGAGGCCAAGGCGCTTCCACCGTTAAAGCCAAACCAGCCAAACCACAAAATCCCAGTGCCTATTACTGTTAGCGGCAGATTGTGAGGAGGCATCTGGTCATGAGGAAATCCCTTTCTCTTTCCCATATACAAGGCTGCGGCAAGGGCCGAAAACCCCGACGTAACATGTACGACTATTCCACCGGCAAAGTCCATGACGCCCATTGAGGCCATCCAGCCGCCCTTGCCCCATACCCAGTGGGCAACGGGATTATAAACAACCACCGTCCATACAAATGTGAACACAAGGAAGGCGGAAAACTTCATTCGCTCAGCAAACGCGCCGCTTATCAGGGCCGGCGTAATGGCGGCAAACATCGCCTGATAGATCATAAAGGCCAGATGAGGAATCGTAGGGGCATAGTCCGGATTAGGCTCAAGCGTGACAGAGGAAAGCCCGGCCCAGTCCAGACCGCCTATGATACCGTGAAAGTCCGGCCCGAAGGCAAGGCTGTAGCCAAAAAGAATCCATTGAAGGCTCACTATTGCAAGGGCCGCAAAGCTGTGCATTATTGTGGCAAGGACATTTTTGCGCCTGACCATTCCACCATAAAACATCGCAAGGGCTGGTGTCATCAGCATTACCATCGCCGCACTTACCAACATCCACGCCGTATCACCCTTGTCAACAGCCGAAGGGGCGTCAGCGAAAACCGGCGCGGCGATTAAAATAAAAAACAGCGTTAAAAGAAATTTCATTAAGACCTCCCATTAATTTATAGCAGCAAAAACCCGCTGCACTAAGCCCAACAATATAACATTTTCTATTTGCCATTTTCAAACCCAATTCTATCTCTGATCAGCGCCTGAAGGCGTATTGCAGGGATAAGGGGCGTTGTGACGCCGGCGGGATTCCCTATGGACCTTGAAGGGAAAACCTCTATGTCATAGCAAATACGCAAGGGCATGAGGCTGCCTCTAAAAATCCCGACAAAATCATTCGCTATGTCAATAACATCATAAGGCCGTCCTCGATAGCGTCATTTAAGAGGGTTAACCCATTAGCGGCAAAGGACGCGGCAATAAAGCTGCGTTTTGAGTTTACCGGCAAGGAACCTGACGACTTTTGCGTATCCATTGCCGACGCTAAGATAGAAATCATAGAACACCTTGACGGGGCGGCTAAAATAACTGCCGATTCAGAGACATGGATAGACATTCTTAACGAAAGGCAGCCGCTGATGTCTGCGATTTTGCGGGGGAGGTTAAAGATAAAGGGCAATCCGCTCCATTTAAGCAGATTTAAGCGGTGTCTGGCACAGTCCCGGCGTGAAAAAACTTGCCGATTAGTTGTAGAATCAGATATGACAAGTCATGCGATAAAAGAACAGTCCGCGGCCACTGACACGAGGCAAAGGATAATTGCCGCCGCGTTTGAGGACATCTATCTAAACGGCTATCAGGGGGCGTCGCTCAATAACATCATAGAGAAGACGGGCTTTACGAAGGGCGCGCTCTATCACTATTTCAGGTCAAAGAAGGAGCTGGCGCTTGCGGCGATTGAGGAGACCGTTACAGATTTTCTAAAGCAGTACTGGGCAGAGCCGCTGCTAAACCAGCCGGAGCCGCTCACAGCGCTGATTCACCACATCAGGAGCCTGCCCACGCTGGTATTTGAACATTGCAAGCTATTTCAGATAAAAAACGGCTGCCCGCTAAATAACCTGATTCAGGAGATGTCGCCAATTGACGAGGACTTTGCAAAGACACTGGAGGCACTCTACAATAATTGGCAGGAGATAGTAACCGCCGTAATGACAGAGGCAAAGGAGAAGGGGCAGCTGCGCGAAGGCGTCAGCGCGGAGGACACGGCTATGTTCATATTATCCTGCATAGAGGGCTGCATCACCACGGCCAAAAAGAGCAACTCAATAGAGATCTACAGACGCTGCACAGCGCAGATAGAACAATATATAAAATCGCTGATGGCGTAGCGGGACTATGCCTTCACATTTTTTTAATCAAGGGTCGCCATATTTGACAAATCTATAATTATTCTATTATCCTATACAGTGATTTATTAACTACCTAATATCATGTGACGTTATATCTTGATGGCTGGTGTTGGTGTTTAACGCAATTGAGTGATCTAAACACAGGGAGGGATTGTACGAGGGATTGTACCAATGGTGGAAATCGAATGTAGTGCAAAAGGAGTAGGACACATGGAGAAAACCGAAGGTGGTGCAACTATGAGGGTTCTTTTCATAAGAGAGCATAAGTCGCCTGATATGGTAGGCGAAATATCCATCAGAATACTTGATGAGAATGAATATCTTTTATTCAACGGGACAGTTTTATCTGGGGGTATAGTTGAATTGCTGATGGCAATAAGGGGAAATGGGGTATACCCTGATAGAGTATATATGGACTTGTGGTCAGAATATAGGGATTCTATAAATTCTGTATGGCCCGAGGCTGAGGTCTTAATTGACTATAATGGATAGAATAGTTTCTGTTAGAGTACAACGAGCATGGTTCTATCAGACAGAGATATAAAGCGTTATTTGGTGACTGGGGCGATAAAGGTTACGCCCCATCCTGATCTTGACAAACAGCTTGGGGCCTGTACGCTGGATATGCGGTTAGGGAACGTATTTAAGCTTTTCGAACATAGTAAGTATCCAATGTTGGATTTGAAATCTGATGTAAGCATTGACGAAATCATGAAATCAATTGAGATCTCAGATAATGAGAGCTTTATTCTCCAGCCAGGAGAATTTGCGCTGGCAATGACAAAGGAAAGCCTTGAATTGCCAGATGATCTTGTTGGTCGGATAGATGGTCGCAGCAGTCTAGGTAGGTTAGGGCTTATCATTCATGGGACGGCATCTACGTTTGAGCCAGGCTGGAGTGGAAATCCTACGTTGGAGCTTAGTAATATTAGTAGGATGCCGATAGCATTGTATCCGGGTATGCGTATATGTTCATTCACGTTTGAGATGCTGTCGTCAGCCGCCGAAGTCCCTTATCGGATGAAGGTAAAGGCTAAATATATGAATCAGGCAGAGCCACTTCCTAGCAGAATAGCGGATGATGACACCTTATAGGTGTACTATATTAACACTGGAATATTGATGAGAAAACTGAAAGGAATATTTTTCGATGTAGGCTCTACTCTGGTAATGGGACCGAATTTATCGCCAAACAAGGAAATAGCTGCAATGATTAATCTACAGGGGATGGACACCGACACCATTGGAAAGATAATAATGGTTAAGGAGCTGAAGGGTCCATCTGATGTAATCAAGTTTATTGCAGGTCTCAATATAGACAATGGTGGCGTTTTAGAGAGTGGGATTGCAAGGCTCTGGGAAAGGCAGGAAAATGATGCCGTTGAGATAACAGGAGCTACACAGACAGTAATGTCGTTGAAGCGAATGGGCTATAAGCTTGGTATTATTTCAGATATATGGGTACCATATTATAACTCTGTAAAGAAGGCTTGTCCAGAAATCATAGCCGCAATAGACAGTGCCACCTTGAGTTTCAAAGAGGGGTTAAAAAAGCCTGACACATTGCTCTATAAGAGAGCCTTGCAGTCACTTGATTTAGCGCCTGATGAGGCCGTGATGGTTGGGGACTCATACATCAGCGATATTGAACCAGCAATGAAGTTGGGGATGACAACCGTATGGGTGCTATCGCGTCCAGAGAGGGAGTTAGATTCAATCATTAACGTGATTTATGGCAAGTCGCAGAGACCAGACTATATCATTGGATCTATTTCTAATTTGATAGAACTGAACATATGGAGGTAACTTTATGAAGATTACAAGTGTCCGACAGTTCACTGCTGAGGATTTGATTGAGAAACTAAAGGGGTTAAGTATGCTTCCCGCGCTGGAGATTCGCCCATATACGGATGCTTTTATCTCATTGGAGACAATTTCTACGGATTATCTGCACCCGGCGCAGTATTATATCCTGCAAAATGAGTTAAACAAGGTACGGAATTTGCGGTGGGCATTAAGAGAGCATAAAATTGATCTTTTTAATCTGAATGGTTATGTAAAGATCCAGCTTGATGACAGCGATGAACCTATTGATGTGCTCCCACCTGTAGTGGAGGAGTCTATCGAAAATAATGGAAAGGTCGTATGCCTGATAAATGATGGAATGCATAGATTATTCCTGTCTCGTCTTGAGTGGGTTATTCCACAAGTAGTATATGTTCGCGGGGTTCCAAAGAACCTGCCTTATTACGCTTACCCGATTCCACAAGGGTGGGAAAAGGTGAACATTGTCGAGAGTTTGCCAGAGAATACTCTTAAAAAATGGCACAGGATTGAAAACTATAAGACGCTATATAGAAACTTTAATTCAGTGTTTGAAAATGTCGGAGGTCCGCGCGGCAATTTCACTAAGGGGAAATGACGACTATGGAATTCATCCCTGTTTACTATAAAGACTCGCTGACAGTTGTCAACACCGGAGGTTATATTGGCGTTGTAACCCTGTGGTCTAAAAAGCAGGCGGTATTAGAAAAATTCAGAGAGGCTGGAGTTGATTTAGACCCGGCAAGCTCACCGATAGCCGCGGTTGGCACACTCTACGGTAATGGTCTGAAGCACCTGCTTGCCAACTTACTGTACAATCCTCAGATAACAAGCATTATCATCTGTGGACGAGACACAGGCGGGTCACTTAAGCCGCTTGTAGGCTTCTTCGACAGTGGTGTGGAAAAAGTAGTTAATTTTGGTGTTACGTGTAACAGGATTATTGGTACATCAAGATCTCTGCCTGAAGTTTTAACACCCGGACTGTTTAAGAGCTATCCTGACATAATCTATATAGGGCCGGAGACCGGCGATGACTTTAAGACAAAACTACTGTCTTATTTAAATAATCTGCCGACGAGATTAAACAATTCTGATGCTGTTGAACCAGAAAGGATAGAGGTTGACCTGCCTGAAATTTTGCCCTCATACTTTCCTAGTAATCCACGCAGCCATGTTATTATAAAGGATACCCCATTGGAGGCATGGAAGGAGTTGGTATTTTGTCTTGACCGTTTCGGGCATATGGTCGAATTGAAACCAGACGAACGGCGGAAGGAGTTGCAAAACGTCAAAGTAATCGTAGAAAATCCAGTAGAAGAGGACAACGAGCTGCTGATGCCTTTTGGATTTTCGATAGATGAGATGAAGGAATACCAATACCGTGTCATGAATGATACCATTGAAAAAGATTATAGTTACGGTAATCGAATAAGGGCATATTTCGATGTGGACGCCTTGACAGCGTGTGTAGAAAAACTAAAGAAAAATCATCAGAACAGACGTTCTTTTATAGTCATATGGGACCCTAGAACCGACCTTACGGAGATTACACGAAAATCTCCTTGTATGGCTACGATTTTCTTCAGAGTATATGATGATAAGCTTACGCTTTCGGCGACATTCAGAGTACACAACGCATTTGATGCCTGGCTGAAAAACTTATATGCCCTGATGGCTCTCCAGAGGCATGTTGCGGAGCAAACAGGCATTCCTATTGGGGCGATTACTGTGGTCAGCCACTTCATAAGCATCAATCCTGATGAGGGGTATGAAAAGCTCCAAATGGTCATTAACCAGCACAGGAGATTCAAATTTGAGGCCGACCCTAACGGACAATTCAGGTTCAGGGTTGAGGACGGGCAGATAGTGGCAGAACATATATACAACGGCGAGAAAATTAACGAATACAGGGCACGAAAAGCTGAACGCATTCAGTATGAGCTAAAATGTGACAGGGCAATATCAGACATAGGCCACGCTATTTTCGTAGGTCGGCAGCTTGAGAAGGCTCAGCGATGCCTGATGACAGGGGAGACCTTTAAAGAAGACCTGTGAAAAAATATTTTGATATGCCATTCCTAAACTTGGGACTCTAACCGCTATTTCAGTCCTTTTGCTGGCTGTTTCGGGATGATAAGATGCTTGTCCTTTTCCAATTCCTTAGCCTTTTTGAAAGCAAACTTAATAAGGTCTATATTATTTTCAAGTATCCCATTTTCTCCGTATTGGTAAGATTTTTCTGGTTCTTTAAGATTGATATGTTTATATTTCATACAGTCGTCAAGACTGAACCATTTACATCTATCCATACCTCCTGTTGCCTCAATGCATTTAGGTGTTAAAGAATAAAAGTTCATATCGTAGTGATGCACTGTTAATTCGCCTCTTGAAGGAGAGGGCCTTGGAGTTCTATTAAGAACTCTGTGGATATTTAGTATTCTACAATTCTTATTTAATTCCTCAACATATCCTTCCGTAACAGGACATGTTACAGATTGCGCTTTGAAACACTTCCGTGCTTTGAACTCCTGAAAGGCATCGGAGTTCTTCGATTCGTTGTATGTTGGAATAAGGTAGACACGCCACGACTCGTGATAACGTAATAAAATACTAAGTTTATCATTCATGTAAGCAAACATCGCACATAAAGTATACTTACCTGTCCGCACATCAGTCGTAGGTTTTTGGAGAAGATTTCTCTTTTTCTCAAAGTATGATAAAATCATCAGCGGCGAGTAAAGATTCTCATGTTGTTCCTCTGCATGTTCCCAATTGCTGAACATAGTAAAACCTCTGTCCCCTCTGGCACTGAGGAAACGTGCAATTGCTTTTACAAAGGATATAGGGATCTCGTCATTTCCATTATATGTTATTATATATTCGCTACCGACATGCTTGACAATGCCGAAAGCAATCAACATCTCTCTCAATGCTATAGATAAACTGTTCTTGTTAAAGTAATCTGTCACGCGGAGAGTTCTTGGTACACCATCTGACGACTTTAATATTTCTTCCTTAAAATCATCTACTATTTGATCCAGGATATTAGCCATGTTATTACTGACGCTAGCCCCATGATTGTAGAGAGGAAACGAACAAGCGCTGTCTTCTTTGAAGCCCCAAGTATCAGTTCTATTTGCCTTGAATGTCCTAATTTCAATACCATTTGCAGGAGATAACGTAACATGGTTAAAATAGTTTCCCCCTGTTGTCATAATTTTACTGACAGACCCAGCGCCAGCTATAATTATTTCCTTCTGACTGTGTGTATGAGTAAACTCACTCGTTCCGGATATAAACGGTTCATGCTGATGGCCGTGTATGAGCATCGAGAAGTTATTTTTAGATAGCCATCTGAGAAATTCGCGGGCATCGTAAGTGAGACTTACCACTAATTCAGCCATTTCCAAATTACTTTTATCAGTGTCCACATCTGACGAAACGGGAACGACATGATGGTGAATCACAGCTATTTTGATACAATTCTCTCTTTCTATATATGCTCTTATTGTATTTTCAATAAACTCCATCTGTTCGGGTGTAATATAACCAAACCCCCTTACCTTACTGGTTTCTATGTAAGTAGATTCAAAACCACAGATAAGAACTGAAAAGCCATTACATTTGAACAATTTTATGTCAAAAAGAAATTTTTTATTCAACCAGACAGGTGTCTGGTTGATATCTTTAGAATCGAACTTCGATATCGCTTCTCTGTATTCAGATGCCCGCCTTACACGCGACCCGGTATTCTCATCGAAAAGCACATCATGATTCCCAGGTACTATAACAAAACGATTAGGGGCATCTCCAAACCATTTTGTCCCCAAATCTTTAAATTCTTTTATCACATGTTCAAAGCCCGTACCTTCTTCTACTAAATCACCCGAAACCACCACAGCATCAGTATTCAAATTACCATTTAACGACTCTACAAGATCTTCGGAAAGAGTTTTCTCCGTTGTTGTATACAAAGGGTTCTTGGTAAGCCTTGGATCATAACGGTCAGATATACCGTTTATATTCGCGCAATTTCTGTTAAAATGCAAATCAGAGATATGGATAAATTCAAATTTATCTTTATCTTTTAAATCAACTTCTGTGATTATATCGTCAGGCATATGTTTATAATACTTAGCATTTTTGAGAAAGTCAATACTGAACATTAGTCCAATAAGCCATTAATGCGGTGATAGGCTGGCTGTACTTTCCCAAAAAAGTAATCTTACAATGATCAAAATACATCGTCGTGAGATCCTATGCGGGGAAAGTACGGTAATCCATGTAAACCAGTGACAGCGGCTATTTTATTTTATGAACCTTTTAATTATCCCATTTGCAGAAGGAATCAATTACGTCGTCGGGTAACGGCGCTGTGAAATCTCCATGCAGAATAACTTTACCTTTAGCGGTACCGGGTACTCTCTCTGCTGGCCGACCCTCAACAGGAACAAGCTGGGCAACTGGCCTGCCAGCTCTGGCTATTATTATCTCCTCGCCCCCGCTTACCCTGCTTATCAGCTTTGATAAATGAGCTGCCGCCTCATGAATATTTACCTTCATGCTTAAATTATAAACTAAGCCGCAAACTAAGTCAAAAACTATTGCATGTTCACAATAAACTATGCCTCTATCCTACCTTATCTATGCTAAAATACCACCATGGTGGTTTATGGAAATACGCAGGGTATTAAGAAAAAGACCGTTACCGCGCTTGAGAAGATTTATCGCAGGAAAGTTAATCCTGATAAGATAATATCTGCCGAACTTGCCCGCTATCTCACCGAACTGTCCTCAGAGATTAACAGGCAAATTGGCGTCCTTATCACTCGCGGCGGCTCCATTAGCCATGTCATCGTCGGCGATGCCGGCTCCGTGTTCCTGCCTGACTTGCAGCAGGACTTCCCGCTTGGCAAGAAACTCCTTCGCGGCCTCAGATTCGTCCACACTCATCTGAAAAACGAACCGCTCACTAACGACGACCTCACAGACTTATCACTCCTTCGATTTGACTACATCGCCGCCATCGGTATTAAAGATACCCTTCCCGACAGGTTCTATACCGCCCACATTGCCGCTAAAAAGGGCGATAAGCCATATGAGCTTAACCCCGCCGTCAATTTCCATAACGATACTATTGATTTTCTTGCCCACATCGAGGCTGTCGAAGAGGAAATGGGTCGGCAGCGCCCCGTTGTCAAAGGCCACGCCATCGAAAAGGCCATCATAATAGCAGTGTCCCAAGCCCAAAAACACGAAATGGAAGAGGCACTCGATGAGCTTCATGAACTCTGTGCCTCAAGCGGCATCGCCGTCGTTGACAGAGTTATCCAACGCCCTAAGACCATTAACCCAAGATATCTGCTTGGCGCGGGAAGGCTAAAGGAGTTAATCATTGACGCGCTTTCAAAGGGGGCTACGCTTCTGGTATTTAACGAAAACCTCTCGCCCTCTCAAACGCTGGCCGTTACCGAACTGACCGAAATAAAGGTCATTGACCGCACCGCGCTGATTCTCGATATATTCGCCCGCCGCGCTATGAGCCGCGACGGCAAGGTGCAGGTTGAACTTGCCCAGTTGAAATACCGCCTTCCACGCCTCACCGGTAAAGGCACCGCCATGTCGCGCCTCACAGGCGGCATCGGAGGGCGCGGCCCCGGCGAGATGAAACTCGAAATTGACCGCCGCCGTACCAGAGATAAAATTAATATCCTTGAGAAAGAACTTGAAAAGCTCTCCATGGCGCGCAAACAGCGCCGCAGCCGCCGCAGCGAAAGCACCATTCCCATCGTCTCAATCGTAGGCTACACTAACGCAGGTAAGTCTACGCTGCTTAATAACCTCACCGAAAGCGCCGCCTTCGTCGAGGACAAGATGTTTGCAACGCTTGACACCTCTACCCGCCGCCTTCGATTCCCAGAAGAGCGCGACGTTATCATCACTGACACCGTCGGCTTTATCAAAGACCTGCCCCCTGATCTTATCACAGCCTTTAAGGCAACCCTTGAGGAGCTTGAGGACGCAGATTTACTAATCCACCTCGTTGACTGCTCTAATCCAAGATTCGCTCAACACATAAACTCTGTCGAGACAATATTAAAAGACCTGGGGATTGACGGCAAGCCCACTTTACTTGTGTTCAATAAAACAGATAAAATCCATGAGGACGAATTAGACGGCATGTTAAGAATATATGGGGCGGTTGGGATTTCGGCGGTCAATCCTTCCACATTCGCCCCGCTTCTCGATGCCTTGCAAGAGCAGGTTTTTACAACAGGACGCCCAGAGGAGGTTAAGCCGGTTGGAGTTTGAGCCAAAGTGGATAGCATGGGAGATAACGCGTAGATGCAATCTGCGCTGCGTTCACTGCCGCTCATCAAGCGAGGCCGAGGTAATAGGCCATCCCGATTTCTCATTTGATGAGGCGCGCCGCGTTCTCGATGACATCTCAAGCACTGCCAG
>JAKOEO010000041.1:5657-6727 GCA_022321325.1 Candidatus Magnetominusculus sp. LBB02 | reverse complement strand
ATTTCTCATTTGATGAGGCGCGCCGCGTTCTCGATGACATCTCAAGCACTGCCAGCCCCGTCATTGTCCTGACAGGAGGAGAGCCGCTCCTGCGCCCCGATGTCTTTGACATTGCTAAATACGGCGCCGCTAAGGGCCTTCGCATGTGCCTTGCCACAAACGGAACGCTTGTTACTGACGCCGTATGCGCTAAGATTAAAGAGGCCGGAATTAAGATAGTATCGCTAAGTATTGACGGACCTACGGCAGATATCCATGATAATTTCAGGGAACACGCCGGGGCCTTTGACGGTACGCTTCGGGCGGCTGGGCTGTTTAAAAAACACGGCATAGAGTTTATAATTAACTCGTCGTTTACAAAGAGAAATCAGGCGGAGATTCCGGCTGTTTATCAGCTTGTTAAGACCCTTGGCCCAACGGCATGGTACATGTTTATGATAGTGCCCACTGGAAGGGGGCATGACATCATGGATGAGCTGATATCAAAAGAGGACTACGAGGAAATCCTCAACTGGCACTGCGATATGGAAAAAACAGAGACAGATATTCTAGTCAGGCCGACATGCGCCCCGCATTACTATAGAGTAGTCCTTCAGCGTGCAAAGCAGGATGGTGAGAAAATGAGGCAGCGCACGCTGAAATTCTCAACCGGAGGCAGCAAGGGCTGTCTTGCCGGGCAGTTAATCTGCCTCATAGATGTTGACGGCAGGGTGCTTCCATGCAGCTATTTTCATGTACCGGCAGGCAATATCAGAGAACAGCCGTTTAGAGAGATTTGGGATAATTCTAAGCTGTTTAAGGACATGAGGGATTTCAAAAGCTACAAGGGCAGGTGCGGCAGGTGCGAGTATCTCAAGGTCTGCGGAGGCTGCCGCGCAAGGGCATATTCAATGTGCGGCGATTATATGGAAGAAGAGCCGTTTTGCGGGTTTATACCGACAAAACCTAACATACAGGGAGGAAAATGTCCGTGAATAACACATTTATAGATGCCTGCATGGGTAAAGAGACAGATTATACGCCGGTGTGGATAATGCGCCAGGCCGGGCGCTATCTGCCTGAGTATCGTA
>JAKOEO010000041.1:0-5647 GCA_022321325.1 Candidatus Magnetominusculus sp. LBB02 | reverse complement strand
TATACGCCGGTGTGGATAATGCGCCAGGCCGGGCGCTATCTGCCTGAGTATCGTAAGATTCGCGCAAAGGTGGACTTCCTGACCCTCTGTAAGAGCCCTGAACTGGCGGCTGAGGTAACAATTCAGCCGGTTGATATACTTGGCGTGGATGCGGCGATACTGTTTTCAGATATCCTGATACCAATAGAAAAAATGGGACTTAAACTCAGATTTTATGAAAAGAAAGGCCCGAAATTCAGCAATCCCATAAGGACGCAAAAAGACGCAGATAAATTAAAAATAATTAATCCCAAAGAGGACGTCCCATACGTGCTTGAGACGATAAGGATTTTGCGAAAGGCTCTGAATGTGCCGCTCATCGGCTTTTCCGGAGCGCCCTTTACAGCCGCCACTTATATGATTGAAGGCGGCAGCTCGAAAAACTTTCTCAAGACCAAGCAGATTATTTACAACGACCCGCTGCTTTTTACATCGCTGATGGGTAAGATAACGCAGACTACAATAGACTACCTCTGTGCCCAGATAGAGGCCGGGGCACAGGCCGTCCAGCTCTTTGACTCATGGGCGGGCGCCCTTTCGCCGTCAGATTATGAGGTGGCGGCGTTTCCATATGCAAAAAAGGTGATTGAGGCGTTAAGACCACTTGGCGTTCCCATCATTTATTTCGTCAATGACTGCCCCGGAGTGCTGTCAATTGCCGCCGGCTCAGGTGCAGACGTAATCGGCGTTGACTGGCGCGTGGACATGGCAGAGGCGGTGAGAAAGGTAGGGCAGACTATCACAGTACAGGGCAATCTCGACCCATGCGTACTTTTCTCATCGAAAAACTATATAAAGGATATGGCGTTAGACGTGATAGAAAAAGGAAAAGGGGCGCGGGCGCATATATTTAACCTGGGACATGGCGTCCTTCCCGAAACGCCCCCTGAAAACGTAAAGACACTGGTTAAAGTAGTTCACGAGGCATACTGACCTGTAACGCCGGCTAACCGCCCATGAGTTTGATAAGAGCGGCCTCTGTTTTTGCCGCCATGTGCCGCACACTAAAGTGGTCTTCTATTCTTTGGCGGGCCATGCGGCGGGCATTGGCCATCTTATCCTCAGGCCAATTCAACATCGTATCCCATGCCTCTGCCATAGCGTCAGGGTCTTTTTTGGGGACTGCGATACCAGTATTTCCTACGACCAGCGCTGAGTCTCCTACGTCAGTAACGACACACGGCACGCGGCAGGCCATCGCCTCGCAGATAACGTTTGACAACCCTTCGCTGACTGACGACGACGTTACTATGTCTATCGCATTATATGCCGCCACTATATCTGCCACCCAGCCGGCCCATACTATCCTGCCTGCAAGTACGCCCGTAGCCGCCTCTTCTTTCAGGGCATCGGCGAATTCCTTAGCGCCCGTTCCCACGCACACAAATCGTACATCTGTTCGTTTAGCGGCAAGAACCGCCGCCGCCCGCAAGAACGTCCTGTGGTCTTTTATCGGGTCAAGTCTGCCGAATATGCCGATTAGCTTAATGCCTTCCGATAGTTGCCACTGCCGCCTTTGAGTCTCGCCGGCGCCGTCTATCGGCCTGAGTATATCAGTATCAACTCCGTTATGAATCACTATCATGCGCATGGCGCTGTAGCCGCACTTCGCGTGATGTCTCATACCGGCCTCCGAATTGGCTATTATCAAATCGGGAATGCGCGAGAGCGCCGCCCCCGCCTTAAACATAAACCCCGATACCCAGTGATACAGCGACATGTCCATATCAGACGAAAGCAGCCCCCATACCACTTTAGCACCAACTGCCCTGCCCGCTAACGCACCTATCTCGTTTGATACTCCCATGTAACCGTGGACGATGTCCGGCCTGAAGCTGCGAACTTCTTTTAGTATTCGAAAAACCGGCACAGGGTCCCACCTGCCCCTCTGACCAAATGATACTACACGCACGCCGTCAACGCCTTCAAGCTCTGGCCGAAACGCCCCGCCGTCATGAAACGCCCCCACGGTGATTGTAAACTTGTCCTTGTCCAGCGCCTTTACCAGTTCTATCAACTGCCTTTCAGCCCCGCCTGTGTCAAGCGTCTGTATGAGAAAAAATACCTTTATCATCTTTTCCATGTCTGCATAATGGTCTGCCTTAGCCCTTCGTCAATGTCATATTTCGCTGCCCAGCCAAATGCCTCTCTGATTTTGCCGGTGTCTGCCGTGCAGTCGGCAATCTCGTTTGTTCTCTCATGCCCTTCTGATATTACCCGTTTATTAGTTGCCGCTATTTTCTGAATTTTACTTATTATCTCAAGGACAGAGTAGCTTACGCCCGTCCCGATATTAAATATCTCCGGTACCGTACATTTATAATCGAAAACGGCATACGCATATGCCTCAATCACGTCGTCAATGTAGATATAGTCGCGCCGTGGAGATAGGTCTTTCACTACGATTGTATCTGAGGCGGAAAGACATTGCCTGATTAACAAAGGTATCAGGAAGTCTTTGTGCTGTCCTGGGCCATAGATATTAAACGGCCTGAAGATAACCGGCACAACTCCGTAGTCTTCATAATAGCCGCGGCAGAGTGCCTCTGAGATTAGCTTGCTGCGGCCATAGGGGTTTTGTATGCCCGTGGGGTGTCCCTCGTTAATCGGAAGACTCAGCGGCCTTCCATAGACGTATGAACTGGCATAGATTATTTTATTAATTGAGTTTAGCCGACAGTATTCAAGGACATTTAATGTGGCATTGATATTTTCACGATATACGCTGGCCGGGTTTTCAAATGCGTCGGGGACAAATGTCCTTGCGGCAAGGTGGACGACTGTGTCCACTTTTCTGACGTGCTCAAACGACTTCATATCAGCCGCATCCTCGCCGTTTGTTATGTCAAACTCTACGACAATGGCACCGCGTTGTCTAAGTCTACTTACAAGATGCCGCCCTACAAACCCGCTGCTTCCAGTTACCAGAACTACGCCTTCCATTGGTTTATCAACTCTACGGCCTTTTCGTAGTCTGAGATGCGCCCGATGTCAAGCCAGCGCTGCCCAATGTCATAGACGCATATGCGGCCTCCCGCCCTTTTGAGCGCGTCTATCAGTGAGGGCATGTCAAGCGGCTCTCCCTGCGGTATGTGCTGAAACACGGACTGGCTTAATATGTATATCCCTGCGTTGATAAAATAATCGTAGGACGGTTTTTCTACTATTGACTCTAACATGCCGTCCTTGTCTTTATTGACGACGGCATAGGGGATGGTAAATTGATAGCCCTTTATGCCTATAGTGATATCAGCCCTTGTCTGAAGGTGGCGTTCATACATCTTATCAAGCGGGACGTTCATTATCAAATCGCCGTTTACTACGCAAAACGGCTGGTTAAGCTGCTCTCTGATAAGGCCAAGCGAGCCTGCCGTGCCGAGCTTGCGCGGTTCTTTATACAGGGTCACCGTTATGCCGTCAGCCTTGCGCGACTCTAACCAGTCCTCGAATTCCCTTGACTTATAATTTACGGAGACATAGACCTCGCTAAAGCCCGTAGTCCTAAGGCAGTCAATAATATGGTCTAAGACTGTGGTATCTCCAACCGGCAGAAGCGGTTTTGGCAGAATAAACGTATATGGCCTCAGGCGTACGCCCTCTCCGCCTGCCATTATCACGGCCTTCCTGCGGTTAGACATTATATATGTCGGCCTTGTATTTATCTATGTTTTTTCTTATCCACTGGATAGTCTGTTTAAGACCCTCATCGAGTGAATAAGAGGGCTGCCATCCAGTTGCGGCAAGCCGCGTGGTATCAGCCCAAAGCCGCTCTACCTCGCTGTTGGAGGGGCGCGCCCTTTTTTCGTCAAACTCTATGGTTAGCGAGGCATCCATCAGTTCCATAATCTTTGAGGCGAGACCGCCTATGGTTATTTCAAAATTCGAGCCGATGTTTGTTACTTTTCCTATGGAATCTTCAGTTTCGGCAAGGCGTATCATGGCCGATACGGTGTCCTTTACAAATGTAAAATCCCTTGTGGGATGCTGCGAGCCTAATTGAATTTTCTTTGCCCCGGCCTCTATCTGCGTGACAATAGTAGGGATTATGGCGCGTGCCGACTGTCTTGGGCCGTATGTGTTAAACGGGCGCACTATAGTAACAGGAAGCCCAAATGCCCTGTAGAAACTCTCGGCAACGGCGTCAGCCCCTATCTTTGTAGCTGAATATGGAGACTGCCCCTGAAGCGGGTGTGCCTCGTCTATCGGGACATATCTGGCTGTCCCATATACCTCGGACGTGGATGTGTGTATAATGCGCTGGGTCTTAAAGTCCTTTGCGGCCTGAACGATGTTCAGCGTGCCCTCTATGTTGGTCTTTACATATGACGCGGGGGCGATATAGGAATATGGAATGGCTATTAATGCGGCAAGGTGAAAGACTATGTCCATTCCTTCGAGGGCGTCTCTGACATTATAGGCGTCTCTTATGTCGCCGCAGTAAACGTCTATCTTGCTTTTTAGGTCTTGTTCAAATGAGTCTATCCATCCCCATGTGTTAAAAGAGTTGTAATAGGTAAAGGCGCGAACCGAGGCCCCACGCAGAAGCAGAGCCTCAACCAGATGGCTGCCTATGAAACCGCATGCGCCCGTAACGACGACTTTTTTACCGTTCCAATCCATTTAATTTCGCCCAGCCGCAACACCGGCTCAGCTCTTAGATTTTTCCCGCGCTATTGCAATCTTCCCTGAGCGGACAAACTCCTTAACTCCCATCGGCTTGACAAGCTCAAGAAATGCCTCGATTTTTGACTCATCCCCGGTTATCTCGATAGTATAGGTCTTGACGCTGGAATCCACCACCCTGCCTCTGAATATCTCGGCAATTCTCAGCACCTCTGCCTTCTGCTCCTGCGGCGGGGCAATCTTTACCAAGACCATTTCCCGCTCAACATGGTCAACGTCAAACAGGTCCTGAACCTTAATTACATCTATCAGTTTATTTAACTGTTTGTTTATCTGCTCGACTATCTGGGTTTCACCCCTGGTAACGATTGTCATTACAGAGATCTTTGGGTCGAGGGTCTCCCCTACGGAGATGCTCTCGATATTATAGCCGCGCCCGCTGAAAAGGCCGGAAACCCTTGACAGCACCCCAAATTTATTCTCTACCTGCACAGATATCGTATGTCTCATAGCTGCTCCTCTATTTAATTTCGCTATTTAACGGCCTTGAGCTTCTTGCTTTCCTTTTTTGGCTCTTCCTCTTCAAATATCATCTGGTCAATTGCCGCACCAGCCGGAACCATCGGAAAGACCTTATCCTTCCAGTCAATTACAAAGTCCATAAAGACAGGCTTTTTAACCCTTAGCGCCTCTCTGATTACCGGCTCTACGTCTGACGGCCTCTCTGCGCGCAGCCCTACGGCTGAGTATGCCTCGGCGACTTTGACAAAGTCCGGCACAATGTTCAGGTTGCTGTGCGAGTACCGCTCTTTGAAAAACATCTCCTGCCACTGCCTGACCATGCCAAGATAGCGGTTATTAAGAATCGCCACCTTAACGGGCAGGTTATAGACAACGGCTGTTGCCAGCTCCTGGATGTTCATCTGAATGCTGCCGTCGCCGGCTATATCTATGACGGTCTTATCGGGATATGCAACCTGCGCGC
>JAKOEO010000040.1:9544-30749 GCA_022321325.1 Candidatus Magnetominusculus sp. LBB02 | reverse complement strand
CTGAGGCCGATGCTGAAATGCTGTACATGATTAACGAGTTTTTCAACAAACTTCATGTGACGGACCTTAGTCTTGAGATAAATTCTATTGGATGTAAACAATGCCGCCCAGCGTATAAGTCTGCATTGTTCGAGTTCTATTCACAAAAAGAAGACGCACTCTGCAAAGACTGCTATGAAAGGTTGGACAAAAATCCACTGAGAATTCTTGATTGTAAAGTGGACGGTTGCGTGGAACTCAGAAAAGGCGCTCCGGCTATTTCCGATTATCTGTGTGAGCAGTGTAAATCACACCACGACAGGCTCAAAGAACTCCTTACAAACATGGGTATTTCCTTTCACGACAACCCGTTAATAGTAAGGGGCCTTGATTACTATACGAAAACAACTTTCGAGTTTACGACCGAACACCTCGGTGCGCAAAATGCAGTAGCGGCTGGTGGTAGATACGATGACCTTGTTGAGGAATTCGGCGGGCGGTCAACCTCGGCGATAGGCTTCGCATCTGGCATAGAGAGACTTGCCGACTTGATGAGAATGAAGACATTGCTTCCCGACAACAGGCCGTTTTTCTACTTTGCTGCCTTGGGAGAGAAGGCATGGCGGTTTGCCATTTCACTGGCCGTAAAAATCATGCATGAAAACATACCCGTCAAATGCGGCGAAGGTCAGATGTCTTTAAAAAGCCATATGAAGAGGGCTGACAGCTTAAACGCAAAATACGTCGTAATGTTTGGCGAAAATGAAATTGTTTCTGACAAGGCTGCGTGGAAATGCCTTTCAGATCACACTCAGGGCGAAATATCGTTAAAGAATATTGATGCTTTCATTGAATTGCACAAGCGGAGCGGCCATGATTGAGAGCATGACAGGCTACGGGGCAAGCGAACGGAATGGCCTCAAGGTGGAGATGCGCTCTGTCAATCACCGGTTTCTTGATCTTAATATAAAGGCCCCGCCATTTTTTCTGAAATACGAAATAGGCATAAGAAATCTTATTAAGGAATCCTTTCATCGCGGCCACATTGACGTGTATGTTACGGTCACCCCTGAAAATACATATAAGGTGTCAGTCAATAAGGAGTTTGTTAAAGGACTTGTCGGCGCGCTTAAAGAGGTCAGGGATGAGTGTCAGCTAAGCGGCGAGATAGACTTCTCCGCCGTCCTGTCGTTTAAAGAGGCCGTCATTACGGAGATGGCCGAGACGCCTGAAGAGGCCGTCATTGAGGCATTCAACGAGGCCATAGAAAGACTAAAGGCGATGAGGCAAAAAGAAGGCAATGAACTTCTTAGCGAAATCACAAAACATCTCGACTCAATAGAGGCGTCCTTAGGACAAATCAAGGACATCACGTCCGGGGCGACAGAGAGACTTTTTAATAAAACTAAAAATAAGTTAAGAGAACTTGTGGATTCCATGCCGATAGATGACGCGAGGATTTTACAGGAAGCCGCGCTCCTGACCGAAAAATATGATATCGCCGAGGAAATTCAACGCTTAGGAAGCCATTTAAAACAACTAAGACAAAATCTTATGAATAATGATAAAATAGGCAGGAAGCTGGATTTCTTATTACAGGAGCTTAACAGGGAGGTAAACACTATCACGTCAAAGACCGACTTGTATGCGGTAAACGCTGTGGCCGTTGACCTGAAGTCGGAGATAGAGAAGCTGCGTGAACAGGTGCAAAATATTCAATGAACGGTACTTGCCAGACAAAGGAAACAATGTATCTGAATAAGGGACGCTTGTATATTATATCTGCCCCGTCGGGGACGGGAAAGACTACGCTTTGTGCTGAAATGCTTAAAAATATCCCTAATCTGAAAGAATCCGTATCGTTTACAACGCGTCTTCCGCGTACCGGAGAGCGTAACGATGTGGATTATACCTTCGTAAGCGTCGAGGCGTTTAAGCAGATGACAGATGCCGGCGATTTTATAGAGTGGGCAGAGGTGCATGGCAACTACTACGGTACGTCAATAAAAAGAATTCATGAGATTCAACAAGGCGGCGGCGATGTCCTTTTGGATATAGACGTTCATGGGGCAAAGCAGATAAAGTCTAAGCACATTGACGCCGTATATATTTTCATCCTGCCGCCCTCAATTGCAGCGCTTCAGGAGCGCCTTAACAAACGTAATCTCGATGACGAGGCCACTATAAAGCGGAGAATTGCAAAGGCAATGGATGAGATAAACGATTGCATGTTTTATGACTATATATTGGTTAATGATAATCTGAGCCACGCTATCGAAGGCTTGAAATCAATAATACTGTCAAACAGGCTAAAAGCGGAGTGCCTGAACGCCGAATGGTTTGAGGGCAGATTTGGCATACGCTGACAAAGCCATTGAGATATATGAAAAAATTGTGCGAATACAGGAGGAACAGTAAATGGATTCAATCTCACTGCCCATCGAGCTTGACTACAGTCAGGTAGATGGCCGTTTCAGGCTCGTACATATTATATCCCAGAGGGTAAAGGAGCTGGCCTACAAGGGTAAGCCGATGGTCGCCTCCAAGGCGCATAAATTAACCACTATAGCGCTTGAAGAGGCCATAAACTACAAGCTGGAGTTTATCACCGGAGTTGAGGCCAAGCAGGCAAACGAAGAGGCAAAGAAGCTGGACTACAAGAGGTTTTTAGAGGAAAAACGCCGGGCAACCGAGCAGGAAGACCTCTCAGAACTGGAAAAAGATCTCAAGTTCTACCTCGACGAAAGAGAAGAGCCAGGCATAAAGCACACCATAGATACACTGTTTACCGACACCGATACCGATGGGGAACCCTCAGCAGATATGGAGTAGTTATTCCTATGGAAGGCAAGGCACGCGGGCGCCCGGACGCCGCAAATGACGCGGCCAGGTATGTAGTCCTTGGCGTAACGGGTAGTGTTGCGGCCTACAAAAGCCCGCTGATAGTGCGCGCCATTAAGGACTCAGGCATGGGGGTCAGGGTTGTGATGACCGAGGCCGCAACGCGGTTTGTGACCCCGCTGGCGCTTGAGCTTGTCTCAGAAAATCCTGTCTTGTGGGATAATTTCCAGTCACCCCTGTCTCATATTGGGGTTGCAAAAGACGCCCTTGCTATGGTCATAGCCCCTGCTACGCTTAATACCATCTCCAAGTGTTCCTCTGCTATTGCGGACAATCTGTTGACCACAATGTTTATGGCATTTAATGGCCCTGTGATAATTGCACCCGCTATGAACTACAGAATGTACGGTAATCCTATATTTAAAGACCGCCTTTCGTACCTGAAAGACAAGGGGGTGATAGAGGTGGCGCCTGAGGCTGGGCAGCTTGCCTGCGGCGAAGAGGGCGTAGGGCGCATGGCCTCTGAGAAGCGGATTGTAAATGCGCTAAGGCGCGCACTGGGCGCTAATGATATGAATGGCCTGAGGGTTGTGGTGACCTCAGGGCCTACGAGAGAATACTTAGACCCTGTCAGGTTTATAACAAACATGTCTTCGGGGAAAATGGGGGCTGCCCTTGCGCGTGCGGCCTATTTCAGGGGCGCTTCTGTAACCCTGATAAGCGGCCCGTCGTCGCAGCCTGTCACCGATGGCATTGAGGTTATTCAGGTTGAGACCTCAGACCAAATGCAGACGGCCGTTTTAGCGCAATCAAAAGAGGCCGACATTGTGGTGATGGCGGCGGCGGTGTGCGATTTCAAACCGGAGCGGTTATCTTCAGAGAAGCTCACACGCTCTGAGAACTTTACGCTTTCTCTTATTAAAACAACAGACATCCTGCATGAGGTATCCGAAAGAAGACATACCGCTAAGACGCCGTACATCTGCGGGTTTGCCGCTGAGACTGGCGACAGAAAAGACCTAAGGCGCGCACTGGGCGCTAATGATATGAATGGCCTGAGGGTTGTGGTGACCTCAGGGCCTACGAGAGAATACTTAGACCCTGTCAGGTTTATAACAAACATGTCTTCGGGGAAAATGGGGGCTGCCCTTGCGCGTGCGGCCTATTTCAGGGGCGCTTCTGTAACCCTGATAAGCGGCCCGTCGTCGCAGCCTGTCACCGATGGCATTGAGGTTATTCAGGTTGAGACCTCAGACCAAATGCAGACGGCCGTTTTAGCGCAATCAAAAGAGGCCGACATTGTGGTGATGGCGGCGGCGGTGTGCGATTTCAAACCGGAGCGGTTATCTTCAGAGAAGCTCACACGCTCTGAGAACTTTACGCTTTCTCTTATTAAAACAACAGACATCCTGCATGAGGTATCCGAAAGAAGACATACCGCTAAGACGCCGTACATCTGCGGGTTTGCCGCTGAGACTGGCGACAGAAAAGACCTAAGGCGCGCACTGGGCGCTAATGATATGAATGGCCTGAGGGTTGTGGTGACCTCAGGGCCTACGAGAGAATACTTAGACCCTGTCAGGTTTATAACAAACATGTCTTCGGGGAAAATGGGGGCTGCCCTTGCGCGTGCGGCCTATTTCAGGGGCGCTTCTGTAACCCTGATAAGCGGCCCGTCGTCGCAGCCTGTCACCGATGGCATTGAGGTTATTCAGGTTGAGACCTCAGACCAAATGCAGACGGCCGTTTTAGCGCAATCAAAAGAGGCCGACATTGTGGTGATGGCGGCGGCGGTGTGCGATTTCAAACCGGAGCGGTTATCTTCAGAGAAGCTCACACGCTCTGAGAACTTTACGCTTTCTCTTATTAAAACAACAGACATCCTGCATGAGGTATCCGAAAGAAGACATACCGCTAAGACGCCGTACATCTGCGGGTTTGCCGCTGAGACTGGCGACAGAAAAGACCTAAGGCGCGCACTGGGCGCTAATGATATGAATGGCCTGAGGGTTGTGGTGACCTCAGGGCCTACGAGAGAATACTTAGACCCTGTCAGGTTTATAACAAACATGTCTTCGGGGAAAATGGGGGCTGCCCTTGCGCGTGCGGCCTATTTCAGGGGCGCTTCTGTAACCCTGATAAGCGGCCCGTCGTCGCAGCCTGTCACCGATGGCATTGAGGTTATTCAGGTTGAGACCTCAGACCAAATGCAGACGGCCGTTTTAGCGCAATCAAAAGAGGCCGACATTGTGGTGATGGCGGCGGCGGTGTGCGATTTCAAACCGGAGCGGTTATCTTCAGAGAAGCTCACACGCTCTGAGAACTTTACGCTTTCTCTTATTAAAACAACAGACATCCTGCATGAGGTATCCGAAAGAAGACATACCGCTAAGACGCCGTACATCTGCGGGTTTGCCGCTGAGACTGGCGACAGAAAAGACCTAAGGCGCGCACTGGGCGCTAATGATATGAATGGCCTGAGGGTTGTGGTGACCTCAGGGCCTACGAGAGAATACTTAGACCCTGTCAGGTTTATAACAAACATGTCTTCGGGGAAAATGGGGGCTGCCCTTGCGCGTGCGGCCTATTTCAGGGGCGCTTCTGTAACCCTGATAAGCGGCCCGTCGTCGCAGCCTGTCACCGATGGCATTGAGGTTATTCAGGTTGAGACCTCAGACCAAATGCAGACGGCCGTTTTAGCGCAATCAAAAGAGGCCGACATTGTGGTGATGGCGGCGGCGGTGTGCGATTTCAAACCGGAGCGGTTATCTTCAGAGAAGCTCACACGCTCTGAGAACTTTACGCTTTCTCTTATTAAAACAACAGACATCCTGCATGAGGTATCCGAAAGAAGACATACCGCTAAGACGCCGTACATCTGCGGGTTTGCCGCTGAGACTGGCGACAGAAAAGACCTAAGGCGCGCACTGGGCGCTAATGATATGAATGGCCTGAGGGTTGTGGTGACCTCAGGGCCTACGAGAGAATACTTAGACCCTGTCAGGTTTATAACAAACATGTCTTCGGGGAAAATGGGGGCTGCCCTTGCGCGTGCGGCCTATTTCAGGGGCGCTTCTGTAACCCTGATAAGCGGCCCGTCGTCGCAGCCTGTCACCGATGGCATTGAGGTTATTCAGGTTGAGACCTCAGACCAAATGCAGACGGCCGTTTTAGCGCAATCAAAAGAGGCCGACATTGTGGTGATGGCGGCGGCGGTGTGCGATTTCAAACCGGAGCGGTTATCTTCAGAGAAGCTCACACGCTCTGAGAACTTTACGCTTTCTCTTATTAAAACAACAGACATCCTGCATGAGGTATCCGAAAGAAGACATACCGCTAAGACGCCGTACATCTGCGGGTTTGCCGCTGAGACTGGCGACAGAAAAGACCTAAGGCGCGCACTGGGCGCTAATGATATGAATGGCCTGAGGGTTGTGGTGACCTCAGGGCCTACGAGAGAATACTTAGACCCTGTCAGGTTTATAACAAACATGTCTTCGGGGAAAATGGGGGCTGCCCTTGCGCGTGCGGCCTATTTCAGGGGCGCTTCTGTAACCCTGATAAGCGGCCCGTCGTCGCAGCCTGTCACCGATGGCATTGAGGTTATTCAGGTTGAGACCTCAGACCAAATGCAGACGGCCGTTTTAGCGCAATCAAAAGAGGCCGACATTGTGGTGATGGCGGCGGCGGTGTGCGATTTCAAACCGGAGCGGTTATCTTCAGAGAAGCTCACACGCTCTGAGAACTTTACGCTTTCTCTTATTAAAACAACAGACATCCTGCATGAGGTATCCGAAAGAAGACATACCGCTAAGACGCCGTACATCTGCGGGTTTGCCGCTGAGACTGGCGACAGAAAAGACCTAAGGCGCGCACTGGGCGCTAATGATATGAATGGCCTGAGGGTTGTGGTGACCTCAGGGCCTACGAGAGAATACTTAGACCCTGTCAGGTTTATAACAAACATGTCTTCGGGGAAAATGGGGGCTGCCCTTGCGCGTGCGGCCTATTTCAGGGGCGCTTCTGTAACCCTGATAAGCGGCCCGTCGTCGCAGCCTGTCACCGATGGCATTGAGGTTATTCAGGTTGAGACCTCAGACCAAATGCAGACGGCCGTTTTAGCGCAATCAAAAGAGGCCGACATTGTGGTGATGGCGGCGGCGGTGTGCGATTTCAAACCGGAGCGGTTATCTTCAGAGAAGCTCACACGCTCTGAGAACTTTACGCTTTCTCTTATTAAAACAACAGACATCCTGCATGAGGTATCCGAAAGAAGACATACCGCTAAGACGCCGTACATCTGCGGGTTTGCCGCTGAGACTGGCGACAGAAAAGACCTAAGGCGCGCACTGGGCGCTAATGATATGAATGGCCTGAGGGTTGTGGTGACCTCAGGGCCTACGAGAGAATACTTAGACCCTGTCAGGTTTATAACAAACATGTCTTCGGGGAAAATGGGGGCTGCCCTTGCGCGTGCGGCCTATTTCAGGGGCGCTTCTGTAACCCTGATAAGCGGCCCGTCGTCGCAGCCTGTCACCGATGGCATTGAGGTTATTCAGGTTGAGACCTCAGACCAAATGCAGACGGCCGTTTTAGCGCAATCAAAAGAGGCCGACATTGTGGTGATGGCGGCGGCGGTGTGCGATTTCAAACCGGAGCGGTTATCTTCAGAGAAGCTCACACGCTCTGAGAACTTTACGCTTTCTCTTATTAAAACAACAGACATCCTGCATGAGGTATCCGAAAGAAGACATACCGCTAAGACGCCGTACATCTGCGGGTTTGCCGCTGAGACTGGCGACAGAAAAGACCTAAGGCGCGCACTGGGCGCTAATGATATGAATGGCCTGAGGGTTGTGGTGACCTCAGGGCCTACGAGAGAATACTTAGACCCTGTCAGGTTTATAACAAACATGTCTTCGGGGAAAATGGGGGCTGCCCTTGCGCGTGCGGCCTATTTCAGGGGCGCTTCTGTAACCCTGATAAGCGGCCCGTCGTCGCAGCCTGTCACCGATGGCATTGAGGTTATTCAGGTTGAGACCTCAGACCAAATGCAGACGGCCGTTTTAGCGCAATCAAAAGAGGCCGACATTGTGGTGATGGCGGCGGCGGTGTGCGATTTCAAACCGGAGCGGTTATCTTCAGAGAAGCTCACACGCTCTGAGAACTTTACGCTTTCTCTTATTAAAACAACAGACATCCTGCATGAGGTATCCGAAAGAAGACATACCGCTAAGACGCCGTACATCTGCGGGTTTGCCGCTGAGACTGGCGACAGAAAAGACCTAAGGCGCGCACTGGGCGCTAATGATATGAATGGCCTGAGGGTTGTGGTGACCTCAGGGCCTACGAGAGAATACTTAGACCCTGTCAGGTTTATAACAAACATGTCTTCGGGGAAAATGGGGGCTGCCCTTGCGCGTGCGGCCTATTTCAGGGGCGCTTCTGTAACCCTGATAAGCGGCCCGTCGTCGCAGCCTGTCACCGATGGCATTGAGGTTATTCAGGTTGAGACCTCAGACCAAATGCAGACGGCCGTTTTAGCGCAATCAAAAGAGGCCGACATTGTGGTGATGGCGGCGGCGGTGTGCGATTTCAAACCGGAGCGGTTATCTTCAGAGAAGCTCACACGCTCTGAGAACTTTACGCTTTCTCTTATTAAAACAACAGACATCCTGCATGAGGTATCCGAAAGAAGACATACCGCTAAGACGCCGTACATCTGCGGGTTTGCCGCTGAGACTGGCGACAGAAAAGACAGAGCGCGCGAAAAATTAAAAAGAAAAGGCATTGATATGATAGTCTTTAACGATGTTACGGCCAATGGGGCTGGCTTTGACAAAGACACCAATATTATGTCCATAATCACACAAACAGATGAGTTACCCATCCCTAAGATGTCAAAAGAATTGGGTGCAAATATTATCTTTGACAATATCCTTTTGCAAATAAAAGGCACATTCTGATGAGTCCCGACAAACTGCAACGGCTTAGAGAGAAGATTCTCGAAGGCGGCAATCCCAAGCCCTTCATTCCCCTGTCTGAAGAGTATAAAAACAGCGGCATGACAGCCGAGGCCATATACATTCTGGAGCAATGTATAGAAAAATTCCCAAAATTTATGAGCGCGCGCGTAGCCCTCGGCAATCTCTATATGGAAAAGGGCGCGTTCATCCATGCAATAGATGAGTTTGTCGCTGTCGTAGAGACGATTCCCGACAATGTCCTGACTCATAGAAAACTTGCCGAGCTATACTCAATATTAGGCGATACTGAAAACGCGCTGTCATCCTACCAAACAATTCTGTCTCTAAAACCCGCTGACCGGGATGCTGAGCAGGGGATTCGCAAACTGCTTTACAAAGACGCGCAAGAGGAGCGGCCCGAACCAGAGGCAGCCCCTGAGTCGCCAGCCATATCCACAGAAGAGGCGTCAGACGCCGGCTTTGAGATTGAATGCTTACCCTCTGACGACCTTATGTATGAAGACGAACTGTCCATAGACTTCGACCTGGAACTCAGCGAAGAGGCTGCCGCGCCCGATAGTGAGCAGGATGATGAGTTCGGCACAACTACGGTGATTGATGAGGCCGACAGCGCTGCGGTGATTGACGACATCGGCATTACTACGGTGATAGACGAGACCGCGCCTGATGTTGAAGCCGCACCGCCTGCTTATGAGGAGGAATACGACCTTATCGGCGTTATTGATATACCAGATATAATTGATGAGGAGCCAGCCCCGTCGGCGCTTGAGGAAGAGGCGTTAAGCTCTGGCCATGCCGCTGAAAAGACCGACGCGCCGGATAGTGACGAGGCTGAAGAGTTTGGCACAACTACGGTGATTGATGAGGCCGACAGCGCTGCGGTGATTGATGAGGCCGCACCTGATGTTGAGGCCGCGCCGCCTGCAGACGACATCGCTATAGTTGTCGAAGACGAAGGCGCTGTTCAGATATGCGAGGAACAGGTAACTGATGACATCATCCCTGAAACGGACGTTATGCTTGATAAGGAAAGCGAATTGACTGGGGATGCCACGTCTCTATTTGATCCAATGGATGATTATCAACTACCGCCTGATATAGACATTGACAACGCAGGTGAGGGCGGGGAGGCGGCGGGACCGATGACTGTAACTGATGACAGTACATACATCGAAACAGACCCTGATGTCATAGTAAATGACGTGGCTGCCGATTCTGAACCAGAACAGGCAGAGCCGCTGTCGCTGATAAAATCCATGTCCGACCGCCAACCACCGCCGGAAGGCGGCATAGAAACCATTAAAGCAAGCCGTCAGACAGAGCCGTTGGAAGAGAAGGCTGCCCAAGCTGAAGCTGCACCCACTGAGATGATACATGCCATTGCCGTAGATTATGCGCCTGATATTGCAATCGAAGCAAGTCCCCCGCAGCTGCTGGTAAATCCTGTGGACGATTATGATCTGCCCTCGGACGCCGACTTTGATGATGACATCGGGGAGGGCGATGAGCCGGAACCGTTAATTGTTGATGAGACTGCCAATGTCGAAGCCGCCCCTGCGGCGGTGGCAGCAGCCGTGGAGGATGTAGAGACGGCTGTTGACGTTAAAGATACACCGCCGCTATTGCCGCCAGAAGATGAGTATGATCTGCCTTCTGACTCCGACTTCGATGATGACATTGAGGAGCCGTTCACAGTGGAAAATGCCAATGACGAGGCAGTTTCCACTGATATGATAAATGCCGCTCCTGCTACAGAGTCGGCAGTGGATTCCGCGCCGGTGTCTCTCATAAGTCCTGTAGGCGAATATCAACTCCTGACTGACATAGACCTTGGCGATATAAAAGAGGCAGCAGAGGAAATAGAATCTGCCCCGCTAATAGACGATATTGCATTAGACGGGCAGGCGCCGGTTGGAATAACTAACGAGTTGGACACAGAGAGTGCGCCGGTCATTGTGACTTCCATTGACGCGGTTATAGATGATGTCGCAGCCGACAACGAACAGCCCGTAACCGCAGAGGGCGGCGAGGATGCGGCAGTTGCCCGGTTAAGCCCGGCCGCAATGATAAATGACCAGGTAACGGAGGCTATGCCGCTTATTGGGAAAGAAGAGGCGCTGCCCTCGGCTTTGGTAGACGCCGTTGATAGCTTAACTCGAGACATTGGTGGAGAAACCTCTGAACTCAGGGCGCAGCCTTTGATAAATGCAATCATCCCCGTTGGTACAATTAATGATACAATAAATGATATAATAGAGCCCGTGGCAGCAGATATTGAACCGGTTATTGTGACAGACGAGGCGGTTGAGCCGTTTAGTTCGGTGGATGATTATGAACTTCCGCCGGATATGGATATTGACGAGGCCGATGGCGGCGAGGCCGTAGACCTGCCCGCTACTGAATTATTAACAGGCGGGATAATCGTTGAAGAGGCCGCAGCCCCTGCCATAACCCAGGACGAATACGGGCACGCTCCAGATATCGTTGATGTCGGCGGAGGCGTGGCCGCCACACAAGCCCAACCCGTTATTTACGAAGACGACCAGGCAGGTCATAGAGAGGCAGAGCGTCAGGATGTGCCTGAACCACCAGCTTCCGGCCTCATTGGCAGGCTGCAGAGAGTCCGCCGCAAAATTACTAAAACACCGGTTGAAAAAGAAAAGCCGGAAGCGTCGGAAGCCTATGAACCGCAGGCTGCATCTGAGGTCCCGGTGCAACAGCCGCTTGAGGAAGTAATTGCCGATGTCCAAATGGAACAGCCGCCACTGGAAATTATTGCCGAGGCCGAGGCGGTTTCTGTTGAAGAGTCCAAACCCGTCGAGGCTCTGCCAATTGTAGATGAAGAGTCCAACCCCGTCGAGGCTCTGCCAATTGCAGAGGAAGTGTCCAAGCCCGCCGGGGAGGCCGCGCCGATTGCAGAGGAGCAGGATGAGTACCAGCCCGTCCAAGAGCCCCTATTTGCAAAGGATACTAAAATCATCAGCAATGAACTTTCAAAACGAGTAAAGGGCAAGGTAAAGCCGGAAACAATAGACAACAGCCGTGTGTGGCTTATGCAGGAACTTGACATGGTTGACAGCTACATAATCACCGAACACTATCTTGCGGCTATTAAGGCGTTTAACCTGCTGCTTGCGCGCTACCCCGGCGACGAAGAAATCTTAAAACGCCTCGATGACATCAGAAATGTGGCGAAACTCATGGATAAAGACGACAACACGATGATAAGAAAACTGCGCCATATAAAAGACAAACTAAACGAAAGAAAGGAGTAGAATGCTTCCTCAGGGAACTGGCACAAGCGGTACCGCCAGAATTGATAACCTAAGACAACGGCTTAAGTTAAGGCGCGGCAGGGCATTTCTCATAACCAGTCTGATAAATATCAGATATTTGACAGGGTTTAGCGGCTCAAGCGGGTATTTGCTTATCACAGGGGAGGGCTGTTATTTCTTCACCGATTTCAGATATCAGGAGCAGTCAAAGGCGGAGGTGGTCTCATGCGAAATAATCATCACAAAAAAAGACCCGGTAGGTTATATCATTAAATCTATTGAAAAGAAGGGTATAAAGCATCTGGCCTGTGAAGATACGCTAAGTTACAGGCAATTTGCGATGTTTAGCAAGAAGTTTCAGATGACGGCATTAAAAGATACGATAGAAAAGATAAGGCTGATTAAGGATGAGGCAGAGCTTTGGCATATAAGGCGGGCGGCAAAAAGGGCAGAGGACGCATTTATAGGGATAAAACCGCAAATAAAGGCGGGCGTTACGGAAAAGGCTGTAGCGTCAATGCTTGAGGAGTCCCTGACGGCACAGGGCGTATCCAACATGCCTTTTAAGGTGATTGCGGCCTCGGGAAGGCACGCCGCCATGCCCCATGCAAAGCCCACTGATAAGGCATTGGAAGGGGGCGATTTACTAATATTAGACTGGGGCGGCGAGTCAGACGGTTATTACTCCGACATGACAAGGACATTTCTTATTGCAGGGGGAAATGACTTGAGCAAGAAAAGAGAGATTTATGATATAGTAAGAAATGCTAACCGTGAGGCAAGAAACTCTGTAAGAACAGGGCAGTCTGCGGCTGAGGTGGACATGGCCGCCCGCAGGGTGATAGCAGACGCCGGTTACGGGCAGTATTTTGGCCACTCTACGGGGCATGGAGTGGGAATTGAGGTGCACGAGCTGCCATATATATCGGCTGTGAATAGGAAACAAAAATTAGAGCAAAACATGGTCTTTACGATAGAGCCGGGGATATATATACCGGCGCTTGGGGGCGTGAGAATAGAGGATATGGTTTGTGTTACCGGCGATTCGCCGCAGATGATAACAAACCTTTCGAGAAATTTAGAGATCATCTGACGCAAGAAGCGGCGGGAGGAATATTGATAGCGACGAATGACTTCAGGCGGGGTTCAAAGATAGAATATAAGGGAGAGCCTTATGAGATAATTGAATTCCAGCACGTAAAGATGGGCAGAGGCGGGGCGTTTGTCCGCGCAAAGATGAAGGGCCTCAAAAGCGGAAAGGTAATTGAAGATACGTTTAACTCAGGGGAGAAGTTCCCAAAGGCAAATCTACAGAGCAAGCAGATGCAGTACCTGTATCTTCAGGACGGCATGTACTATTTTATGGATATGGAAAACTACGAGCAAATTCCGCTGACAGAAGACCAGCTTGGCGCTGCCAAGTCCCTTTTGAAAGAGGAGATGGTGGCAACAATTCTATATCACAAGGAGACGCCGCTTGCCGTTGAACTGCCAATATTTGTTGAGCTTGCTATATCGGAGACAGACCCCGGCTTCAAAGGCGACACGGCATCAGGAGGCGCAAAACCGGCAAGGCTTGAGACGGGCGCCATGATAAAAGTCCCGTTTCATATAAACCAGGGAGACGTTATTAAGGTTGACACAAGGACAATGGAATACATAGAACGGGTGAAGTGATGGATATTAACGAAATCAGACAACTCATAGAACTAATAAAAGAGACCGACATAGCCGAGTTGCAATACGAAAAAGACGGGATGAGAATAAGCCTGAAGAGAGAATCGTCCACCGCGTCGGCTCTGCGCCCTGTTGCTGCCCCCACTGCCGTGCCGGAAGAAAAAGCGGCAGAGACGAAGGAACAGGAAGACGCCGGCTACGTTACGGTGAAATCCCCAATTGTGGGCACGTTTTACCGCAGCTCAACCCCTGAGGCAGCCCCTCTTGTGGAACTTGGCGACTCGGTGAGAAAGGGACAGGCGCTTTGCATAGTTGAGGCCATGAAGCTGATGAATGAAATAGAGAGCGAGGTAAGCGGTAAAATTGTAAAGATATTTCATGAAAACGGCACTGCGGTTGAGTACGGTGAACCTCTGTTTCAAATAAATCCGCTCTGAGGACTAAGGATATGCCTCTTTTTAAGAAAATACTGATAGCCAATAGGGGCGAGATAGCAATACGCATAGAGCGCGCCTGCCAGGAACTCGGCATTAAGACCGTAGCCGTATACTCGGATGTGGAAAAAGACGCGATGCATGTTCGATTGGCTGATGAGTCTGTTTGCATTGGACCTGCCCGCGCGGCTGAGAGCTATCTCAACATCCCGTCAATATTAAGCGCGGCAGAGATAACCGATTCTGAGGCGATACACCCGGGCTATGGCTTCTTATCTGAAAACCCTCAGTTTGCCGAGGCGTGCAAAAAGTCAGGAATAACGTTCATCGGCCCGACGCCGGAAAATATCAGGCTTGGCGGGAACAAGGCCAGGGCCAAACAAATAATGAAAAGAAACGGCATCCCCGTAGTGCCGGGAAGCGACGGCGCTATAACAGACAAGAAATTAATCGCAAAACTGTGTTCAAAAATCGGCTATCCCGTGATGCTAAAGGCCTCAGCCGGAGGCGGCGGACGTGGCATGAGAATTGTGTATATCGAACCGCACCTTGAAGGGGCGCTCTCATCGGCAGAGGCCGAGTCAATGGCTGCCTTTGGAAACGGGGAGATGTATGTTGAGAAATATATCCCGCGCATTCGCCATGTGGAAGTCCAGATAGCAGTAGATAATGAGGGAACGGCCATACATCTGGGCGAGCGTGACTGCTCTGTGCAGAGAAGGCATCAAAAGCTCATCGAGGAGTCCCCATCTCCTGCACTTACCGAGCGTACAAGGGAAAAAATCGCCAAATTCGCCATAAAGGCCGCAGAATCGCTGAAATACAGAAATGTCGGTACGATAGAGTTTATCCTTGACAGCGACGATAATATTTATTTTATGGAGATAAATACCCGCGTGCAGGTTGAACACCCCGTAACTGAACTGGTAACCGGCGTGGATATTGTCAAAGAACAGATTCGCATAGCCAGCGGCCTTCCTCTTAGCATCAAACAGAAAAACCTGAGACTAAAGGGACACGCGATAGAGTGCAGGATAAACGCCGAGGACCCGCACACGTTTGTCCCCTCGCCGGGGCAGATAACCTTTCTCTACCTGCCCGGAGGCCCTGGCGTCAGAGTAGATACGTTTATACACTCAGGGGCCGCTATTTTGCCATACTACGATTCCCTGATAGCCAAGGTGATAACCTACGGATGCAACAGAAAAGAGGCGATTGAGAGAATGCGCCGCGCCCTTGGCGAATTCCGGATTGAGGGGATAAAGACCACTATCCCATTTCATAAGACGGTGTTGTCAAACCCTGATTTTCTCTCCGGCAAGTTTGACACGGGCTATCTGGAAAGGGTAAATGCAGCAGGCAAATAAAGCCGGATTATACTTAGGCGGCTTGTGCGTCCTGATGGACACTACCGGTAATGGCCGTCCGCCGTTTGATACGATTATAGAACTCATAGGGGCAGGCGTTGCGTGGATTCAACTGCGGGATAAAGTTAGTTCGCGCCTTGCCGTGTACAAGGCTGCCCGTCTCTTAAAGGCATTGGCTAAGGCAAACGGCGTAGCCCTTATTATCAACGACTACGCAGATATTGCCGCAGCGGTGGACGCTGACGGCGTGCACCTTGGGCAGTCAGATCTCCCGATTGCGGAGGCGCGCAAGATTGTTGGAAGCGGCAAATTAATTGGCATATCCACGCACAGCCTTGAACAGGCCGTCAGAGCGCAGGAAGATGGCGCCGACTACATTGGCTTTGGGCCGATATATTCAACGGCGACAAAAAAGGCAGGGCCGCCCCAGGGGCTTTCGCCATTAGCTGAGTTAAGAGGACATATTCATATCCCAATAACGGCCATAGGCGGTATTACTGACGATAATGTCGGGGAGCTGCTTGAAGCCGGGGCCAGGGCCGTTGCCGTTTCCTCCGCCATTATGGACGCAGAGGACGTCTCAAAGGCAGCAGCCGACTTTGTAAGTAAACTCAGGGCCGTGCGGCAATGACAGAACCTGCGCTGGACTGCGACAAATATCAACCACTCTGTGGCCGCTACAAACACTGCCAGTCCTATCCGCTTGATGCCATTATTGACATGTCAAATTCTTTAGGAAAGGAAATCAAAATTGAAACGGTTCTAAAGGCCATAGTTCAAAAGACCGCAGAGCTAATGGACTGCGACAGATGTACGGTCTTTGTTTATGACGAAACCACTGATGAGCTATGGAGCTATGTCGCAATAGGAATTGATATGAATGAAATAAGATTCCCGCCGGGTGTTGGCATTGCGGGCGATTGCGCCCTCAACCGTACAAAGCTCAACATCGCCGACGCTTATTCAGACCCTCGGTTTAACAGCGAATTTGACCTAAGTACAGGTTACAGGACGCAGACCATTCTGTGCTGTCCTATGGTGAATGCCGAGGACAAGTTAGTAGGCGTCCTTGAGGCCATAAATAAAAACGGCGGCAGACGTTTCGACCATGACGACGAGGCCATGATTGAATATCTGGCCGGACTTTCCGCCGTCGCCATAGAGAGGACTTTTTTAACTGACAGATATGTGGAGTATCAGAAGAATAAGGAGATAATGAGTTTTGCCCGCGAAATTCAAATGAACATGCTCCCGCGCGATTGTTCAGACACTGCCGGCTGCTCAAACGCCGACATACATGCCTTTATATCGCCGGCAACAGATGTAGGCGGCGATTTCTACGATTATTTTTTTCTCAGGGACAATCTCCTGTGTTTTGCCATAGGCGACGTATCAGGAAAGGGAGTGCCGGCAGCCCTGCTTATGGCGGTTGCTAAGACCCTCTTTAGCGTGATAGCAAGAGAGGGCGCCTCGCCGGGGCAGGTCCTTCACCGGCTGAATCAGGAACTCTCAAGGGCTAATGAGATGATGATGTTTGTGACGATGTTTGTCGGCATTTTGGATACAGCCTCAGGGCTGCTTACGTATAGCAACGGCGGTCATAACAGTCCTTATATCGTCTCAGGGCGCGGCACGATAGAACGACTCGACAGAGCAGCAGGGACGGCAGTCGGCCTGATGAGCAGCTCAGTGTACGAACAAGCCAGTATAACAGTACCTGATGGGGCGGCAGTATTTCTTTACACAGACGGGGTTGACGAGGCCAAGGACGAAGGCGGCAGGATGTTCACCGTAGACAGGCTTGAGGCGGCGCTCTGCGCCATTGACATAAGCGCGCTCAAAGACATGGCCGATAAGGTATTGGCGGAGGTGGCAGGGTTTACATCCGGCGCGCCGCAATCAGATGACATCACTATTTTAACAATAAGATTAAATGGACAGAGAACTCCTTTGAAGGGCGGCCGGTAGATGAGCGACGCTGTCTATGAACGCTCCTTTGACTGTGAAATTAACAGTATCCCGTTGATATTGGATTTTATAGGGGAGGCAGCGACGCAACAGGGACTGCCGGACGCTTTTGTCTTCGACGCCAGGGTCGCGGTTGACGAGGCATGCACCAATATAATAGACTACAACTGCAAGGCTGGCAGTAAAATAGAGCTCTCGATAAAAATAAACAGCAGTGATTTTATTGTGGCAATAAAAAACGACGGCGAGCCGTTTGACCCTGACACAGTTAAGACCCCGGATACGGACTTGCCGTTGGAAGAGAGGCAAATTGGCGGACTTGGCATATTCCTTATGAAACAGCTGATGGATAAAATAGAATATGAATCCAGAGATGGGCGCAATTGCTTAACCATGATTAAACAGCGCCCCGATAGTTCAACATAAAGAGGTGTACGATGAGAGCCTTCGCAAAAAAGATGAGGGTGCTGCTGTTCAATCAGATAAGCGGGCGTTGCCTGCGGCCTATAAAATATAATTAATAGCGGAGGTATTAGGTGGCTTCATTTAAGGATGCTTCTGAGTGCTGGAAAGAGATATTATCTAATCCAAAGGAAAATGTAGGGCTGCTTTCTGAAATAGAGCGTTTCGCAAAGGAAAACATGTCCACTACCAATGTCGTGTTCGGGACTTCCGGCTGGCGTGGCGAGATTGGCCTCGACTATACATTTAACAATATGATGATAGTAACAGAGGCCATAATTGCAATGTTCAAAGAAGAGGACCCCGGCGTCATGGAGGCCCTCGGCGTGAAGGATTTCAAGGATATTCAAAAAAGAGGCGTTATCGTAGGACATGACAACCGTTTCTTAGGTCCGGATTTTGCTATGGCAGCAATAGGGCTTCTCAATCGTGATGGCATCGCGGCCTACTACAGTGGCGAGACGACAACGCCGGAGTTTTCAGCGGCATTAGAAGAACTTGGCGCAGCCGCCTCTATTAATCTGACCCCCTCACATAACCCCGCCCGATGGGCAGGTTATAAATTCAACCCCGCGGACGGCGGCCCGGCAGGCCCTGAGATAACAAAAGTAATAGAGAAGTTTGCCGCAGCTCTGATGGCTGACAAGGCAGTAATCCCCAGCGCCCCTGCCACAAATTACAAGACCATTGACCCTATTTCTCTGTATGAAACATTCATAAACAAGAAAAAGACGATTTCTCTGGGCGAAATTAAGAAATTTATCGCTGAAAACGATGTGTTCATCTGCGTTGACCACGTTCACGGCTCAACGCGTGGCAGGCCGCAGCGCCTGCTTGGAGATTTCGGCGCTAAGATTCAGTATCTTAGGATGGAAAACGATTACCTCTTTGGCGGTATCGCCCCTGAGCCGTCGTCAAAGAACATGCAGATGGTTACTGAGGCCCTCAGGGCGTCAAACGCTAAGCTGAAACTTGGCGTTATCATGGATCCCGACGGCGACAGGATAAGATTTACCGACGGCACGACCGAGCTGCCTATGAATGGCTTTGGCGCGCTGGCGTTTCATTTCTTTCATAAACACAAGAAACTCTCCGGCGTTGTGGCAAAGTCTGTGGCAACCAGCAACTTCGTCAACGCTATAGCTGAAAAACTTGGCGTTACCCTGAAAGAGACGATGGTAGGGTTTAAGAACTTCAGGCCATACATGCTTTCTGCGGCGAAGGAACGCGCAATTATTACATTTGAAGAGAGCGACGGCATCTCAGGCTACAACCATACGCTTGAGAAGGATGCGATGTTTGGTCTTCTGATTGCCATAGAGATGATGATGGCAACGGGAAAGACCATAGGGGCGTATTTTAAAGATGTGCAGGATGAGTTTGGATATTTCTACCCTGACCGCTCCGGCGTAGAGGTTGACCGTGCGCTTGTGGGAAAGCCGCTTCTGCAGAAGCTGTCAACGATAAAAGATACCCTTAAGACCGGCGCTACGGTAACATTTGGCAGCAAGTCAAAATCTGTGAAAGACATTATCACCGTTGACGGCACTAAGGTGATATTTGACGACAACTCGTGGCTGCTAATAAGGCCGTCGGGCACTGAGCCAAAGGTGCGCTTTTACATAGAGACGCGCTCTGAAGACGAAAAAGACATAATGTTCAAAAAGGCCGAGGAGATAACAAAGGCGGCAATATCGGACTAATACTAAGTAGTAATCATAGAGATAAAGATATTTCAAAATTACGTCATTCCGGCTTGTCCGGAATCTGTCTATGCACATCATCCGGACAAAGAAGATTCCGGACAAGCCGGAATGACAGAAATGGCGGGAATGACGACAAGGCAAGACAGGGTTTGGACAACGCATGACAGATGCCTTGGGGGTGTGCTACAATACTATGATGGAGACCAGAGATTTAGATTTGACGGAGATTATAAACGGCGAGGAGATTATGGGGCCAAGCCCGTTTGACAGACATCAGGATGTTGTTTTCAATTTAGCTGATATCATACGCCGCCATGTAAAGGCAAACAATTTAGGAAAAGTGTATATATCCCCGCTTGATGTGATATTTGAAGAAGGGATTAACCGGTTTCAGCCTGATATAATGTTTGTCAGAAAAGAAAATATGGCAATAGTCCAGGGCTGGATTCGCGGCGTACCGGATATGGTCTGCGAGGTAATCTCCCCGTTCAGCTACGAAAGGGATACCGAGGGCAAGAAGGCCGTTTATGAGAAATACAGGGTGCCTGAGTATTGGATAGTCATGCCGGAGCTTCAGGAGGTTCAAATATTAACTATAGAGGGCGATAAGTACAGGCTGCATTCCTTTGCGGCATTTGAGGGCGTGGTTACGTCTAAAACCATTGAAGGGCTTCAAGCCGCAGTCCACGATATCTTTGAATAGCGCTTGTGTTTGGCCGGAATGAGCGGCTATGAGCCACTCATATAAAATGAAGTGGCACTGAGGAGGCACTTATGAAAGCAGCAAGGGGAGTTATTTATCTATTAGCAGTAATGGCGTGTTTGTTTATGACAGCAGGCGTAATTGTCAGCTCCTCAGGGGCGGAGGAACCTGCGGCGGCTAAAGACCCGCTTCGCGGCCAGCCATTTAGCGACCCCGCGAAGACTTACCCAATGTCCCCGGAATGGGTCAAACAAGGCATTAAATATGAGTCGTGGGCAGAGGGGGCAGACCTGGCCCTTGCCCTTGATCAGCAGATATATCCCGCCGTACTGCCTCTGGTCAGGGAATTTGAGAAAAAAAATGGCATTAAAATAGCCGTTGAAGAGGGGACATGCGGCATCGCCGCCGGTGCGGCATCCAAAAAGACAGTTGATATAACGGCCATGTGCTGCCCTCCGGCAGAGGCAGACCGCCTGCCCGGCCTTCGCTACCATACTATGGGAGTTGCCGCGCTGGCGCTGATTGTAAACAAGGAAAACCCGGTTTCTAACCTCGCGCTTGCAGATGTGCGAAAGATGTACAGGGGCAAACTTCACAAATGGTCAGAGGTGAAGACCGCAGACGGCGCCGCAGGCCCTGACGCCGACATCAGGCCGGTCGTGAGACTTCACTGTAAGACAAGGCCGGGGCACTGGTGCCTGATTCTCGGCAAGGAAGACCTCTTCAGTCCAAAGGCGATGGAGGTAGGCTCTATCCCCAATATGCTTTCCCAGGTTGCCGCCCTCAAAGGCGCTATAGGATATGAG
>JAKOEO010000040.1:0-9534 GCA_022321325.1 Candidatus Magnetominusculus sp. LBB02 | reverse complement strand
TATCCCCAATATGCTTTCCCAGGTTGCCGCCCTCAAAGGCGCTATAGGATATGAGACCATCTGGATGGCAAACACATACGGGGCGAAGGATAAAATAAAAATTTTGACTATTGACGGCATTTCCCCACAGGACGACGCTGCCGTTGCCTCAGGGAAATACTCAATATACCGGACAATGAATTTCACAACGTGGGACGACCCAAAGCTGGCAAAACCAAACGCGAAGAAGCTGGTGGACTACATATTGTCAAACCTGGACAAGGTTGATAAGGGCTTTGAGATAATCCCCGCCCCTGCTTTGCGAAAGGCAGGCTGGAAATTCACTGGCGACGAGATTACCGGAGAGCCGAGATGACAATGCCAAAGAAACGCAGCTAACGCAAGTAAGATATGTTTAATAGGCTTTCGTTGACGTTGAAGATGGCCGTTGTTACGATTGCCGTCAGTGTGCTTGTCAGCGCCGGTATGGGCTATTACAGTATCGTCCGGCTCTCTGCCGCTTTGGATATGCAGCTTCAGCGGCAGCTTGACAGACGCGCCGTGTCTGACCGCGTCAAATTCGATAAATACGTGATTGGTTTCCACCAGAGCGCAGTGCTGCTGTCAAAACAAAACTCTTTAGTCAACTATTTAAAGGGCGATAATTGGAAGAATAACAAGACAATACTAACGCACGAAGAAATCCCTGTGTGGCTTCCCGGCGCCGCCGAGTTAAGGCTGATTGCAGGCTTCACATACGCGGTGCTTTTTGATGCCCTTTATAACCCTAGGGAGGTCTATACCGAGTCCTCCGAACCGGCTCCCTCCGCGTTGATAGTCAAGGGACAGGCGCTTAATCATATGAGCCGCGGACAGTCCTTTATGACGATGATAGATAATGTGCCGTATATCATAGCCTCCGAGGCTGTTAAGGACGACACAGGTACGCAGCTTGCGATGATCATGATAGCCCACCCGCTCGACGATCAATTCCTCCTGTCCATTGAAAACTCCGAGGATAATATCATAGCCCTTATCATGGGAAAAGAACCGGTTATTCTGGCCAGTAACGACCCGGACAGACTTCCCTCCGGCACGCCGGTCTCATCTCTCATGGGTAAATATGTTTTCACAGGGAAGTCATTTTTAGACTACGGCGAGATAGAGATAAAGGTGATGTTTGCCTCCCTGATTTCAACCGCTGACCTTGCAAGGCTGAGAAGCAAAATAATAACAACCCAACTTAAGACTGAGGCAGTTGAGGTAGCCGTCCTTATATTATCTTTTAGTCTTATAATGTTTATGATTACACGTCGTATAGAGAGGGTAAGCAGACAAATTGCCCATTTTTCAAAAGAACAACTCGGCATTGTCCAGGAAGACGGCATCGTTGGCGATCAATTGATAGTAATGGAGAGGCGGTATAAGCTGCTTGCAGACGAAATAACGACCTCCAGAGACAGGTTGATAAGAAAGTCAGAGGAGTTATTCATAAGTGAACAGCGCACACGCGCTATTGTAGAAAACGTCCCAACAGGTATCATTACAACTGATATTAATGCAGAGATTATATCAATAAACCCTGCGGCAGAGGCCATATTCGGTTACAGCTTTGAAGAGTTAAATGGCCGGAGTTTTTTTGATTTGACTTTGGACAACCCTTCCAAAGTGTTCAGGGCGCTTGCCCTGACGAAGGAGTTGTTAATGCAAGAGATAAGAGGCAGACGAAAAGACGGTACGCTGTTTCCTCTGGAGACCATGATGAGCGCTATAGACCAGGGTGAAGACCGGATTATAATCATCATGGTTATAGATATTACCAAACGCAAAGAATATGAAGAGGCAATAAGGCTGGCTAATGAAGAACTTGAGGAAAAGGTAAAGAAAAGGACTGCAGAGCTTAGTAAAACCAATGAGCAGCTATCTGAGGAGATATCAGAACGCAAACGCGCCGAGCAAATAAACCAACACCATCTCGACATACAGAGAACAATAAGCGCGGCGCTTGATATAGCCCTTGAGCCGATTTCTTTGGATTCTCAGCTTGAGCGTATAATCGTTCTGGTGCTGTCAATAAAATGGCTTTCGGTTGAGTCAAAGGGATGTATTTTCCTGTACAACGAGGACACTGGCAGGCTGGATATGAAGGCGCAGCTTGGGCTTTCAGAAAAGATTCTTGACCTTTGCAGCCATGTTGACCTTGGCCGTTGTATATGCGGCAAGGCTGCTAAACGCCAGGAAATCATATTTACAGACGAACTGGATGCAGAGCACGACGTAATGTATCCTGACATATCAAACCACGGGCATTACTGTGTGCCTATCGTATCAGGAGGCGATAAGATGCTTGGCGTGATTAATCTCTACGTCAGAGAAGGCCACGTCAAAGAGGAGATAGAGATAGAGTTCCTGCAGGCTATGGCCGATACTCTGGCCGGTATTATAGAGAGAAACCTTACCGAGGAGAAACTCAGAATGTCCGAGGAGCTGTTTAAGAGTTTTATGAAAAACAGCCCTCTTGCCGCGTTTATGAAAGACGAGACCGGCAGATACGTCTATGTTAACGACAATTTCAGGGAAATAAGCCACTTAGACCCAAAAGAAGTAATAGGCAAGACTGACAGAGATATTTTTCCTATGACCTTGGCCTCGACTTTAGGCGACCATGACGCCGTCGTGCTGTCTATCAATAAAACCGTAGATATGACAGAGACATTTCCCCATGAGGACGGCCTGCACCAGTGGGTGATAATAAGATTTCCAGTAAAAGATCCATCAGGAAAAAGGTTTATTGCCGGTGAGTGTATAGACACAACCGCACATAAACGCGTAGAAGAGGCCTTGAAAAAAACTGAAGAAAAATATCATAATATTATTAACAGTACATCGGAGGGCTTTATTGAACTAAACCGCTCATATGAAATAATCAGCGCCAACGATGCTATGTTAAAAATGCTGAAGACGACAAGGGGGAAGATAATAGGCAGAAATCTTCGCAGTGCGGTAGTCGGCGAGGAGTCTGAGTCCTTTGGCAGGGCGCTTGATACGCTGTGGGATGGAATGGGAGTTGCGGCAAATGTTACGCTCTTGGCTTCAGACGGCACGGCCCTTCACACGCGCATCAACGCCACGCCGGAACTAACAGACGGCCTTAGGATAAGCAGGGCGTTTGCCCTTATTACAGATATAACCGAGCTTGTAAAGGTAAAGAATTCGATCTCAAAATACTCGGATGAGTTAAAACGCAGCAATCAGGAACTTCAGGATTTCGCAAGCGTTGCCTCGCATGACCTTCAGGAGCCGCTTCGCAAGATAATCGCCTTTGGAGACAGGCTGCGTGCCAAGACCGAGGGGATGCTTGCCGAGGACGCGGCGGACTACCTGCAAAGGATGCAGGGTGCGGCATCCCGTATGCAGCGCCTTATCGAAGAGCTTCTAAGTTTTTCGAGAATAACGACCCGCGCCAAGCCGTTTGTGCCGACCGACCTCAACGCCATTATGCAGGGCATTGTATCAGACCTTGAGGAACGCATTATGCGCACCAAAGGGCGCGTAGAGTTCGATTCGCTTCCAATTGTTGCGGCAGACCCCATGCAGATGCACCAATTATTTATGAACCTGACGGCAAATGGCCTGAAATTCCACGCCGCAGGCGTTGTGCCGGTGGTGGCTGTAAGGCTTATCAACCAAACGGAGGACTACTATGACATTGCCGTCTCAGACAATGGAATCGGTTTTGATATGAAGTACATAGACAGGATATTTAAACCATTTCAGCGGCTGCATGGCCGTGGTGAGTATGAAGGGACAGGCATGGGATTGGCTATTTGTGATAAGATAGTGAAGCGCCATGGCGGCCTGTTGACAGTGGAGAGTGCCCCCGGCATGGGCACGACTTTTATGATAAGGCTGCCGGCAAAAAGAGAGCCGGAGAAAGTGGAGACTACTGAATGAAAAAAGGTAAGAAAATATCAGAAGAGCCATTTCAGATTATTCACGCAGACGACGATGAGGATGACAATATCCTGATAGCCGACGCGTTTAAAGAAACCGGCCTCAACGCCACGATAACATGGATAGAGGACGGGGAGAAGCTGCTTGAGCATTTATCAAAAAAAGGCCATCCCGATTTAATCCTGCTTGATCTGAACATGCCAAAAAAAGACGGCATCGAAGCCCTGCGAGAAATAAAATCAGACGCCGCCATGAGGCCAATTCCAATAATAGCGATGACCACCTCAGCCTCAAAAGACGACATCGCGGAGTGTTACAATCTTGGCGTCAACTCATATGTAAAAAAACCTGAGAGCTATGACAGGCTGATTGAAATTGCCCACGTAATATCAAAATACTGGTTTAATGCCGTTTCGCTTCCTGAAAAACCGGATATATTGCAACAGACTAATTGATATGAAAGACTTGAAAGTATTAATAGTTGACGACGACGATGAGGATGTCCTTCTCATCAGGGATTACATAAAAGAGGGTTTCAGGAATCTTTCCCTGAAGCTTGTTGACGTGCACACGGTTGCCGATGCAATAGAAAACCTGCTTTCAAATAAATTCGATATCATTCTTGTGGACTATATGCTTGGAGAGATGGACGGCCTGCAGGTAATCGAAAGGGCGCAAAGAGAGGGAGTGACCACGCCGATTATCTTTCTTACGGGACATGGAGACGAGGACATTGTGCTTTCGGCTATGAAAATGGGGGCCAAGGACTATCTCAACAAGTCCCGCATTACGGCTGAACTGCTCTGCCATGCGATAATGAACGCTATAAGGCTGGGCGAATTGCAATTGATGCGCCTCGATGCGGAGCGCGCCCTCAGGGAATCGGAGATGAAGTACAGGACATTGGTGGCCTTTTTACCGGCTATCATTTGTGAGATGTCAAATGACGGCATTATAAATTTCTTAAATGACTCGGCGGCGAAAATACTTGGCGTTACCCCAAAAGAACTCATCGGCAGGGCATGGCGTGACTGTTTCCTGACGCCGGATGACGAAACTATAATTGGTGATGAGGATTTCTCCCGAAATCTGGAAAAATTCTATAATATCCTCTCACTTTGCAATATAAGCAATCTTGAGCTAAAGACCGTAACAGGGAGCGGTATAGATAAATACATTAACTGGAACTCCACATGCCTCTATAAAGACGACGGCACCCCTAATAGTATCATATGCGTAGGGACAGACGTTACCGAGGTCGCTATGTTAAGGGAGAAACTGCATATGCTCTCCGTTGTGGATGAGCTTACCGGCCTTTATAACCGCCGTGGTTTTTACGCCCTGGCAGAGCAGCAGTTCAAAGTAGCGGCACGATATAATAAGCAGATGTTGATAGTGTTTTTAGACCTTGACGGCCTGAAACATATAAACGACACGAGGGGACACAGAGAAGGCGACATCTTAATAAAAGCGGCGGCAGATGTATTAAAAGAAACATTCAGGGGGGCGGACATCGTCGGGCGTATGGGTGGGGATGAGTTCAGCGTTCTGGTTTCAGAATCAGGCAATGAGATGGAACAGACAATTAAGGCACGTCTGGCGTCCAATATTGAGGCATATAACCTCTCTCTTAGAAAAAATAATATGATGTTGTCTCTAAGCGTAGGCATAGCACTCTATGAGCCGGAGACCCCGGCAACTCTGGATGAGTTGATTGCCTCAGCTGACGCCCTGATGTACAAAGATAAGGAACAAAAAAAGGCATCCCGCAAGAGCCACGCGTAGGCCAAATCCCCTTTCCTAATATGAAAAAGAGAAGGTCTAAGCGTCTGAGGTGGTTTTTAGAATACTGGGCTGTGCGGTTTATATTTTGGGCGGCAGGGGCGCTGCCAGTAAGGGCAATGCACACCATAGCCGCTTTCTTAGGCACGCTGCTCTTTTTCTTTATCCCTAAGAGGCGGCGCATAGCAGTGGATAACATCGCGCTGGCCTTCCCACAGATGTCAAAGCAACAAGTAAAAGAGACAGCCAAACAAAGCGCCGCATCTTTTTTCCTCACATTTATGGAAAGTATAAAATATCGGGCTATGCTCACGGCAAACGACCCTGTCATGTTGATACGAGAGTCATCCCCATCCCTTGAGAGCCTGTTTCTGAAGGCAAAGGCGGCGCATGACGAGGCAGGCGGCTGCATATTCGTAACCCCGCATATTGGGAATTGGGAATTTCTGCCGCATGTCAGCGCTGCCGTTGGAATTCCGCTGGTAGTAGTGGTAAGGCCGCTTGATAACCCGCGCTTAGAGAAATTAATATACGCCTCACGCGCCGAAAGCGGCCAACTATTTATCGCAAAGACCAATGCCATGTTCAGCCTTCAGCAGACCCTGAGAAATGGCAAGTCAATAGGAATGCTGCCAGACCAAAGCACGGCAAAGGGTGTGGCGATAGAGTATTTTGGCAGAACGGCAACGGCAACGCCCATTCCGGCCATGCTGGCAGCGCTATATAAGCGTCCTATCGTGGTAATCGCCTGCTGTAGGAGGCAAGGCGGTTTCACAGGCTACGTAAGCGACCCCATATTGCCCGCAGCGGGCTACGTAAGCGAAAAGGCCGAAATAATCAGATTAACGCAGGCCACAGCCTGCGAAATGGAAAAGATAATCACCCAATTCCCGGAACAATACCTCTGGATGCACAACCGCTGGAAGACATATAAAAAGCAAAACCTCTGGGCAAAGGACGCGGCGAAGTCCTGAGTTGTGGTATAATATACGTTGAATGCCATAATGACGTCAAGGAGGCAGCATGGACTGGACAGAAAGAATCGCGTTTGATCCACTCGTATGCCACGGCAAAGCCTGTAGGAACTCGCGTTATGGTGTCAGTAATTCTCGACAACATGGCAGAGGGGGCAACCGAGTTGGAGATATTGAAAAGCTACCCGTCATTGAATAGCGAAGATATTAAAGCGGCAATTGCATATGCGGCGCAACTATGCAGCGAAAGAACGGTATCTTTGGTAACCGTATAGGAAAATGCAATTCAAGATAGACGAAAACCTGCCGATTGAAATAGCGCATATATTGATTAGTGCAGGACATGATGCATTAACAGTGAATGAGCAGCAAATGGCGGGTATTGCGGATCAACTTCTTTTTAAACGTTGTAAAGATGAGGATCGTGTCCTTATTACTCTGGATAAAGATTTTTCTGATATAAGGACATATCCGCCAGAAGAATTTGCGGGAATAATAGTTTTAAGGGTGGCAAGCCTTCAGCCGTATAGATATTGAGAATACTCATCGGCACTTATGCATTATTGGGGAAAAGTTAACTCCTTTGCGCGGCAGCGATGATTAACACTTTGTGGACTGCTTTATTACGACGCTGTGATAAATTAGTGATATGAATGACCAATACATCGTAGCCGGCTTTGGCCAATGCAGCCTTGACTATTTGACCTTCGTGGATGAGTTTCCTGTGGAGGATAAAAAGTGCGAGGTCTCGCCGTGGGTTATCGAGGGCGGCGGGCCGGTTGCCACAGCCCTTGTTGTGCTAAGCCGCCTTGGCGTTAAGACGAGATTCATGGGCGTTACCGCAGACGATGAGGCAGGACAAAAGATTAGAGACGGCCTCATCAGAGAGGGTGTTGACATTTCCCATATGCACACACAAAAAGGCGGCAGCTCTCAAACCGCCTGTATCCTGATTAATAAAAAGACCGCAGCAAGGACAATCCTCTGGTCGCGCGACCTAAACGGCAGCTGCGTCATTGGCGAAAAGTTCCTCGATGGCGTGGCAGCTCTGCATCTTGACGGACTCATGGAAGAGGCTTCAATTCAGGCGGCGCTGATGGCAAAATCACGCGGCATCCCCGTAATGCTCGACGCCGGTTCTGTGCGCTCAAAGACGCATGAACTCCTGCCGCTTTGCAGCTACGTGGTGTGTTCTGAGGAATTCAGTAAAAAATATGCCTCACGCCACGAGGAGACGCTTCTTAAACTAACCACACTTGGCGTTAAGTTAGCCTCTGTTACGCTAGGCAGCAGGGGAAGTCTTACCATGATAGACGGCAAGGTACATCATCATTCGGCATATGACATAAGGGCGGTTGATACCACAGGGGCAGGGGATGTGTTTCACGGCGGCTGTCTCTATGGCATTTTAAATAACTGGCCGCATGATAAAATTATTGGTTTTGCCACAGCCATTGCCGCAATGAAATGCCTCAAGGCGGGCGGCAGGGCGGCAGTTCCGCACTCATTAGAGGAAATCAACAGGTTTCTTGGGGGGCGCTGAGCCTCTAAGAAATATCCACCGGGGCAAACGCATTTGAAAATTATAATTCAACCCATAAACCACAATGTAAAATTAACCGGTTGAAAATATGACGGGCGAAGAGAGAGTGCAACTGCACAAAAACTACACGAAAGCAGTTATGCTAAAGCCCTGTAACCCCTTTCCAAGATAAGGAAGCCGGGAAAGGGATTCGAACCCTCGACCTGCTGATTACGAATCAGCTGCACTACCACTGTGCTATCCCGGCACACTCAGCCTATTGTAGCATAGCGCAGACAGCATCTGCAATGCCGGCTAAAAGTCAAAGCCAATACGCCCGGCGCGCCAAATGATTTGCTGTAGAGAAATAATTGCCGCGGCAAAAATAAATTGCATATTTTCCTTGACAATCTAATGTTGCTTTTTTTACTATTAGGGCGTCATTTGTGTGTGCACAGCTAAACGGTTGCGGTATGCAGTGTTACTGTATGCGAAAACAAACGTAATCTGTATGCAAAGAACGAAAGCGGTGATTACGGAAAGCAAATTTCCGCGATGACTGAAGGCGGGGGCCGCGTAGGGTAGGGTAGCCTGTGTTTATAACATTCATTGTAGATTGGAGGTATGTATGAAGATTGTCCTGTTGGGAGCGCCGGGTGCCGGAAAGGGCACTCAGGCTAAGAAACTGATAGAGAAATTTGGGATTCCGCAGATATCAACCGGCGATATCCTCAGGCAGGCCGTTGCCGACCAGACACAGCTTGGCAAAGAGGCAAAAAGTTATATGGACAGCGGCGGTTTAGTCCCTGACAGCGTGGTTATCGGGCTGGTAAAGGAAAGGCTTTCTCAGGGTGATTGCAAGAAGGGGTTTATTCTGGATGGTTTTCCAAGAAATACGGCGCAGGCTGAGACGCTTGACGGCGTGTTGGCCTCTGTGGGTATGCCGCTTGAGCTTGCCCTCAGCGTGGATGTGGATTTCGACGTCCTATTAAAGAGGCTTACCGGAAGGCGTACGTGCAAGAATAAGGACTGCGGGCAGATGTACAATGTGTATTTCTCGCCATCAAAAAAAGACGGCGTCTGCGATAAGTGCGGCACTGAACTTTACCAAAGGGATGATGATAAAGAAGAGACGATAAAAAAGAGGCTTGACGTGTATAAAGCCCAGACAGAGCCGCTCATTGACTACTACTCCAAAAAAGGCATCTTGAAGAGGGTAGAAGGCGTGGGCGACATAAACGAGATATTTAATAAGATTTGTTCGATATTAAAATAGTTCATAACATGCAGTAAGATAAACACAAAAAACTAAGGAGGAGTTAA
>JAKOEO010000003.1:87592-89551 GCA_022321325.1 Candidatus Magnetominusculus sp. LBB02 | reverse complement strand
CCGCAATCTACATAATCTGGAAGGGCCGGGCACTAAAGCGGTAACAGGCCGTGCGTCTAAGCTGCAGAGACGCTATAATTCCGGCGATTACGGCATCTGTTTCTGTAAATCCACCAATGCCACTTCAATTAAAGGCTTTAACTGTGAAATGTCATTTTTTACTACCATCCATACCATTTGTGGATTAATGCCAAAATAAGCATGTATAACCTTATTTCTCATCCCTGACATGTCCCTCCATGGTATAACAGGATACTTACTGCGAACATTATTTGAAACATGCTTAGAGGCTTCACCAATTATTTCTATGCACCTGATAACAGCATAATAGGTTTTCTCATCGTTAATAAATTCTTCTTGGGTCGAATCACCCGCAAACTCTTCTATCTTTAGTATGTGTTGATAGATGTCCTTTATATATATTAACGTATCACGACTCATATATAAATAGTCTCAGATAAAATTCTTTCTTTGAGTTCAACTCTTAAATCATCTTTTGGCACCACATCTACCTTTATATCTGTAATATCTGACAAATAGTTCTCAAGACTTATTAACATTAAAAGACTTATAGGCTTGTCAAAGTCTACTAACACGTCAATATCGCTTGCGTCAGTGGCCCTGCCTGTGGCATAGGAGCCGAAAATACCAACGTTACTTACAGTAAATCTGGCTTTCAACTCGTCCCTATGACATCTTATTATTTCAGTAATTTCCTGAAGGCTTTTCACCTGACATCGTCCCTTTAATCCTTATGGATGGTAAAAGCGATTTTGCTGCATTTTGGCTAATCAGACCCCGGCGTTATTCATGTACCGGTACCCCTCCCTTTCTGAATGTACATGCTAAGGCGTTGTTGCTGTTCTCAATGTTAATCATAAACATTGCAAGATGTTCGTGTCAATCCCCCGCCCTCAGCAATGTTAGTCAAGGTAAATAAAGCGTCGGCTGAAAAAAATACTTGACACGCACGAAAATGTGTGTTATATTATTAGCAATCACTCGGTGTGAGTGCTAATAACAACTAAGGGAGCGTGACTCTATGAAGTTTAAACCATTGAAAGAGCGTGTGTTCGTTAGCTACAAGGAAGAGCTTGAGAGAACCGCCGGCGGCCTTTATGTGCCTGATACGGCAAAAGAGAAGCCGCAGCGCGGTAAAGTCGAGGCCGTTGGCTCAGAGGTCAAAGAACTGAAAGTTGGAGACGAGGTGTTTTTCGACAAGTACTCCGGCTCCAAGGTTCAGATTGACAACGTTGATTATTTAATAATCAAAGAAGAAGATGTCTTAGGAATAATAGGATAGGAGGATTAAATGGCAGCTAAACAGTTACTTTTTGACGAGGCGGCAAGAAGGGAAATCCTTGAGGGAATTTCCGTGCTTGCCACAGCCGTAAAGGCAACGCTCGGCCCCAAGGGCAGAAACGTGATTATTGACAAGAAATACGGCTCTCCAACAATCACCAAAGACGGCGTAACGGTGGCTAAGGAGATAGAGCTTAAGGAGCCGTTTCAGAACATGGGCGCGCAGTTATTAAAAGAGGTTGCCTCTAAGACCTCTGACACCGCCGGCGATGGCACGACCACTGCAACGGTTCTTGCCCATGCCATCTACAAAGAGGGCGTGAAGAATGTCGTAGCGGGCGCACACTCGATGGACCTCAAGCGCGGCATGGAAAAGGCCGTTACCGCCGTCATTGACAAACTCAAGGCGATGACCAAGAAGGTGGCGGACAAGAAGGAAATCGCACAGGTTGGTACGATTTCAGCCAATAACGACCCTTCAGTCGGCGACCTGATTGCCGAGGCGATGGACAAAGTCGGCAAAGACGGCGTTATCACCGTTGAAGAGGCCAAGTCTATGGCGACAGCCCTTGAAGTCGTCGAGGGTATGCAGTTTGACCGCGGCTATATCTCGCCGTATTTCGTAACTGACTCGGAAAGGATGGAGTGCGTATTAGA
>JAKOEO010000003.1:45570-87492 GCA_022321325.1 Candidatus Magnetominusculus sp. LBB02 | reverse complement strand
GCCCTTGCCACATTAGTAGTGAACAAGCTGCGCGGTACGCTTCAGGTATGCGGCGTGAAGGCGCCGGGTTTTGGCGAAAGGCGTAAGGCTATGCTTGAGGATATCGCTATTCTGACAGGCGGCACAGTTATCTCTGACGACCTCGGCATGAAGCTTGAAAACGTGAAGATGACAGACCTCGGACGCGCCAAGAAGGTAACCGTAGATAAGGACAACACGACTATCGTAGAGGGCGAGGGCAAGCAGGACGCCATCAAGGGCCGTGTAAAGCAGATAAAGGCGCAGATTGATGAGACCACCTCTGACTACGACAGAGAAAAACTCCAGGAGAGGCTTGCCAAGATTGTTGGCGGCGTTGCCGTAATCAACGTTGGAGCAGCCACTGAGACCGAGATGAAGGAGAAGAAGGCGCGCGTTGAGGATGCCTTACACGCCACCCGCGCAGCCGTTGAAGAGGGAATCGTCCCCGGCGGCGGAGTTGCCCTTCTTAGATGTATCGCCACAATAGACGAGTTGAAATTAACCGGCGACGAGAAGATAGGCGCAAGCATAATCAAGAAGGCGCTTGAGGAGCCAATCAGGCAGATTATCAACAATGCCGGCCTTGAGAGCGCAATCATCATAGAGAAGGTTAAGGACTCTAAAGACCAGAACTATGGCTTTGACGCCCAGTCCGAGAAGTACTGCGACATGATGAAAGAGGGCATAATTGACCCGACAAAGGTAACGCGCTGCGCACTACAGAACGCCGCGTCAGTCGCGTCACTAATGCTCACCACCTCAGTGATGATAACCGACCTGCCTGAAAAGGAAGAGAAGATGCCAATGGGCGGCGGCGGCCACCCCGGCATGGGCGGTATGGGAGATATGTACTAAGATAAGTGTTTTGTGGTGGAGGCAGCTGCCTCCACCATGAATACTTATTATGATGCGTTTCGTAAGGCTGTGGCATTGTTAAATTATTAATACTATTAGTATAATGATGGGCTAAACACAGAGACAGAGACTATGGACAGCAGGACACGAAAGATACTATTTGCGGTGATTGAAAGCTATATTGGGATAGCCGCCCCGGTGGGGTCGCGCTATATCAGTAAGCGGTATGGCTTTGGGCTTTCGTCGGCGACTATTCGTAATACGATGAGCGACTTAGAAGAACTGGGGTTTTTGAGCCAGCCTTATGCCTCATCGGGCAGGATTCCTACGGGCAATGCCTATAGGTTTTTCGTTGATTCTTTGCTTGAGGACGGTATGTCTCAACACAGCAATCTACTTTCAATACTCTCTGACAGGGCGACTGATACGCGGGCCAGCCTCGATGATTTTCTTGCCGTTATCTCGCGCCTGATGTCCGAAAGCTCGCACTACATGGGCGTTGTCTTATCGAGGACAACTGAAAGCAGCACGCTGCGAAAGATTGAATTTTATTCGTACAAAGAAAATATGATTGTGGCGATTCTGTTGACTGAACACGGCGTTGTGCGGCATATGATACTGGAGTCGCGCCTCACTCAAAAGGATATGAATGAGATAAGCCGCTACCTGAACAAGGAATACGCCGGTTTGACGCTGCGCGATATTAAACTGGCATTGATAGAGGAAGTGGCCAAACAGCGGCAGCGCTGCGATACCCTGAAGGAAAAGGCAAAGTGCCTGTGTAAGAGCGTGTTCTCTTCGATTAACGCTGATATTTTTATCTCCGGCATGTCGGAGCTTATCAACCTGCCGGACTTTGACGACATACATAAGATTAAGGAACTGTCTAAGGCAATTGACAACAAGGGCGTGATGATTACCCTGCTTGATAAGATATTGCAAAGCGAAGGGGTACAGGTCATCGTAGGCAGCGACCCGCTTCTCGATGATAAGGCGCTGAGCCTTGTGGCCTCGACGTTTTATGAAAATGGCAAGCCGTTTGGCGTACTTGGCCTGATTGGCCCGCAGCGAATGGACTATGCCAATGCTATATCAATAGTGAGTACGTCGGCGAATTTTCTGTCCAAACAGCTTGGATTTATATAACATCAGGAGGTCTTTAATACTTTGAAAGATAAGAAAACTGATATAACTGACGGCGATGCAGCAACAGGGTCATCCCCTGACGTCGGCCTAGTGTTTGAGTTAAAGCCTGATGAGCTGGAAAGGCTCAAGCAGGAAAACTCCGAACTTAATGATAAGTATAAGCGCCTCTATGCGGAGTTTGATAACTACAGAAAGCGGGTGCAAAAAGAGAAGGACGAGATTTATAAGTACGGCAGCGAGACGCTGATAACAAGTCTGCTCTCGGTTATAGACAACCTTGAGGCGGCGCTGTCGCATGTTGTGCCGGGATTGGATGACGGTCTGGCAAAGGGCGTGGATATGACGCTTAAAGAGTTGAAAAAGATACTCGCCTCAAACGGCCTTGCCGATGTCGAGGCAAAGGGGAAATCCTTTGACCCCGCCTTCCACCACGCAATGACAGAGATTGAACGAGGTGACCTTGACGACAAGACCGTAGTCGAGGAGTTTAGAAAAGGATACATGTTCAAGGACAGGCTGATAAGGGCGGCTCTGGTGTCAGTTTCAAAGAAGGCGGCAGCGCCGGTAACAGAACAAAATAATGATACAATGGAGGCAGACAATGGCTAGAGCAATAGGGATAGATTTAGGTACGACAAACTCGTGCGTTGCAGTAGTTCAGGCGGGCGAACCTGTTGTAATACCTAATCAGGAAGGCAACAGGACTACGCCGTCGGTTGTGGGGTTTACCGATAAGGACGAGCGGCTTGTTGGCCAGATTGCAAAGAGGCAGGCAATTACAAATCCTGAAAATACTATTTTTTCAGTAAAGCGCCTGATGGGAAGAAAATATAATTCCCCTGAGGTCACTGATGCTAAGAAGAGGCTGCCATATAAGATAGTAGAGGCCCCAAACGGCGACGCCCATGTTGAAATCAGGGGGAAGCGCTACGCCCCGCCTCAGATATCCGCAATGATCCTGCAAAAACTAAAGCAGGCGGCAGAGGATTTTCTTGGCGAGACCGTAACTGACGCGGTCATTACAGTCCCCGCATACTTTGACGACAACCAGCGGCAGGCCACAAAAGAGGCTGGAAAGATTGCCGGTCTCAACGTTCTAAGAATTATAAATGAGCCGACGGCTGCGTCACTTGCCTACGGCATAGACAAAAAGAAAGAGGAGAAAATCTCTGTCTATGACCTTGGCGGCGGCACGTTTGACATATCAATACTTGAGATAGGCGAGGGCGTTATCGAGGTCAAATCCACAAACGGCGACACATATCTGGGCGGCGACGACTTTGATATACGCATAATGGACTGGCTGGTGGATGAGTTCAAAAAGGAACAGGGCATTGACCTGAAGAAAGACAAGATGGCGCTTCAGCGCCTAAAAGAAGCGGCGGAAAAGGCCAAGGTAGAGCTTTCCAGCGCTACTGAGACGGAGATAAACCTGCCGTTTGTTACCGCGGATGCCTCAGGGCCAAAGCACCTGCTTTTAAAACTCTCAAGGGCGAAGTGCGAACAGCTAGTGGATGATTTGATAACCAAATCCATAGATCCGTGCAAAAAGGCGCTCAAAGACGCCGGCCTCTCAACATCGGAGATAAACGAGGTGCTGCTCGTTGGCGGCTCGACCAGAATGCCAAAGGTAATTCAGACCGTACAGGGGTTTTTCAACAAGGAGCCAAACAGAACGGTAAATCCCGATGAGGTTGTAGCCGTAGGGGCTGCAATTCAGGGCGCGGTGCTAAAAGGCGACGTCAAAGAGGTCCTGCTGCTTGACGTAACGCCGCTGTCATTGGGGATTGAGACGCTGGGCGGCGTGTTTACAAAGCTCATCGAGAGAAACACGACGATACCTACGAAAAAGAGCCAGGTATTTTCAACCGCCTCGGACAGCCAGCCTGCGGTTACGATAAAGATATGCCAGGGCGAGAGGGAGATGGCAGGGGATAATAGACTGCTTGGGAATTTTGAACTGGTCGGCATACCGCCTGCCCCGCGCGGCATTCCTCAGATTGAGGTAACGTTTGACATAGACGCTAACGGAATTCTGCACGTCTCAGCTAAGGACTTGGGAACGGGCAAAGAGCAGTCTATTAAGATAACCGCCTCAAGCGGCCTCTCAGACGACGAGATAAAAAAGATGGTCAAAGACGCCGAGGCAAACGCAGTGGATGACAGACGAAAGAAAGAGCTGGCCACTGCCAGAAACGAGGCCGACACGCTGGTCTACGCAGTGGAGAAGACGCTGAAAGAACACGGCGATAAGGTTAGCGAATCCGAAAAGGCAGAGGCAGAGGCTGCCCTTAAACGCGTTAAGGATATTAAGGACACTGCTACTGACCCGGACGAGTTGAAAAAGGCGGTTGAGGCTCTTACTGCGGTGTCTCACAAATTTGCCGAGCACATGTATAAAGATGCGGCGGCAAAGAACGCATCCGAACAGGGCGGCGATGGCGGCCAGAAGCACGGCGGCCCGGAAGAGGAAGTCGTAGAGGCAGAGTTTGAAGATGTTGACAAGAAAAAGAAATAGATGAAAGATTACTATAATACGCTGGGTGTTGAAAGGGGCGCCACGCCGGAGGAGCTTAAGAAGGCTTACCGGCAGATGGCCCTGAAATATCACCCTGACCGCAACTCAGGCGATAAAGAGGCCGAGGAGAAGTTTAAGGAGATAAACGAGGCTTACTCATGCCTGTCCGACGCCAAAAAGCGCGCCCACTATGACAGATTTGGCACGATGGAAGGCATGGGCGGCATGGGAGCAGGTGCGGCAGACTTTGGATTTGGCGGGTTTACTGACATATTTGACGACTTCCTTGGCGATATTTTCGGAGGCGGCGGGCAGAGAAAGCAGCGCGCAAGGCGCGGTCAAGACCAGCGCTATGACCTTGAGATAACCCTGATGGAGGCGGCCTTCGGCACGGAGAAAAAGGTCACCATCCCACGAATGGAAAGCTGCGATAAATGCAGCGGCAGCGGTTCGGCAAGCGGCAAAGCGCCGCAGACCTGCCCACAGTGTAATGGCAGCGGGCAGATGCGTTTTCAGCAGGGGTTTTTCGCCGTAAGCAGGACATGCGGCAAGTGCGGCGGGGCAGGCGTGGTGGTAACAGACCCGTGCAGTGAGTGCGGCGGCAGCGGCAGGACGAGAAAGATGCGAAATCTAAACGTCAAGGTTCCTGCCGGCATTGACTCAAATACACGTCTGAAGATGACCTCAGAGGGAGAGGCGGGAGAACGCGGCGCACCCCCAGGGGACTTGTACATATTTATAACCGTCATCGAACACCCGTTTTTTAAACGCCATGAAAGAGACATATACTGCGAAATCCCGATAAGCTATCCAACGGCAGTGCTTGGCGGCGAGATTGAGGTGCCCACATTAAAGGGTGTATCAAAGCTGAAAATACCGCAGGCAACGCAGTCAGGCCATCAGTTCAGACTAAGAGGGGAGGGTGTGCAACGCATAGGAGGCGGGTCGCGCGGCGACCAAATCGTAAAGGTTTACATAGACATTCCTAAGAAAATCACCCCCAGGCAGCGCGAGTTGCTTGACGAATATGCCGCTATCAGCGGCGACGATGTACAAAAGACATTTAAGGACAAACTGAAAGAGATGTTCTCAGGCTAGACCGCCAATGTCCACCACAATATTTATCGAATCTGGCGCAATCAAAGAAGAAACGGCGGCAGCCACAGGGCAGACGGCAAGATATATTCTGACAGTGCTTCGATATAAGACCGGCGGCGAACTGTCAATCTTCGATGAAAAAGGCCGTTTTTTCAAGGGCATAATCACCTCATCCACAAAAAATGCCGTCCATTTCGCTATTACGCCGGTACCGCCGCCAAACACTGAATCTCCCATTTCGATAACGTTATGTCAGGGAATGCTGAAGGGCGCCAAGATGGACTTAGTGGTTCAAAAGGCGGTAGAACTTGGCGTAAAGACGATAGTACCAGTCATAACCCACCGTACGCAGCTTGATTACACAAGAAAAACTGATAGGTGGAAAAAGATAGCCATAGAGGCCGCCCGGCAGTCTATGAGGGCGGTAGTGCCTGAAGTAAGAGAGGCCATAGATTTCTCAGAGCTGACAGAATTAATACAAGGCGTCCCGACTGTAATGTTTTACGAGGCAGGCGGGCGGGGGTTAAAGGAAGTTGGCGCGCAGGAAATAAAAGATAATAATTTCTATGTAATAACCGGCCCGGAGGGCGGCTTTACTATCGAAGAGGTCAGACAGGCCAGCTCAAGAGGGGCAATAATCGCAACACTTGGCACCAGGATATTAAGGGCAGAGACAGCGGCCATCTCGGCACTTACGCTGATACAGTATGTGTTTGGCGATATGGGAGATAGCAGGTGAAAGAGATGGCCATGACATCACCGGGCATGATATATTAGAAATATGATATAATAGGCAACAGATGGGAATCGTTGAAGCTGGATAGTATTTATGGAAATAATAGAATCAATAAATAAAGTACCTATACGACTTACAACAGAGAGGTGGAATCATATAGTGAAGAGACATCCCGAACTTAATCGTCAAATGGATATGGTAACACAATGTATTGTTTCGCCAGATTTAATACAAAACGGAGATTTTGGAGAGCTTATAGCAATTAAGTATTACAAAAATACACCGTTAACTTCGAAATATTTGGTTGTAGTATATAAAGAAATAGACCATGAAGACGGTTTTGTAATAACGGCTTATTATACAAGCAGATATTCTGACAGGAGGACTACGATATGGAAATGCTGAAGATACTTGAGAAACAAGAGAATCTTAATTGGGATTATGATGATGAGGCGGATGTGCTTTATATAAGTATTGGAGAGCCAAAACAAGCCATTGGGGTTGATATTGGCGAAGGAGTAATTATGAGATATACGGAGGAAACAAGCGAACTGGTGGGATTGACTATTATAGGAATTAAAGAACGATTTCTCAAGGGATTTCAGAACAATTAATTCCGCTCTTCAGCTTATTGCGGCAGGGCAGGGTATTGTGTGCCACAGCCAACCGACATGACAGGGTTAAGCGAAGCATGCGTATTGTGTTAGGGGATATGGCAATAGTGTATATCACCCCAAAGATTCTATATTCTCTCTGACCGTAACAGTGTTGGGGTGGTTTTCGCCGTAGGTCTCTGTGAATATTTTTAGCGCCTTATTGTAATATTCAATGCCCTTTTCTTTTTCTCCAATTTCGCTCCATGCAGCACCTAGATTGTTTAAGTCGCGGCCTACGCTCTGGTGGCTTTCCCCGTATAGCTTTATGTCTATTCTCAGAGCCATGTTGTAATAGCCTATCGCCTTCGGAAGTTCGCTAAGCGCCCTCCATGCAAGCCCTATATTATTATATCTTGTGGCCACAGAGGCGTGTTCCTCTCCATACACGATGACATCTATCTTCAACGCCTTCATGTAGTACTCTATCCCCCTATAGATAAAACCCATCGAACACCATGTCATCCCTATATTATTGTAGTCCACCGCTATGTCGGGGTGATTCTCTCCCATGATTTCAATGTCTATCTCAAGCGCCTTCGTATAATATTCCAGGGCCTTCTTGAAATCGCGCTCAATGCTCCACGCCATGCCAAGATTCGTATAATCTCTTGCCGTATTGATGCTGCCCCGGCCATAAAGAACTAAATCAATCTCAAGCGCCCTGTCATAACAGTCAATCGCCTTTTCGATGTCACCTAAGGAGCGCCACGCTAGCCCCATATTGCTATATATGGCGGCAATGTCGGCATTGTCCTCAGATGTCGGGCCGGATGTGGCAATGGCCAAATTATAATATTCAATTGCCTTTTCGGCAACGCCGATCACACCCCAGGCAAGCCCAATGTTGTTGTAAAGCATCGAGACGGCGGGATGCGCCCGGCCATAGAGTATCAGAGCCGCACCTAACGCCTTTTCATAGTATTCAATGGCCTTTTCAGCCTGTCCGGCTGAGCGAAAGGCCATTCCTATGTTGTTATAGCGGCTGATTGAGCGTTGGCTGGCCTCTCCATATAGTGTCAGGTCAACACCCAGCGCCTTGTTGAAATAATCTACAGCCTTGTCATAATTACCAATGCGGCATAACGCCATAGCGATGTTATTGAATCTGTCGGCTATTGACGGGTGCGACTGCCCATAAGTCCTGAGGTCTATCTCCAACACCATTATCGCATACTCAACTGCCTTTCTCCTGTCACCCAGTATATCCCACGCCTTCTCAAGGCGGTCATACGCATAGGTTATCATAGTCTTATTTGGCGTATAGTCATTGAAGTTCATTACTATCTCATCTATAACCGCATGTACATTTTCGCCGTCAATGGCGTCTGAGATTATCTCCACCGCCATGTCGGTCTCATCAGGGTTAAGCCCTCTCGATATGCCAAAATTAACAAGCAACTCTTTGAATTTCTTATGATTTATTATGATAGTTCCCCCGGCAGTCTCAAGCCAATGATGAATGGCAAAGAGCAGTACCTTAAAGCCTTCATAAACTAATACGGTCAGGCAGCCCATAAGGCTTTCGCCGGCACCGACAACGCGATAATCCTTTGCACACACATCAATTAAACGCGCCAGATAGTCATCTCGTTCCTTCATCTTAACTCCATGGTAAATTCTGCTTACAAAAAGCGATGCTCAATAAAGGTTCAACATCGGGGGGGTGTCTGACAGTCATTAAACTCCTATTATAGAGATACCGGCGCCCTGAGCCTTTTTGATAACAGCGTCTTTCTGGACTATCAGCGTATTGCCCGCCTCAACGGCCAGCACCCGTGCCTTCACATCCGCCATCGCGGCTATTGTGTCAAGCCCTACGGCTGGATAGTCAAAGCGCTTGTCCTGATTGGGTTTGCTGGTCTTTATGACGACAGCGCCGGATACTGCCAGCTCTCCGCCTCTTCTGATGGCCATGTCAGTGCCCTCTATCGCCTCAACCGCCATGACTGCCCGTCCCTTGACGACTATGGTTTGTCCTATGTCAAGCCGCCCCATTTCTTTGGCAAGCGGGAAGCCGAATTCAATGTCCTTTTGCTCGTCTTTTGATAACCCTTTTTTTGTCAAAAGCCCCGCAGGGGTTATCATGCCCGCTGTGAAGCTGGTTATATTAAGCATAGTGATACCCTCTGAGGCGAACTCTTCTACCAGGGCATTGAGAATGGAATCATCGTTATGGTTTTTTAACTTCAATAAAAATGAAACAGCCCTCATATCGGGCATTGTCTTATTTTTATATAGAAGGGATTTGGGCACCTTTCCCGCCATTACGGCCTCGGTAAGGGCTGCGCCCTTGAGCGTCTTTATCAAGGCACCGAGCTTGGCAACATTTACAAGGGTAAACTCATCTACAAAGTCCCTGAGCGCCTCGTCCACAACTGGCTCAAGCCCTACTGCAAACACCCTATAGCCCTGACGGCGCGCCTCCTCAGCTACCGCCACAGGCAGATAGCCCATGCCCGCTATCAGCCCGATGGTCCTCATCGGCATATTCCCCTTTTGTTGTTCGAGATAAATTCAATCAGCCTCTTAATGTCATCGTTCATGTCGAGTTCATTTTCGACATGTTTTATGGCCTCTTTTAATATATGCTTGTCACGAAAGAGAATCTTATACGCCTTCTTCAGGTCTGCAATTCGTTCGTCTGTAAAACCCTTTCGCTTTAAACCAATGCTGTTGAGGCCATAGAGCTTTGCCCGCGCCCCTGATGCCATCGTAAACGGCGGGACGTCCTGACCTATGCCGCTAAAACCTCCAATCATCGAGTATGCTCCAATCCTTGTGAACTGGTGTATTGCCACAATTCCGCCTATTACAGTATGGTCCTCAACGACCACATGGCCGGCAAGAGTAGCGGCATTAGCCATTACCACATGGTTTCCTACCTTGCAATCGTGCGCAATATGCACGTATGCCATTATGAAGCAGTTGTCTCCTATTTCTGTCAGGCCGTCACCGCCTACCGAGGCCCTGTGGACTGTCGAGTATTCTCTTATTATCGTATCCTTGCCAATTCTGACGCCTGTCTTCCTGCCATCATATTTCAAATCCTGAGGCGGAAATCCAATCCCGGCAAACGGGTGTATAACGCAGTTACTGCCTATCTCCGTGTTATCGTCAATTACGATGTTGGAGATTAGCTGTGTGCCTTTCGCTATTTTAACGCCGCTTCCTACTATGCAAAATGGTCCAATGACCGCCTCATCGTCAATTTCAGTATTTTCACCGACGATGGCTGTGGGGTGTATCTTCATGATTATTTATCCTCCACGGCAGCCTGAACATCGGTTACCATTGCGGTAAACTCAGCCTCTGCCACAGTGTTTTCGTCAACGGTTGCCTTGCCTGAGAATTTCCAAACCTTGCCTCGTTTCTGGAGGGTTTTAATCGTAAGTTTCAGGCTGTCGCCAGGCAGCACCGGTTTTCTGAACTTCGCCTTCTCAATGCTCATAAAATAAACGGTATTGCCTTCCACGCCCGATTTGAACGCTAAAATGCCTGATACCTGCGCCAGCGCCTCTACGATTAACACACCTGGCATTACGGGATTACCAGGGAAGTGTCCCTGAAAAAAAGGTTCGTTTATCGTAACATTCTTTATGCCTACCGCGCTTTCGCCAGGCACCAGGTCAATTACCTTGTCAACCATCAGGAAGGGATATCTATGGGGAAGCGTTTTTAATATGTCCATTATATTTATCATTATCGCGTGTCCTCCTGTCTACATTCTAAAACCGCTTACAAGAAACGGGCATCAGGTCTTGGTATCTTTACTTATTTGAGCCATCTGTTTTTCTAATTTGTTTACCCTGTCATTTAACTCAGGCAGTTTTGTAAACAGTATGTACGACCTTTTATGCTGAAGGTGCGGCATTGAAGGAGAGCCCATGTAAGAACCAGCTTTAAGATTATCCATCACGCCCGACTGCGCGCCAACCTTAACGCCGGTTTCAATCACAACATGGTCTGAAACGCCGACTTGCCCGGCAAGTACGACATAGTCGCCTAACGTCGAGCTGCCGGCAACTCCGGTTTGGGCAATTATCAGCGAATTTTTACCAATCTTTACGTTATGCGCTATTTGAACGAGATTATCTATTTTCGTCCCTGCCCCGATTACAGTAGCCCCGGTGGCTGCCCTGTCAATGGTTGCGTTTGCCCCTATTTCTACATCGTCTTCTATTATTACTATCCCTACCTGCGGAATTTTGAAATGCCTCCCGCCGTCCATTTCATAGCCGAAACCGTCAGAACCGATTACCGCCCCAGGGTGGATTACTACCCTGCTGCCTATTGCCGTGCCATGCTGAATGGTCACGTTAGGATAAATTATACAATCACTGCCGATGACGCTATTTTCGCCTATAAAAACACCGGGATAGACCGTTGTCTTATCCCCTATTACAGCCCCGCCACAGATATATGCCCCGCCATATATGGTGATATCACTGCCCAACTCTACGCCTTCAGAGACATATGCCCCACTCATCACGCCAAGCGCCTCGTATGGCTTTGTGTAAAACATCTTCAGAAGCGTTGAAAACGCAATGGTTGGGCTTGGGACAACTACCTGGGGTATGCCTATGTCGGGGGATTCATGTCTGACCAGCACAGCGCTTGCCTTTGAGTTAATCAGCGTATCTGTAAGCCTTCTATCTGTGAGATAAGTAATCTGGCCGCTTCTTACGTCATTAACGCCACATGCCCCATCAATCTCTATGTCGTGGCCGCTGTTTAAGCGGCCCCCCAACATATTGGATATCTCAATGAGCTTCATAAGGCCGGCTATTTTTTCTTCAGTTCGTTTAATTTCTTTACAATCTTGTCTGTTACGTCAGAGCTTTCTACCGCATACAGGATCGGGCCGCCTTCAAATATCGCCGTATAACCGTCATCCTTTCCAAGCTGGCGGATTATGTTTCTGATATCGGTAAATACGTCTTTAGTCAGGTCGGCTTCTTTCTTTCTGACTTCTTCCTGGGCCTCTGCCGCCATTCTCTTTAAATCTCTGATTGCCGTCTGCATCTCGTCTTGCTTTTTCTTTTTCGCATCCTCGGAAAGGGCAGAGCCTTTCTTTTCCAGTTCGGACTTCATAGCGTCTATTGACTTTTCTTTTTCCTCAATTTTTGCCTGATAGCCCTTAATGTGAACCTCTAACGCCTCTTTTGCCTTTTTGCCCGGCTCAGAGTCGTTTATCACTTTCTGGATGTCAACGAACCCGATCTTTACACCCTGCTGCTGCGCCATTGCTGCCGAGGCGGTTAATACCATGGCTGCAACCACCGCCACTACCACTGAAACTCTTCTCATTTTTCCTCCTGCTAAAGTATTTTATAATGTAGCCGCTGTAAACCTATAATACTCTATTAACTGCATTTTTAGCAATTATCGAAGGCTGCCGGATTAGAAGAAACTCCCGAAAGAGAACTCTACCCTGCCCACAGACTCCCCGTTTGTCCTTCTAAGGTTTACGCCATACTCAACGCGTATCGGGCCAAACGGCGATATCCATCGCACACCCGCACCAGTAGTATATTTAATGTCAGACAACGTAATATCGCCCCCAAAGGCAGAGCCGACATCTACGAAATACACCCCTTTTAACTTGACCTCCGGGAATATGGGAAAGATAACTTCGTTATTTATCAGCAGCTCGCTCGTTCCTCCGACATACGTGCCGTCACTGTCGCGCGGGCCGGCATTGCCAAAGGCAACGCCCCTTATAGATTGTATGCCGCCTACATAGAATCTCTCATATAGCGGCAGCTGATTTCCCGCATAACCTGTTGCATAGGCATATCTGCCCCTGATTGAGTATGTGGTCGGGCCTAAAAATGGGAAAAACCACATCGAGTCAAAGCCGGATTTGATGTAATGGTTGCTTCCTAACGCACCCGCTACGGTAACATACAGGCTGTTTCTTGAACCGATAGATGGGTCTATGTAGCTGTCTCTGGTGTCGCGCGAGATGGACGGCGTGAAACTTCCGGTTGACGACCGTCCTTCCTGGCTTAATATCAGCGGCGACGACGTGTTTGTTATGTCGTGGATATTGTCCTCTTCGATACGGTATCCAATCCCAACCTCCCAGTATTCCCAGAACCTCTTGCTTATGCCTACGACAAAACCGGTTGACTGGCGGCCATAATTAGGATAATAGACGTTAGACCTGTAAATGCTTCCGCTTAAGGTATAAGGTTTGTCCATAAACCACGGTTTCTTATAAGATAATTCATAGAGCGAGGCCCCGCCGAAATTCGTCGCTATCCTTGCGTAGTCGCCCGTGCCGAAGAGGTTTGTCTGGGTCAGTTGTATCATGCCTATGATATGGTCGGTAGAGCTGTAGCCGCCGCCAACGCTTATAAAGCCGGTCATCTTTTCCTTGACTTTCACGTCAACGTCAACTATTTGAGAGTCCGGCTGCGGCTTAGGAGCGACGTCAACGCTGTCGAAGAAGTCGAGATTCTTTATGTTTTGTTTGCTTCGCTCTATCTTCCTGCTGTCAAACGTATCTCCTTCGTCTATTGTCATCTCGCGGCGCAAGACCTTGTCGCGAGTTTTTGTATTGTCTGAAAATTCTATCGTCCCGATTTTATATACCTTGCCCTCTTCAACCTTCATGTCTATCTTTACGGTCAGGGCGGCCTCGTCTGGGAATACGCCAGGAATTACTGAGGCCGTTGCGTATCCTCTTTGAGTGTAGTAGTCGGTTATGGCTTTTACAGACTGATTAAGCTGGCCTTTACTAAAGACGCCTCCAGGCTTCATAGTGATGAGTTTAGAGAGATTATCATTATCAAAGACGGTGTTGCCGACAATGTTAACAGATTCAAGGTTATATGGCTGACCTTCGCTGATTTCAAACCGCACAGTGATACCGTCCTCTGCAACTACCACCTTTGGCTCTGCAATCTTAACATTGAGATAGCCGTAGTCCATGTAGAGGTTCTGAATATTTAAGACATCCTCTTCAAGGAAGTCCTTTTTCACAAACCCTGTGCCGTCTAAGAAAGAGAGTATCCACCACTTAGATGTATTTAACACCTTTTTAATTTGTTTATCGGTAAGATGCTCGTTGCCCGTAAACTCCACCCTGCGAATCTTGAGCTTTGGCCCCTCTTTTATTTCAAAAGTCAGGGTAACCTCGCCCTCCTTGACGACATGGACGATTGGATAGATCTCCGACAGGTAGTAACCTTCGCCGTCATAGTAATCCTTCAGCTTTTTGACATTGTCCTGAATAAGCGTATTATCGGATATTGAGCCGGCGGTAATTGTGGTTTTTTCCTTTAGTTTCTTATCGTCTAATTCGTCATTGCCGTAGAAGGTTATTTTGGTTATCGTAGGTTTTTCCTTTACTATGTATATGACCCTGAGGCCGCCCTCGAAGAACTCTGTCTCTACCCTTACGTCGTCGAAATATCCAAGTTTGTAGATGGTCTTGACGTCTTCCGATATTTTGTCTTGCGATAGGGGCTGGTTGGTTTTCTGAGAGAGTTTTGCCTTTATGGCGCCTTCTTCAATTCTCCTTGTGCCCTTTACCTCGACGGTGATAACAAGAGGGTCGGAGGACGACGCGGCGGCGGACACGGGGGAAGGGTCAGGTGCGGCAATGGAATATACCGGGAATAACAGCGGCAATATAAAAAGTATAAGTCCTGTGAGCTGTCTGTATGTTTTCATTTTGATTATCCCTCACGTTAAGTTAATAGTCGCGCTCTGCTGCATGAAGCACACGCTGTCGTTACGGTTTCTGTAGTATAACCATTTATGTCGGCCATGTAAACAGTTTTTTTTAAGAAACGCCGACAGATGTAAAAATATTTTGTGGCGGCCACATTATGTGGATACCCTGGCACATTGCCTCAAGAAAAAAATCCATATGAAACAGGGTTGAACTTAGGTCATCAGAAAATGTAAAATTGCCGAATTGGTTTAAGATTAGCCGAAATCTGATGATTAAGGAGGAATTCTGTTGAAAACATCATGTAAGCATCTCGCGGCGGCTGTCATGTCGGCAATGGTTCTTTATGGTTTCGCATATGCGGAGGTCTCAACGCAACCGATACAGGGCGTTACCGTCAAAGCTAATGTCCCGGTTGCAGTGTTAAGTTACGAAGAAATGAAAAAAAGCGAGGCGTCTCTTCCCTTGCGCTCCGGCGAAAAAAGGCTTATACCCTTGAAACGCCGTAATGACAACCATGCACCGGCCACTGCCGCGATTATGAGTCCCGCCGTTCAATCCCCGGCCATTGCGTCTTCTGTTGAGACGCCATCGCTTCTGACGAGCTTTGCCGGTATGGACCTAAGCGGCAATAGCAGCCAGTCTGTCCCTCCGGACACTCAGGGCGCTGCAGGCCCTGCCTACCTGATGAGCACTGTAAACGGCGGAGTTGCCTATTATAACAAAACCACGGGTGCCGTAACAGGCCATATAACTGACTCGGCCTTTTGGTCGTCGCTGGGCAGCGGTTCGGGGCAGCCGGCAGACGGCGTTTTTGACCCAAAGGTAATATATGACCAGTATCTTGGCCGCTTCATCTTTGTAGAACTTGCTAAGGGTACATCATCAACCAATTCATACATTCTGATTGGAGTATCATCTTCAAGCGACCCCACAGGCACATGGACGCTTCACGCAATTCGCGGCGACTTAGATAACGGTACAACTCAGACTGCCAACTGGGCGGATTATCCCGGCGTTGGCATGGACGCAAACAATCTCTACATTACGGTGAATATGTTCACCTCATCAGGGACGTTTCAATACATTAAGATTTACTCAATCCCAAAGACCCAGCTCACGTCGGCATCCCCGACGATGACCTACACGGAGTTCAAGAACAATAACACGATTGACTTCACAGTTCAGCCGTGCATAGCCTTTGGCAGCGGACAGCAAATTTATTTCGTTGGAGAGGACTACACAGGCGGTGGAAATCATGATGAGGACTCGCCGTCTTTGCAAGCTCAGGCAACGCCAAGCTATTTGAAACTATTTACAATTACAAATAATGCCTGGACGCCGCTTGGAGATGTAGTGGTCAACAGTTATCCGGCTCTCAGTGATTTACCCACGGCGCCTCAGCTAGGGTCATCTCAGAATATAGCCACAAATGACACGAGAATGTTAAGCGCCGTTTGCAGAGGCGGCTACGTATGGGCAACGCATACCGTTACAAACGCGGCGGCCACGAAGACCGAGATTGCATGGTATCAGGTAGACCCATCGAAGGCTTCACTGACATTGGCGTCAGCCGGAGGCCCTGTTCAGGAAGGAAGGGTAAGCGACACTAGCTTGTTTTATTATTTTCCCTCCATAGCGGTAAATGCTAACGGTGACGCAGCCCTCGGCTTTTCAGGTTCGTCAAGCGCCGCCTATGCCAGTGCATATTATACGGCAAGGCTAAGCACAGACACTGCCGGCACTATGCAGACCGTTGGACAGTTAGCCGCCGGAGCGGCGCCGTATTATCTAACATTTGGCGGCACAAAAAACCGTTGGGGAGATTACAGCGCCACATGCGTTGACCCATCGGATGACTTAACCTTCTGGACGCTTCAGGAATATGCAAAGGGCAGCACAAACTGGGGCACATGGTGGGGGTCTTTCATGACCTCATCAAGCGGCCAATATACATTAAGCGTAACGAAAGCCGGCACAGGTTCGGGCGCTGTAACGCTGTCTAGCGGGACACTAAGCTGGAGCGGCACCATCGGTACGGCGTCATATGCCTCAGGCACATCGGTAATACTTCAGGCAACGGCAGACAGCAGCTCTAATTTTAAGTCATGGTCAGGCTGTGACAAGATAAGCGGCAATCTATGTAAGGTGGCGATGACAGCAGCCCGGGCTGTAACGGTGACATTTGCCGCAATGGCAGTCTCTGACTCTGATGCGGCCTCAGGGGCATTTGACGCCGTGTATAGCCAATATGCCTCATGGTTTGGCTATAAATCGGGAAGCGTTCAGACAGGGACATCGGGCGGAGCGACATACTATGCCCAGTGGTATACCAATGGGGCAGCCATTGTGGCCGGTACAGACGGGGCGCTGTATGTTTATTATAGCGGCCAATGGTATAGCTTAGGGATAACGTGGAGGTCATATGGCGCGGCAGCCACAAAGATAAGCTCGGTCTACAGTCAATATGCCTCATGGTTTGGTACAAAGTCGGGGGCGATGACGTCGGGCGTCTCAGGGTCATCCGCTTACTACATCCAGTGGTTCAGCAATGGGGCAGCCATAGTGGCATGGACAGACGGGCTTCTGTACACCTATTACAATGGCGTTTCATATGCTTTAGGGGTAGCCTGGCAGTAAAAATGGGTGGCATCGGCCGGACTCGAACCGGCACGGCTGCCATCTCTGAGGGCTTTTAAGTGTAGTAAGGTACATATCTTGCGGAGCCGGTCAGGACGCGCCTCTTCTGAGTTGCGCGTCCTGACCGCTTTCCGTGCAAGAGATTATGCCGCCATTTGCATCGTGGCAGGCAGCTTGACCTGTTTGTCATAAGCCCTGCGTCGTTCACCTCTTGTCATCATGCTTATGTACATTCCATCTCGGCCTTGTATTGGCCGCGGCGCGCAGCGCTGTTGCACATGGCCCTATGAATCAAGGCTTGCTGTGCCTCCGATACATTAGCCTCCTTGCCTCGCCAGATTTCCAAAGCCGGTTGCTGTATGGCACGGGCAAACGAAAACGACAGCGCCCATGGCAGCCGCGACTTAAATCTGGCATTCATGGCATTCAAACGGGCCGAGGCCAGTTCAGCCGATTGGCCGCCAGACAAGAACGTAATCCCCGGAACCGCAGCGGGGACTGTCCGCATGAGACACCTTACCGTGGCGTCAGCCACTTCGTCCACCGTTTCCTGCATGGGGCAGGCCAATCCCGGAAGCGCCATGTTAGGCTTTAGGATAATACCCTCCAGCATCACCCGTTGTGTGTAAAGCTCATTGAAAACCGTTCGCAGTACCTCCTTCGTTACCTCGCAGCACCGCTTTAGGGTATGTTCGCCGTCCATGAGCACTTCTGGCTCAACGACGGGCACCAGTCCGGCCTCCTGACACAACGCCGCATATCGCGCCAATGCCTGAGCGTTGGCTTTGATGCAACCCCAGCTTGGAATGTCATCGCCTATGGCAACCACCGCGCGCCACTTGGCAAAACGGGCGCCCATTTGAGAGTATTCAGTCAGACGGTCGCGTAATCCGTCAAGGCCTTCCGTTATTTTCTCACCCGGATGACCCGCCATATCTTTCGCGCCGATGTCAACCTTGATGCCTGGAATGATACCCGCTCCAATTATTGTCTTGACGAAGGGAATGCCATATGCCCCGGACTGGCGGATTGTTTCGTCATACAGGATGACGCCGCTGATAAATTCACCTAACCCCGGCGTGGTCACAATCAATTCCCGGTAGGAATGACGGGTCTGTTCATTTTGAGGAATCCCAACTTTTTCAAAACGCTTGTTACAGGTAGGGGTACTCTCATCCATGGCCAGAAGACCTTTGCCCTCGGCGACCATCATCCTTGCGGTGGCTATAAGCTCTTGTTCTCTCATTTTATAGATACCTCCAATTATTAATCTATCATGCCCATGTCGGGTCTTTTGAAATATAGACAAAGTATTTATTCAGATTTCTTCTCTGTTTCCAGTGCAGCCACTTTTTTAAGACGGCGCATGAAACGCTCATCTGCCTTGAACCTGGCGTTCAAAAACGTCTGTACTAAATCCCATGACAGGGCATATCCGGTGACAAGGCCGCCCAGACACATAACGTTCATGTCGTCGTCCTCTACCCCCTGATGGGCGGAGAAGGAGTCCGTGATCAACGCCGCCCGCACACCCGGCACCTTGTTGGCGGCAACGCAGGCACCTACGCCGCTGCCACAGATGGCCAAGCCCCTGGTCAGATGCCCGCAGGCTACCGCCCTTGCCATAGGTATCACAAAATCAGGGAAATCATCTCCCATAACCAACTCATGGGCGCCGAAGTCCTCCACTATATGGCCGGCGTCCCTGAGGGCAGCAGTTAGCTGCACTTTCAAGTCAAATCCCCCGTGGTCGGCAGCTATTCCAATATGCATAATTCTCTCCTCTGTGCTTTTTAAACCTTCGCGTTTGCCCTCAACTCCACTTCCAGTCCCGAATCTCTGGCATGTCCTGGCCGTGCTTGTTGACATACGCCTTGTGCTCGATGAGCTTGTCCTGCATCAATTGCTTTAGAGCTGCCCCCTTAGTACCCAAATGCGGCAGCCTGTCAACCACATCTTGCACCAGGTGAAAGCGGTCTATGTCATTTTGTACCCTCATGTCAAAGGCCGTCGTGATGGTGCCCTCTTCCTTATAGCCAAGGACATGCAGGTTGCGGTTGGTACGACGGTAGGTCAGCCGGTGGACCAGCCACGGGTATCCATGGAAAGCAAATATGATGTGTTTGTCTTTCGTAAAGAGCGCGTCATAATCCGTGTCGCTCAGCCCGTGCGGGTGTTCGGCTTTGGGTTGCAGCCTCATCAGATCTACGACATTTATAACCCTGATTTTAAGGTCGGGCAGCGCCTTCTGTAAAATGGAAACGGCTGCCAGAATTTCCAACGTTGGCGTGTCCCCGCAGCAGGCCATCACCACATCGGGACTGCTGTCCTGGTCGTTGCTGGCCCATTGCCAGATACCAATTCCTTCTGTGCAATGCCCTATGGCAGCGTCCATTGTCAGCCATTGGGGGCCGGCATGTTTTCCGGCCACTACCACATTGACATAATGCCGGCTGCGCAGGCAGTGATCAATGACCGACAACAGGCAGTTTGCGTCGGGCGGAAGATAAACACGTACGACATCCGCCTTCTTGTTGACGGCATGGTCAAGGAAGCCGGGGTCCTGATGAGTGAAGCCATTGTGGTCCTGCTGCCAGACATGGGAGGTGAGCAGATAGTTCAGCGATGCAATCTTACGTCGCCAGGGCAGTTCCAATGTTACCTTCAGCCACTTGGCATGTTGGCTGAACATAGAATCAATGATGCGAATAAAGGCTTCATAGCTGTTGAACAGCCCGTGGCGGCCGGTGAGCAGATATCCTTCCAACCAGCCCTCGCACTGGTGTTCGCTGAGCATCGCGTCCATGACAGCGCCTTCTGGGGCAAGGAACTCATCATCATCTGTCGTACGGGCATCCCACTGACGATTTGTGACTTCAAAAACCGCGCTGAGCATGTTTGACTGTGTCTCATCAGGGCCGAATAGACGGAAATTATGCTGGTCCTGATTCAGCTTGACTATTTCTTTGAGGAACTTGCCCAGCACAAGCGTATCCTGTGCCTCGACAGCACCGGGTGCGGGCACGTTGAGCGCGTGGACGCGGAAGTCCGGCATTTTCAGATCGCATAGCACAGTGCCGCCGTTAGCGTGTGGATTAGCCCCCATCCTCCGGTTGCCCTTAGGTGCAAGCTCGGCTAATTCCGGCATGAGACGGCCATTGTCATCAAACAGCTCTTCCGGCTTGTAGCTCCTCATCCAGCTTTCAAGCTGCTTTAGATGATCGGGATGTTTGGAATCCACAAGGAGAGGCACCTGGTGAGAGCGAAATGTGCCCTCAACTTTCAGGCCATCAACCACTTTCGGCCCCGTCCAGCCCTTAGGTGACTTCAAAACGATCATAGGCCAGCGCGGCCGTGTAGTGTCATTATTGTTGCGCGCATTGTTTTGAATTCGCAGGATTTCCTCAGCGGCCTCATTCAAAATGGCGGCCATGAGTTGATGCATCCTCTGCGGGTCGTCTCCTTCCACAAAGTAGGGAGACCAGCCAGAGCCACGCAGAAATTGCTCCAATTCCTCATGTTCAATGCGGGCAAGGACAGTCGGGTTACTGATCTTGTAGCCGTTGAGGTGCAGGATTGGCAGCACTGCGCCGTCAGAGATTGGGTTGAGAAACTTATTGGAATGCCATGCGGCTGCCAATGGTCCGGTCTCCGCCTCGCCGTCGCCGACGACACAGGCGACAATCAGCGAGGGATTGTCAAACGCGGCCCCGAAGGCATGACTGAGCGAATAGCCAAGCTCGCCGCCTTCGTGAATTGAACCCGGCGTTGAAGGGGCGACATGGCTGGAAATCCCGCCGGGAAATGAAAACTGCATAAACAGTTTCTTAATTCCGTCCTCATCCAGCGTGATTGTGGGATAGACCTCAGTGTAGGCGCCTTCGAGGTAGGTGTTGGCCACTATAGCCGGGCCGCCGTGCCCAGGACCGGAGATGTATAACATATTCAGGTCGTACTGCTTTATTATTCTGTTCAAATGCACGTAGATGAAGCTCTGGCCTGGCGTCGTACCCCAGTGGCCAACCACCATCGGCTTGACATGGGACAGTTTAAGCGGTTCCTTTAGCAGTGGATTGTCATAAAGATAAATCTGGCCTACTGACAGATAATTGGCGGCGCGCCAGTAGGCATCCATCTTATGGAGTAATTCAGGGGAAAGAGTTTGTGTATTCATTGTTCGGTTCTCCTTTTTTCATTTTACCTGCACCGAAATAATAATGCCGGCTGAGCTGGCGTTCAGTCATGAGTTCATGTTATAAACCTCATTCATTTAACAATCGCTGCCACAGTATTTGTGAGGCTTCCAACGGGACGGCAACATGGTCGCAGTGCGGTATCACCCTCGCCGTATATTGCGCCGACGGGCGGGCCGCAGACACCTCGGCGTTGTAAATGTAGCAGCCCGGCTCACCGGCACTTTGGCCAGAGCGCATCATCTCCTGCCGTACCGGTGTACCGCAGTCTACTGCGTCGGCATAAAGCTCAACGCGCACTGAGTCAGGACTTATATCGTTCAGATAAACTTCCACCTCAACTGTGTGCCACTGCCCGTCAGTTTCAACCTTCATTTTTCCAAAGCAGAGCGTGGCCCATTTATGTTGCAGGTCGCGCCGCCACTCTATCATCTGTCTGCCAACTGCCCCTTTATCGGCTATGCGCAAATGGTAGGCGGCAGCAGCCGGGAGGTAATATTGCCCTGTGTATTGACGCACAGCGCGGTTGGCGGAAAACATCGGTGTCAACTGCGCCATGCTTTCCCGTATCCGTTTAACCCATGCTCGGGGAATGCCGCTGTCGTCCCGGTCATAAAACTCATTGACCACCTCGCGTTCGAGCTTTTCGTAAAGCGATATGGCTTCGGCTGCGTCCCAATTTGGATCATCGCCATGTTCATGGCCATCCCCCAACGCCCACCCAACCTCAGGCGTATAGGCCTCCGCCCACCAGCCGTCTAATTCCGAGAGATTAATGCCTCCATTGACGAGCACCTTCATGCCGCTAGTTCCACACGCCTCCCATGGCCGCCGTGGCGTGTTGATCCAGACATCCACCCCCGCCACCAGGTGCGCGCTCAGGAGCACGTCATAGTCACTGAGAAACATCACATGCGGGCTGACATCTGGACGACGAATGAAATGCGTCCATTCCTGAATCAGCGCCTGACCGGCCTGGTCTGCCGGATGGGCCTTGCCGGCAAGGATTAGTTGCACTGGGCGCTCTGGATTGGTCAATAGGCAGAGCAGCCGCTTCGGGTCGTGAAGCAGCATGTTGGGTCTCTTATAGGCCGCGAAGCGGCGCGCAAAGCCTATTGTCAATGTGTTGGGATCAAACAGATGTTTCGCCCTTTCAACCATATCGGGCGACGCTCCGGATACGGCCAGTTGCCTGGACAACCGTGTGCGGGCGTATTCAACAAGAGATTTTCTGGCGGCGGTGCGAAAATGCCAGAGAGTGGCGTCACATATGCGGCGAATGTCCTGCCCCATGATTTCCGTTGTCCAAAGCCAACGGTCTTTTCCACAAGCCTTCGTCCAAAGATCGTCGGCTGCCGCTGAGTCCCAACTTGGCATGTGTACCCCGTTGGTCACATGTCCAACTGGCACATCGTCCACCGGCCAGTTCGGAAAGAGAGGCTCAAACAGATGTCGGCTGACTTTTCCATGTAAGCGGCTCACGCCATTGACCGCACCGCTGCCGCAAATTGCCAGATATGCCATGTTGAAACTTTCTGACGAGTCGTTTGGGTTGCGTCGGCCCAGGGCCAACAAATCATGCAATGATATGCCGAGTTTCTGCTCGGCATAGCCACGTAGGTATTGTTCGATGAGTTCCGGAGTAAAACGGTCAAAGCCTGCGGCCACTGCCGTGTGGGTAGTGAAGACATTGCCCGCTCGGGCGACGGACAGCGCTACTTCAAAGGGTTGCCCAATTTCTTCCATGATAGTCCGGGCGCGTTCCAACACGGCGAAGGCCGCATGTCCTTCATTCAAGTGGCAAACCTCAGGTTTGAGACCAAGTGCGGCGAGCAACCGCCAGCCGGCAATCCCCAGAAGCAGTTCCTGCTTGAGGCGCAGCTCCGGCCCGCCGCCATACAGCGCGCTGGTGATTCCCCTATGAACGGGCGGGTTGCCCATGTCATTGCTGTCCAACAGGTAAAGTTTAAGCCGGCCGACCTGTACCTGCCAGGCCCGCAGCCAGACAGAGTAACCGGGTAAGGCGATCTCCAGTCGCAGCCACTGTCCGTTAGGGAGGCGCACCGGCGTGATTGGCAATTGTGCGGGGTCGTTGTATGGGTAAAGTGCCTGCTGCGCTCCGTCCTTGTCTATCTCCTGGCGAAAATAACCTTGCTGGTAGAGCAGTCCCACACCGACTACCGGCACGCCCAGGTCGCTTGCGGCTTTGAGTTGATCACCGGCCACATTGCCTAGTCCGCCAGAGTAAATGGGCAATGCTTCACTCAACATAAACTCCATACAGAAATACGCTATGCAGGTTAATTGAGACTGCGCATGATGTTGCTGAAACCACGCGGGCGCTCCCAACGCTTGCCGCCTGGCCTCTACCAGGCTGTCAACATCCTTGCGAAAAGCGGGGGATCTGCCAACAAGTTCAATCCTGTCCCATGAGACTGTCTGCAGAACGCTCCAAGGTTCATGGGTGAGTTCCCACAACGCGGGATCGAGCCTCCGCCATACCTTATCGGTGGCATGATTCCACGACGAGCGCATATTCAGGGCAAGCTCGACCAGAGAGTTGTACAGCGGGTGGCTGACTGGTGTTTGTTCGCTCATGGTTTCCCCTGCAATGTCATAGTGAGCTTTGCCTCAGGGTCTCTATCAGCTTGTCAAATGGCTTGTTGAATTTTTCGACGCCTTCGTTCTCAAGCTGCTGTGTAACATCGTCAATGGCGATGCCAAGTTCAGGCAGCAGCCTCATCACCCGGCGGGCATTGTCGAGGTCTTGTTCGAGTCGGGCTTCCGGCTTTCCATGGTCTCTGTAGGCATTGATAGTTTCCATCGGTACAGTGTTGACAGTGTCCGCTCCGATGAGTGCCTCAACATATTTTACGTCACTGTAGTCAGGGTTCTTGGTGCCGGTGCTGGCCCAGAGCAGCCGCTGGACGCCGGCACCCTTAGCAGCCAGTCTTCTGAACCTGTCACTGCCGAAGATCTCTTTGTAAGTTTGATAGGCCATTTTTGCAGAGGCGATGGCAGTCTGCCCGCGCACCTTTTCTGCGAGGTCTGCCTCCTTGCCGCCTTGTGCAATGAGTTTTTCCAGTTGCAAATCTACCAGAGCATCAATGCGGCTGACAAAGAAGCTGGCCACCGAGGCCACCTGCTTCACCGGCTTCCCTTTGGCCACGCGCTCTTCAATGCCTGCGATGTAAGCCTCTGCTGCATGCCGGTAACGAGGCAGTCCAAAGAGCAGCGTTACGTTGACGCTGATTCCTTCGCTGATAAGCTGCGCAATTGCAGCCAGCCCATTGGCCGTGGCCGGGACTTTGATCAAGACATTGGGCCGGTTCAGCGCGTCCCACAAGCGACGGGCCTCCTCAAATGTCCTGTTGGTATTGTGTGCCAGATGGGGATTGACCTCCAGGCTGACATATCCATCTTTGCCGCCTGTGCTTCTGTAGAGAGACAGGAACTCGTCGGCGGCGCTTTCTACGTCGCTTTGGCTGAGAGTTTCATAGATTGCCTCAGCGCCTTTTCCCGTAAGTGCCATGGCCCGAATGTCCTCGTCGTAATCGCGGCTGTCCGCAATCGCCTTCTCGAAGATGGCTGGGTTTGATGTCATCCCGCGCAAGCCGTCATCCTCGATCAGACGACGCAGCCCGCCGCTGACAATCAAATCCCGCCGTATGTAGTCCAGCCATATGGACTGACCAAACGTTAATATTTGTTTCAAAGGATTTTTTTTCATGTTATTGCCCCCATATTTTTAGCGGTACCACTAAGCCGCACGGCAAGACATGTTTATATCTATCTCCACTGACAGACAAATTTGGATCTGCCTCCCTCTGACAATTATAGAATGAATTACTTTGGATAACAATAGATGAATAGCTGGATTTCTTGTAGGTAATCTGACTGTAATAAGGGTAAATGACCTATCTCATTGTCAATTACTCCTGATTGCCTGTGTAGTTAAGGATGATCAAGTGGTGTATTTATTAATACGAAGGCCGGAGTCAAACCGGCACGGGTGGCAGACCCGAATAAAATGGCAGAACTTTCATGTTCTGAAGGTTATGCCTGAGCCAGACATTTCTACTTTGCCGGGACAAAGGGGAAAAAACATGTTGACAATTTGATAGCATTTCATTATAGCACATATAGTTAGTTCAATGAATATGGATTGTTGGTGATTCTGGAGAGGTGGTCATGAATGCATCCAATAGAATGGATCTTTTGTGGCATTTGTTTACGTCATGACTAAGCATGAATTTAAGGTCGTGGTGAGATTGTTGAGTGCTGAAAAAGAGGCGTTTCTTCCGACTGTAGTAACGTTAAACAAGTGGACGGACAGGGAAAAGCTGGTGGAGTTTCCTCAATTTCCGCAGTATTTGTTTGGACGGATAAGAGCCAGTTCTAAAGATAAGCTATTTGTGTTGCAAACTATGGGAGTTATACGCTTTTCAGGTGTGAACAAAGGCAGCGGGTATGGCTATGAAACCGTGCCTGATCAACAGACATCCAATCTGAAGATAATATCTGAAAGCAAGGCGATAGTAAATCCCATTCCGTTTATGATTGAAGGACATTAAGATAAAGGGAACGAATGGTCCTTTTGTTGGAGTTGATGGTATTCTTACTAAGGAAAAAGATTTGTAATGGCTGTTTGCTTTATTGATATGTTACAGCAGGGAGTATCTGTTGAAATAGATGCTTCCGATGTAGTGGCTATTTAGCGTTTAATCAGATTTCAGGCTATATATGTACCTTGAGTCTGTAACGTGATGATTCGGTTAGGTATTCCGAAATGGATATGTAAGTGAAAAGGGCGGGGCTTTGCACATCAGTTTTATGATATAGAGAATATGGTGATGACTTTACGCAGAGTTACTCTCTTAACAGGGGGCTGCTATTTCTGATAGAACTATATCCGCTGCTTGATGACTGTAATAAACTTGCCATTTTTTATCTCAGGGAGATTTAGTTTTAGCGCTGCTAAAACTTGGAAAAAATGATGAACAGAAAACACAGCATAGCGAAATTGATATTTATGATTATTGGGCCGTCATTGTCAAAAGAATTAAACTATTTTAGAATTACTTACCAACCGTTTAGGCGGTATTTCACCCGCATTTGTTTCAGTTAGCCTATGTGTCCTTAATCATATGAGTTTTGGTCGGTGGTGATAATATGGAAAAGGCTGGATTATTTAACTTTAATTTTCGTACCAGAGTGGGGTTTGGTGTAGGGGTACGACATGACCTTCTGAGCATACTTAAAGAAGAGGGATGGAACGCAATAGGCATTGTTGTAGATCACGCTTTGGCAAAACAGCCTCTTGTGGATGAACTTCTTGGCAAGATATCTGCTATTACTGCTGTGTGCAATGTAGGCTGCTGTACTATGGCAGAGCCTACTTATGATGCTCTGGAGCAAATGAGGACAATTTATGAAGACCAACGTCTTCATGCGATTGTGGGTATAGGTGGAGGCAGTGCTTTGGACATGGCAAAAGGGATGGCGGTCCTATCGCGTAATCGCGGGACAGCGTTGTCATACAGGGGGTTTGACAAGATGACAGAACCGGTGCTTCCGGTTATAGCTATTCCTACGACAGCTGGTACGGGAAGCGAGATAACGCCAAATGCCTCTTTTATAGATGCAGAGCAGAAGCGCAAGATGGGAATTAATGGTGAGGCTGTAAGGCCGCGCTATGCCCTTCTTGACCCAGAACTTACGCTTTCGTGTCCGACGGGACCGACATTGTCGGATGGACTTGATAGTATCGTACATGGAGTAGAAGCTTATGTGGCGAAGAAGACCAATGTGATGGCAAGAATGTTTGCCATTGAGGGTTTAAGGCGGCAATTTGTGAATCTGCCCCTGGTTATGGTGGAACCTGATAATGTTGACTTCAGGTCTGAATTGCAGTATGGAGCATTCTTAACGGGCATTGCCCTCATGAATTCAGGAACTGGTCCGGCTGCTGCCATGTCCTATCCGTTGGGGTGCACTACGGAGTTGCACATGGTCTTGGTGGTGGCATATTTCTACCTCATGTGGTTGCGCATAATATTGAGAGTGGCTGCCACGGGTATGCGGAGTTGCTTGAATGCTTTACCCATTGTCATGGCTCAGCCATTTCTGGTAAAACAAGTAAAGAGCAAGCCATTGCCTTCAAAGATAATCTGTTCGCACTGTGGGATAGCCTCCGAGTACCGTGCAACCTCAAAAGCTTTGGATTCGACAGACAGTTTGTTTCGCAGTTCATAAGAGAGGCGATGGACTTAAAGGGTGCGCTTGATCAGAATCCTGTGCCATTTTATGAGGAACTGATTGCCTCTGTGTTGAAGGTCTTATTAGTGGATAATGAGATATAATGATAAAGCGATGCATGGAATGATAAAAGTCAATTTTAGCGGCAAGGCGCACAATTACCCAATGCCAGAGTATTCATGGGTGATGTGGGGAGTCTTTTGATAGGATTTGTATTTGCCTTATTTGTAGTGCGGCTGTCTTTAAATACCAGTATGTTTCTGTGTTTGATTATGTTTCAGTGTATGTTTTATGCCGATGCATTAGTTACTATGTATAACCGGTGGAAAAGGGGAGAGAATCTAATGCAGCCGCACGGACGCCATTTATATCAATACCTGAGCAACGAGCTTGGCGTCTCTCAGTGGAAAGTCGCCCTTGTATATGCAGGGATTCAGTTTATTTTCGGTTTGGGGGCATTGTTTGCATTTGGTAAAGGGCTTATGTGGCAGCTGATTGTATTTGTTATATTTAGTATGTTGTTCCTGACTTGTTATAAGTATATATTTTCACGACAAGGCAGCGTAAATAATCTCAAGGCAGATTGGCGCATTGATTGTTGATGACTTTAAAATAGACTCCAATCGGTATGGCAGGTCGGCTGAGAAAAGTTCTCTGGAGTTATCCGGAAAGGTTGCATGGATATTTGATATGCTGGTATTAGCCTTCATAACGGCAAATATAGTTATGATGATTCCCAATCTGCTCTATTGCGGAAAGCTGACCATACTAATACCGTCGGCGCACCGATTCTTATTCTTGCTCTCTATACAGCTGTTATTTCATTAGAAACTGCCATTGCGGCCTTCGTCTTTCTTTTTCCTTTATTTGGATTTCAGCCATATGACCGGCACAGCCAGGCATTTGAATATATAGTGGCGCTTTCCATCTATGCTATGTTTGTGATGAGGGCGCGAAATGGTGGTCACAGGCCCGTATCGGTTAACAGACATATTGCGGCTCTTATGGCCTGTTACTGCCTTCTGTCGGTATTTTCCCTTATTATGCTCCCTTTGGGGCTAATGGCAAAAAACCTCATTCTTATGAAACTAAACTTTACATCCAGAATATTTTCAACTTTCCCGAATGATATTGTTTATTCTTTTGCCGGCGTTGACCGCCTTATTTTGTTTTCTATATTCGCCTTTGAGTTTGCCGGCAGCCGCCGGTTAATTGAACATAGCAGATCAATTTTTTTGGCTCTATTTTATGGTGCTGTATATTCGGCATTTATTGGCCTACTTGAGTATTACCACCTGATTTCGCTCGACTGGTACAGGTTATCGATGACTATAGATCTCTGAGCGCCTTTTTCGCAAACAGGGGTTGGTTTGCCCAGTATATAACTATAGCCATTGCGTTTGTACTGCTTTTCTTTGTCAGAAAAAGCAAGCATATTGCCGAAACTGTGGCGTTATTTGCCGTCATCGTAGTTATAGAGATAGCCTTGTTTCTCGCCGGCGCCATTATACGTAAGCGTCAGGAACCCCCATCTTTACAAGAGAAAAGACAGATGTCATAATGAGCCGAAACAAGAAGGTTCATGATGACGAGCAAGGGGAAGCAGGCATCAACAGTAAAGGCGTCGAGCTATTGGAAGGCGCACCATAGTGAAGATGTTGTATTGGATAGAAACGGGTTTTGTCTGTGGCAGAAGCGTATTGAAAAGGAACGGTTCAATACGGGACGGTGCTATGAATTAATATTGCGTAAAAACAAAGAGTTAATATACAATATGATTAATGATAGCAACGGCAGAAACACTTCCTTAAGATGTAGTCTCTCTATTTTGAAGTTCCTCAAGCTGGGCGGTATCATACAAAGGCCCCCTCTCGCAAGAGCCAAGTGCCGCAGCGATGATGAATATAATATGCCTCATGGTGGTTTGTAATAACATTTTGCAGCGGGGAAATGACAGCCCAAGTCCCAATATAAGACTTTGGTCGAGACAAAATTTGATTTTACTAATTGAGATATGTTATAGTCAAAAGTATGGTAGCATGTCATTCTGAAATAGAAATTAATTGCAGTTTCAATATTTCAATGCATGTAAAACTGCGACAACGAAGGCAGGGCAAATGGAACGTTCAGCGTCGCCAATTTATTTAGACGGGAAACAATCTCCGGCATCTTCCCCTGAATCGTCCCCTCAATCGTCCAATGTCGTGTACTTATGGAGACGGCGGCGGCTCATAGTCTTTGGCTGGTATGGAGGGAAATTTAGTCATCTCGATTGGCTGCTTCCACTTCTGCCTGAATGTCATCACTATTGTGAGCCTTTTTCTGGTTCGGCGGCTGTACTGCTAAACCGCAGCTCATCCCCTGTTGAAACTTATAACGATATAGACGGGGATGTTGTTAATTTTTTCCGCGTTCTTAGAGATCGAGAGGATGAGATAATACGAGCCATCTCGCTAACGCCGTTTTCCCGCGAGGAATATCATCAGGCTATATATGGAGATACAAAAGGCATAAGCGATGTTGAGCGTGCCCGCCGTTTCTACATTCGGGCGAGGCAAACAAGGACTGGGCTTGCACAAACGGCCTCACTTGGCAGATGGGCGAACTGTAAAGACACCAGCCGCGCCGGAATGTCAGGAGTAGTGTCGCGGTGGTTAGGCGGGTTTGATGTCCTTAACGAAATAGCGCAGCGTCTTATAAGAGTGCAGATTGAAAACAGACCGTCAACTGATATAATAGAACTTTACGACAGCAGCGGTACGCTGTTTTACTGTGATCCTCCGTATATTCATGCAACTCGCGGCGATTCTAAGGCCTATGGCTTTGAAATGGACGAGGCACAGCACTGTGAGCTTGCCGCAGTTCTAAACAAGTGCCGCGGCAAGGTTGCCCTATCTGGCTATGAACATCCATTGATGGCAGATTTATACCCAAACACGAAGTGGTTTAAGACCGTTGGAGCAGTGCGGACTATTCATTCTACCAAGGACACCCGCAGAGAAATCCTATGGACAAACTACGACCCTGAATCTTTGAAAGGTAAAGGTTTATTCTAGTGGGCGCCAATCAAATTTTGCAGCGTGTTTATGAAAAGGCATCCAATACGCATGACGAAATAGTTATAGACAATGAAATGATACGCGCGCGCGTTGATTATGTGTGCCGATGTTCCAGCAACCGCGCCGGAGTGCGGCTTTTAATGGCCTGTTTGCTGGGAAAGCTGGACAACCCAAAGGTTGATCTGCATCGCAATGGATTTACCTTAGTCCGTCATTCCGGCTCGTCCGGAATCTTATTTGGATTGAGGATGTGTAGAAACAGATTCCGGACAAGCCGGAATGACAACAAGGCAACCCGGAATGAAAGGCCATTTTGTGAGAGACCATCTCCTCATACTTACGTACTCATTAATAATTTACCACTGCTATCGCGTCTTCAAATTAAATAAATATGAGTTACGAAAGAGTTACTTTAGAAAAATATGACAGGCTGCTGATGCTGCGCGGAATATTATCTATTGGCGTACTGTTTGGACATGCAATTTGTTTTCGAAATATAGTCATATATATTTTCAAGAAATATGGAAGTGTTGACTATGTTAAGTTTTATGAACCTTTAATAAACTTTCTGACTTTTAATCACGGTAATAATTTCGTTAAATGTTTTTTTATTTTAAGCGGTTATTTGATGGGCAAGCTTTTTTACGATGGGAAATATGAGCTTAATGTCAAAGGCGTCAAAAGGTTTTATAAAAGTAGATTCCTTAGAATTGTTCCGCTATTATTTATTACAGATTTAGTTTATTTTGTTTTCAGTTCAGAACCTGTAGATAAAAATCCAATAAATTTATTTAATGATTTATTTTTCATAAGCAACATAACAGGGTGTAACATAAACGGTGTTGCGTGGTCTATTGCCTATGAGATGCAGTTCTATTTAATATTTCCGTTTATATTCATATTATTCAGAAATGTATCAAGAAAGAACATGGTTTTGGTTTCTCTATCAATTGTTATATTGTTTTCGCTTAATTATTTAAGCGATGCAGCTACATACATACATACATTGTTGTCTCAATTGTTTTTATTTATAATAGGATTTTCAATAAATATTATACTGAGACTAACCGGTGCCAAAAGATTTCGCTTTAGTGGATTAACCGCTGCATTATCTTTTGCCGCTGCTCAAGTATTGTCTTTTATATTTTACGTGCAACATATGGACAAGACATCTGTAGTTATAATGGCGTTGTTGTTCAGTATATCAATATTCTCTCTGGAATTGCCGTCTGAAACCGATGAGCCCGGCAGTGGAAAATCGTTTATATCAAAACTGCTGACATATTTTGGAATAATCTCCTATGGTGTGTATCTATGGCACCCACTAGTGCTATCAAAATATCTGGATTTGTCGAATTGATTGTAAACTATTTTATCTCTCATGGTTTAATCCGAGACGATATCTTATTGGATATGTTGGTTTATTCTTCTTTGAGTTTAATTTTAGTCATATTTATTACATTCCTGCTGTCATGGATTTCATTTGTCCTTATAGAATCAGTTTTCAAGCCGAACCTATATAATTACAGAGAAAGAGGCTTTGTAGCAGTTCCCAATATAAGGGTTTATTCAACCGTATTGTTACTTATCGTAGTAATTATGTTAGTGAGTATATACTGTCAATGGAGTACTATAGGAGAGCAATATAAGAAAGATCATAGGATTAGTTCGATGCTGAAAGAATATCTGTCAAGCCAATATTATAGAACATCGCAATATTCTTATAATAGTAATAAAGAGATAGGTATGGTAATGCAGTCTCTTAATATTTACCCAGGTAATTTTATAGCCAGATGTAAACTTGGTGAAATATATGCGCTTAAACGCGATTACAATGCGGCAGTCAGGGAGTATCGTTTGGCAATGAATACAAACCCTCAATACGCCGATACATATTTTGAAATAGCGAAAATATTACCGCAAAATGATGCCATAATAGAAGTTGAAAAGGGATTGCAATTAGCAAATAATTACACGGAGGAATCAGTAAATACTATCCAAACGGTGAGTTCTATATTAATGAGGCAGGGTAAAGCCGAAGATGCCATCAGTATGCTAAAGAATGTATATAAACTAAATCAAGGCTATTATGAAGTAGATATAAATATAGGCAATAACTTGGCTCAATTAGGTAGATATTACGAGGCAATCAAACACTATAATTATGTATTGAGAGTCAGTCAACAATATTCAGGAAATGCCTATTTAGGATTGGGCAATGTTTACAATAAGATTGACAACTATCTGGAAGCTATCAGATACTATCAATTAGCATTAAGTAATGAGAAGGATGCGAAAAGTATGATTTGTTTTCTTGCGCGATTTAATCTTGGCAATATATTACTTGACTATAACCACATTGACGAGGCTATTGAGCAATTCAATTATTTGCTGAACATCAATCGTCAGATGACAGTAGAATATTTCGTGAAATATGGTGTTTCTGAAAAAATTTATGAAAAGACTGGCCGGAGATTAGAGTGGCAATATATGCACATGTATAACAATAATACTATTGACCTAACCGGCGCAATCAGGTAAACTACCCCTGTCATGCACCACTCGGATTATGTCTCGCTGCATCTTCATACGGAGTATAGCCTGCTCGATGGGGCTGTACGAATAGATGAGCTTGTCCAAAAGGCCGTCGAATTTAAGATGCCCGCCGTTGCCATTACCGACCACGGCAATCTATTCGGCGCTATCGAATTTTATAAGAAGTGCATTGACGCCGGTATTAAGCCTATCATCGGCTGCGAGGTCTATGTCGCACAGGGCAGCCGTCTTGACAGAGGGAACAATAACGGCAAGGGTTCATATTTTCACCTTATCCTGCTTGCCAAGGACATGGATGGCTATAAGAATCTTGTGTCGCTTGTCTCAAAGGCATATCTGGAGGGGTTTTACTACAGGCCGCGTATTGACATGGACCTGCTTGAACAGTATAGCGGCGGCCTCATCGGTCTGACCGCCTGTCTCAAAGGCGAGGTGCCATACTACCTTCAGCGCGATATGATTGACAACGCCAGAGAGGCCGCTCTCAGGTATAAACATATTCTTGGGCCGGGAAATTTCTATCTCGAAATTCAAGACAACGGCATCCCCGAACAAATTGACGTTAACAGAAAACTGATTGAGCTGTCTAAGGAGCTGAATATCAAGCTTGTAGCCACAAACGACACGCATTATCTAAAGAAAGAGGACTCAGTTGCCCATGATATTCTCCTGTGTATTCAGACCGGCAAGACCGTCTATGACACAGACAGAATGAAATTCAAGACAGACGGTCTCTATTTCAAATCCCCGGATGAGATGAAGGCCGCGTTTGCTGAGGTACCGGAGGCCGTGCTGAACACCTTGGAAGTGGCCGACAAATGCAATCTTACGTTTAAGCTGTATAAAAATATGCTTCCGCAATACACAATCGAGGGCGGCCTGACCCCGGATGAGTACATGGAGAGGCTTGCGCGCACGGGCATAAAGAAAAAAATGGGCAGCACTATCACCCCGGAATATGCGGAGAGATTTGAGACCGAGTTAAAGATAATTAAAAAGATGGGTTTCTCTTCATATTTTCTTATCGTCTGGGATTTTATTAACTATGCGAGGACTAAGGACATTCCGGTCGGCCCTGGAAGAGGCTCCGCAGCAGGCAGCCTCATCGCCTACAGTCTCGATATTACTGATATTGACCCGCTTAAATATAATCTTTTGTTTGAGCGCTTTCTCAATCCCGAAAGAATCAGTATGCCTGATATTGACGTGGATTTCTGCAAGGACAAACGCGGCGAGGTGATTACCTATACCGCAGATAAGTTTGGCAAAGACCACGTAGCGCAGATTATCACATTTGGCACTATGGCCGCCAAGGCGGCAATTCGTGATGTGGGACGCGCCCTTGCCATGCCCTACTCAGAGGTGGATAAGATTGCAAAGCTCATTCCGGCAACCCTCAATATAACTATCAAAGAGGGGCTTGAGGCCGAGCCGGAACTGCGTGGCGCATATAATAAATCAGAAGATGTGCGCCGTCTGCTTGATATCGCCATGCGCCTTGAGGGCCTCTGCCGCCACGCATCCACACACGCCGCCGGCGTCGTTATATCTCCAACAGCGCTTACCGATTATACGCCGCTTTATAAACATCCCTCTGAGGACGCCGTCATCACGCAGTTCGATATGAACTCGATAGAGAAAATCGGCCTGTTGAAATTTGACTTCCTCGGCCTTAAAACCCTTACCGTTATTCATAAGACCATGGAATATTTAAAGGAAAAAGAGATTGACTTTGAAATGAAGCGTATTGCCTTCGATGACAAGCCCACGTATGATTTGTTAAGTTCGGGGCTTACCACTGGGATATTCCAGCTTGAGAGCCCCGGCATGAGAGACATCCTTGTAAAGATGCAGCCAAATCGTTTTGAAGACCTTATAGCGCTTGTGGCTCTTTACAGGCCGGGGCCTATTGGCAGCGGCATGATAGATGATTTTATTAAGAGAAAGAAAGGCCAGATACCAGTCCAGTATGACCTGCCGCAGTTAAAAGAAATTCTTGACGAGACATACGGCGTCATTCTCTATCAGGAACAGGTTATGAGAATAGCGAATAAACTCGCGGGCTTTTCAATGGGACAGGCCGATATACTTAGAAAGGCGATGGGTAAGAAGATAAGCCACGAGATGGACAAACAAAAGGACACATTTGTTGCAGGGGCTGTCAATAACGGTATAAAAGAGAAGATGGCCGTTAAGATATTTGATCTCATGGCCCTGTTTGCTAAGTACGGGTTTAATAAGTCCCACTCGGCGGCCTATGCCTACATATCGTATCAGACGGCATATCTGAAGGCGCACTTCCCTGTTGAGTTTATGGCGGCCAACATGTCATGCGAAGATGGCTCTGAGAAGGTAGTAAAGTTTATCAAGGAATGCGGTGAGATGTCCATAGAGATATTGCCGCCTGACATAAACAGGAGCCACAGCAAGTTTACAATCATAGGGAAGGCGATTAGTTTCGGCCTTGAGGCGGTTAAGGGCGTCGGCAGCGCCGCCATTGAATCAATTCTTGAGGTGCGTCAGGGAGGAAGGCCGTTTATATCGTTAGAGGATTTTATTCACAGGGTGGACTCGCGCAAGGTAAATAAGAAGGTCATAGAGAGCCTGATAAAGGCCGGTGCGTTTGACCTGCTGATTAAATCCAGGGCGATGGCCTATGACAGTCTCGATATGCTTCTAACGGGAACGCGCGTTATGCCGTCGCTCTTTGGCGACCCTCTCGATGTTAAACAAACTGGCGAGCTATATGAATGGCAGGAAAACGAAAAACTGGGGTTTGAAAAGCAAACGCTTGGCTTTTACATCTCAAGCCATCCCTTAAGGAGATATGAAGGCCAGCTTAAAAGGATTAAAATCACAAAAATGTCTGCCCTTGACAACTGCCCAACAAACGAAGACGTACGCGTTGCCGGCATTATTACCTCAATTAAAAAGAAGCAGTTAAAGGACAAAAAAGGACAGATGGCAATACTAAATATAGAGGATGACGACGGGGCTGTAGAGGCGATTGTGTTTTCCGACACGTTTACGTGTACGGAGTCTCTGCTGAAAAAAGACGCTATCGTCATTATTACAGGCAGGCACGACTCCTCCGAAAAGGGGCACAAGATAATAGTCTCCGCCGTGCAGGATATTCAGAAGGCATTGGACGAGAGATACTCTAAGATGGAGATAACGCTTAATAAGGCGCACTGCAGCCGCGATACGTTTGTAAAGATTAAAGGAGCGCTGACAGGGGCTGCCGCTAAAGGCGTCCTTCCGGTTTATCTGCGCATCTGCGATGAGATGCAGGAGACTGTGATAGCAACCTCATACTGTGCCTCTAACGACATTGTTTTAATTGACGCTCTGGAGTCGTTGACACACAAGGGTGCCGTTGAGTTAAACTAACTGCATGAATGTATATTTAGATTTTGAAAAGCCTATAGAAGAGCTTGAGCTGAAGATAGAGGAGCTGACGCAAACTGGCGGGGCTAATGGGCAGAATGCCGAGTTGTCCGCTCTGCGTTTAGAGCTGCAGGATCTCAGGAAGGAGATATTCCAGGGCCTAAGCCCGTGGCAGAAATGCCAGCTTGCCAGACACCCCGAACGTCCCTACACGCTTGACTACATAGAGAGGATTACGAGCGAATTCACCGAACTTCACGGCGACAGAAGATATTCCGATGACCCGGCCATTATAGCAGGCTTTGGCGTAATTGATAACATTTCAGTGATGATAGCCGGTCATCAGAAGGGCAGGGGGACAAAGAATCGTATCATCAGAAATTTTGGCCAGCCACATCCGGAGGGCTACAGAAAGGCGCTGCGCGTGATGAGACTGGCAGAGCGCTTTGATATTCCAATAGTAACGTTTGTAGATACGCCGGGGGCGTTTCCCGGCATTGGGGCAGAGGAGCGTGGACAGTCAGAGGCAATCGCCACGAACCTGATGGAGTGTTTCTCTATTGAAGTGCCAATAATATCAATAGTCATAGGGGAGGGGGGAAGCGGCGGAGCGCTGGCGCTAAGTGTGGCCGACAGGCTTGCCATGCTTGAACACTCTGTGTATTCAGTGATATCGCCGGAGGGCTGCGCTGCCATACTATGGAATACAGGGAAGGGGCTGAATCAGGACGATTTTGCGCGAGCGGCGTCGGCCTTGAAATTGACCGCCTCCGATTTGAAGGGTTTTAACATAATAGACGCGGTAATAGAAGAACCACAGGGGGGCGCACACAGAGACCACGCAGAGGCCGCCGTCGGCGTCAAAAAATATATCCTTACCGAGCTTGAAGCCCTAAGGGCTCAGCCTATAGAGAAGCTCATAGAGGCAAGGCATAATAAATTCAGGGACATCGGCATATATGCCGAAAAGACAGGGGAAGATGTTTAGCGGCAGCCGGATAGAGTTCGAAAAGAAGACCGTTGCGAGAATGATTGGGTTTTATTGTAAGAAGCAGCATCAGAAAGATGGCGGCCTCTGCCCCGAATGCGCGCCACTGCTTGAGTATTCCCATAAGCGCCTCGATAAGTGCATATATCAAAACGACAAACCTACGTGTTCTAAATGTCCGATACACTGCTATAAGCCTGACAGGAGACAGCAGATAAGGGCAGTGATGAGGTACTCGCAGCCTCGAATGCTGCTGCGAAGGCCGGACCTAGTGATCTTACATGCTATTGAGGGCCTGTTTAATAAATTTAGCAAGAAATACAAGAGGAAAAACCCGCCGCCGCAGGCTTAATTTGGCTCATATCAAAATGCGGCAGCAGGGGTATCGAAATCTCTATATTTCCCCAAAATGGGAATCTTTATGCTGACACGCATGGTCAGCTTCTCACTCCACGACATTTCTAAGTGAACTTTCGCACCAAGTAATAGTAAATTTACTCTTAGGCTGTCATTCCGGCTTGTCCGGAATCTGCCTATGCACATCATCCGGCCAAAGAAGATTCCGGACAAGCCGGAATGACGACAGGGCAAGCCAGGTGGAGACAGTTCTTTGTTGCGGAGTTAGGGGGGTCAGCTTATAAGACCTAATTTCTTTATAAGCTCTGTTAGTTTCTCAAAACGGATGGGCTTTGTCACGTAGCCCGAGCAGCCGTCTTTGTAGAAGGATTTCAGTACATTCTTAGGGGAGCCATCAGCCGTAATCATCACTATCGTTACCTCATCTGTTGGCGAGACGCCCATTGACCTTTCAATTTCTCGTATTTTTTTAAGCGCCGCATCCCCATTCATTCCTGGCATCATCATGTCCAAACAGATCAGGTCGTAGGGGGATTTCTGTTCGAGTGCCAGCTGAAATGCCTCGATCGCCTCCTTGCCATCTACCGCCACGTTACATTCTCCATACGCATGCAGAAAACGCTGCATTGCGGTACGAATTGAAAAGCTATCATCGGCAATTAATGTTTTCATATCAGCTCTCCCGCTTATGTAAATACTAAAGCCGCCATAGCGGCAGTCAACGCACTTGCGCTGTCACCTTAGTCTTCAGGTGATTATACCAGTTGAAGACGGTTTTTTTCAACCCTGCCAATAGTGGCTGCGCTTTGGCGTTTTCATTCTTTAACTGATTTATCATATAATGGTTTATTATCAGGGAAAGGCCAATCAGAAAATTATGGCGGTATGGGGCGGTGAGTACATCGGTGGATAAAGTATCAATAAAGCATGGTTGGGGGAAGAAAATCTCCAACGTGCTATTCACCCTGACTTGTGTACTCATAATATATGCTGTTTTGCGGTATGTCCGTGGAGTTCCAGGGTCTTTCTTCAATGCCGATATGGTCTATCCTCATGCGCTGTTTCGCGACTTGTACGACAGCAATGCCTCCTTTTTAGAATTAATTGGTCATTGGCAGTTTGGACCTACCCCGTATTTCTTTCCAGACATTTGTCTTTCTTTCATGCTCGACCTGATTTTTACTGATTTCAGGATGACGCCCCTTATCTACTGCGTAATTCAGATATATCTCCTGCAGTTATCCATAAAGTATTTGTACCGGAGACTGTTTCCTTTTGACAACGGCATAACCGATATATATATGCCGTCCTATGCACGACCGCCTTGTTAATTACCGATAGGTTCGTTCCAGGTGAAGCCCAGATATATAGAATGTCCTTCCACATGAGCACGGTTATAATCTCGATATTTTCTTTGGCATATCTTGTCGGGCTGTGCGTTGGTCCTATCCAGTCTAATCGCTCCAGAACAGCCGCTTTAGCCATTTCCTGCCTGTTAACTCTCTTTTACGCGGTTGATATTTATTCGGACAGAATCATCATAGTGTATTTTATGGTTCCAGCCATACTGACGTGTCTTGCCGCTGTCTTTGCGGGTATGGTCTCCAAAAAGAAAGTTCTGCCTTTTATGATGGTGCTTGTGGGAGGTTATATTGTGTACCTTATTATGGGTTTTATTCTCACTAAGTATATAAATATAATGCCTGTTTTTGACTATCTTAACGGTGATATGAGCCTGCATAACATGCTTATGAACATTAAATGCAGCTTTGAGTCTGACAAGGTGAAATCCATAGCGTTATTTACAGCATGGTTTATAAGCATATTGATATTCTTTTCGATTATGTCGGGCAGATGGAAGAAGGATGCGGACGGGACGGCAATAGCAGGCATTTTCTACTTTTTCCTTTGCAGTGTGACTATAGCGGCATATTTGCTTACACAAAAGCTTAATTTCCTGGTGCCAAGATATTTTGCACTGCCGGCATATTTGTTCGTCATCATAGCATTTGCAAACGGACTGAAATTTCTCAGAAACATTCTTTACCAAAAAAGAGTGATAGCAGGCATTATTGCGCTTATGTCGGTGGTGATTGTCCATGACTCATCCCCCATGTCGCAGACCATGCCCGCTCAAGTGCTGTCATACAATTTGCCACTTGCCCAATGTCTGGATAACTTAAAGGATAAATACAATCTGTCCTTCGGCCTGTCGGATTACTGGAACTCTAAACCCGCAACCATATTTTCGAAAAAAGGTATCAGGCTCTATGCCTTAACTAAAGATCTGAAATCTTACCATTGGATAAACAATATTGATTGGTATACCGGCCGCAATATGCCCGGCTACGCTAAACCTTTTTATAACTTTATCGTTGTAAACTCGCTGGACTCACAGCTTATCGAACAACAATTCGGCAAGCCAACCGAGACATTGTCCTGCCCCGGCAATAGCTATGAGATCTATTTCTACGATGCACATAGCGGTTTCAACGAAAAGGTCGGCGCAGCTAACCGTTATGCCGCAGACATCTGGGATTTCACGACGGGTAAAAAGGCCATGCTCACTTTAATGGCTGACTATGCCTATCTTTCACAGCAGCCGGCGATGACTCTTAACGGCGGCAGTGTAACCATCTCGCACGATGACCGCTTACTCTATCCTCAGTTATTTGCGGCCTTTTCCATAGAGCTGCCTAAAGGGCGGTACAGGGCAACATTGAACTTCAGCGGCGATAATCTTCCTAACGGCGGCATGGGGGGCAGGCAAATTGGCCTAATGGATATAGAGTCATTGACCCTGCAACACGGAGAGTCCGGGGCTGATATAGTCCTGCTTAACACAGGCGACATTGTGACAGAGGCCAATGCCGCCCATGTGTCCCTGCCGCTTAACTTTACGATAACGAAAGGCGCAACGGTCAGATGTGTCATATACTATACTGGAGTTGGAGAATTTACCATCAATTCCTTAGTATTGGAAAGGGCAGTTTAATGCCTGCGCTGCTTGAAATGGGATGGACTAATGCACCACAGCAGGGCAGTGCATGCCCGCTGCGGCCACAAGTTTGATAATCTTAATTTACGCCCCCCTTGACAACTAATACCGCGCACATACTGAGGGCGATTACCCTTTCGGCAACGCTGCCAAGAAATACGCTGGCAAGCCCCGTACTGCCATAGTTGCCCATGATAATCATATCCACCCCCATCTCCAATGAGGCGTTTACTAGTGTCTTATAGGGCGGTCCTACGAGCGGGAATGTTTCTACCTTTACCCCTTTGGCTGCGGCCTTGTCAGAAATATTGCTTAGAATGTCCTTTGCCTTGCCTATGCCGTCCTTATCGGCGGCAACTGAGACCGCCGTCAGCGTCTTTACAACAGGGCAGCGACTTGCCATTTCTATGGCCTCATCCACTGCGCAGTCGCTGAATTGGGAACCGTCAGAGGCCACTAATAATGACTCGCCTCTTAGCTCTGAATCCTTGGGTACTACGAGTACATTTGTCATCGCGTTGGCTATTACCCTAGCAGTGACGCTGCCCATTATGAATTTCTTTAGTCCGGTCATGCCGCAGCGCCCCATGATGATTATATCAATTTTATTGCTTTGCGCCTCATCTATGATTGCGTCATGCACTTGCTCTGCCCGCTTAATCACAGTTGTGCACTCCACATTGTTCATTGCGGCCTCTTCTCTTAGGTCGTCAAGCTCCTGTTCCACTAATTTAATCATATCCTCGGAGTATCCAAATCCCATGCTCTCATATGC